>NZ_CAKZII010000133.1 GCF_936931525.1 uncultured Aurantimicrobium sp.
ATCGACCGCCTCAAGCAGGCACTCGCCGACACCGGCATCATCATCCCGATGATTACCACCAACTTGTTCAGCCACCCCGTCTTCAAAGACGGCGGCTTCACCAGCAACGACCGCGGCGTACGTCGCTTCGCGCTGCGCAAGGCACTGCGCAACTTGGACCTCGCTGCTGAGATGGGTGCAAAGACCTTCGTCATGTGGGGTGGACGTGAAGGTGCTGAGTACGACAGCGCCAAGGACATCCAGGGTGCACTTCAGCGCTACCGCGAAGGCGTCAACCTGATGACTGCCTACGTCAAGGACAAGGGCTACGACATTCGCTTCGCGATTGAGCCCAAGCCCAACGAGCCTCGCGGAGACATTCTTCTTCCCACCGTGGGTCACGCGATGGCCTTCATCAACACTCTTGAGCACCCTGACCTCGTGGGCCTGAACCCCGAGGTTGGCCACGAGCAGATGGCTGGCTTGAACTTCACCGCCGGTATTGCGCAGGCTATCGAGCACGGCAAGCTGTACCACATCGACCTCAACGGCCAGAAGGGCGTCAAGTTCGACCAGGACCTCGTCTTCGGTCACGGAGACATTCTCAACGCCTTCTCCTTGGTTGATCTGCTCGAGTTCGGCGGCCCCAACGGTGGTCGTTCGTACAACGGTCCTCGCCACTTCGACTACAAGCCCAGCCGCACCGAAGACTTCACCGGTGTCTGGGACTCGGCAGCTGCCAACATGCGCATGTACTTGCTGCTCAAGGAACGTGCTGCAGCATTCCGTGCAGACCCCGAGGTCAAGGCAGCACTGGAAGCTTCTCGTGTTGCTGAGATTCACACCACCACCTTGGCTCCTGGTGAGACCTACAACGATCTCCTCGCAGATAACGCGTCTTATGAGAACTTCGATGCTGACTCTTACTTCGATGGCCGCGGCTTTGGTTTCGTCAAGCTCAACCAGCTCGCCATCGAACACCTCATGGGTGCCCGCTAAACCATGGCCCTGGTGGCTGGAGTTGATTCGTCAACTCAAAGTTGCAAAGTAGTTATTCGAGACGCCGAGACGGGTGCACTGGTTCGCGAAGGGCGAGCTAGTCACCCCGACGGCACCGAGGTCAACCCTTCTCACTGGTGGACAGCTCTAGGTGAAGCACTCACCCAGGCCGGTGGGCTCGACGACGTCGAGGCCATCTCTATCGGTGGTCAACAGCACGGCATGGTTGTCCTTGATCAAGAAGGACGCGTCATTCGTGACGCCCTGCTCTGGAATGACACCCGCAGTGCTGATGCAGCCACCGAACTCACCGAACACTTTGGGGCAGAACATCTTGCCCAGCTGACCGGCTCTGTTCCTGTTGCGTCCTTCACCTCAACCAAACTGTTGTGGCTGAAAAACACAGAACCAGAGAATGCAGCACGCGTTGCTGCAGTAGCTCTCCCCCACGACTGGCTCACCTGGCGCCTTGCCGGATATGGTCCCGCCGGTGAGAGCGAGAAGGGTCCTGTGCTGGAAGCACTGGCAACCGATCGCTCTGACGCCAGTGGCACGGGGTATTTCAACTCCGCCACCAATACATACTGCGACGACATCCTTAGCTATGCACTGGGACACATTCCTGTTCTGCCTCGCGTTGTGTTGCCAGGTGAAGAAGTAGGCACGACGCCAGGTGGTGTGAAGGTTGCGTGCGGTGCAGGCGACAATGCCGCTGCCGCATTTGGTCTCGGTGCTGCCGAGGGAGATGTCGTGGTCTCATTGGGCACAAGTGGAACAGTCTTCGCTGTTTCCAGCTCGTCTACTCATGACACCAGCGGAACCATTGCTGGTTTTGCCAGTGCATCAAACTCGTCACTTCCTCTGGTCTGCACCCTCAACGCCGCCCGAGTCATGGACTCCTTTGCCAAGCTCTTGAATGTTTCGCATGATGAGCTGGGGCAACTAGCCCTGAAAGCAGAGCCAGGTGCTGGTGGTGTTGTCTTAGTTCCTTACTTCGAAGGTGAGCGCACCCCTAACCTTCCGCACGCAACTGCTGAGCTGGTCGGATTGACCTTGGCGAACAACACCCGCGAGAACATTGCTCGTGCTGCGATTGAGGGAATGCTGTGTGGACTGAACGCGGGACTGGAAGCACTCGCTGATGCGGGTGTTGCCTGCTCACGTATCTTCTTGGTCGGTGGCGCGGGTGCAAACCCTGCGGTTCAGGTCATTGCCGGTGAGATCTTTGGTGTTCCCGTTGTCATTGCGGAGCCTGGTGAATATGTTGCCAATGGCGCTGCCCGTCAAGCAGCACAGCTTGTCTTAGGCAATGCACCTGCGTGGAGTATCGCCACGATCGGCACGGTTTCCTCTCCTCAGGCCACACAAGTGATCGAAAACTACCGAAAAGCGGCAGCTTTCGCGGCGTCACGTTAAAGCTCATATTTAGAGTTTGAAACAACAAATAACGCTTTTCCCGCTATTTGTTACCACTTTGTGACCAAAATAAGTTGTTTCTTATTTGTTGGATACGGCAACATATAGGGACAGGGCTCACCGTCGAGCCCGACTCGGAGTTAATCCGAGAAACCAAGAGAAAATTGAAGGGAGAGAAATGAAGAAGTCTTCATTGATCTCAATCGCAGCTCTAGCAGCTGTGTCCGCACTTGCCCTCTCGGGTTGTGCCGGTGCATCTAACGATGCAGCTGCAAGCACCCGTGCTTGTGTAATCCTCCCCGACACCGAGTCTTCGCCTCGTTGGGAAGCTGGCGACAAGCCTGCTCTCGAAAAGGCACTTGGCGACGCTGGCTACGAAGTAGACATCCAGAACGCTCAGGGTGACACCGCTAAGTACGCAACCATTGCTGACCAGATGCTCTCAAAGGGCTGTGGCGTAATGATCCTCACCGACCACCAGGGTGCTGCTATCCAGGTTGCCGAGAAGGCTAAGGCTGCTGGCGTTCCAGTTATCGCTTACGACCGTCCAGTTGAGGGTGCTGACTACTACGTCTCCTTCGACAACGAGGGTGTTGGCGCAATCGAAGGTGAGTGCATCGTTGATGGTCTTACCGCTGCTGGCAAGGACCCCGCAACCGCATCTGTTGTTTACGTAGGTGGAGACCCCGCTGACGGTAACGCAAAGATGTTCTACGACGGTGCTGTATCCGTCATGTCAGCTGCTGGCATCAAGCCTGCTGCTGAGACTCCTGGTACCTGGGATGGAACCAAGGCTGGAACCGCATTCGAGCAGGCTTACACCTCTCTCGGCGGTAACGTTGACGCTGTTTGGGTAGCAAACGACACCAACGCAGCTGCAGTTATCACCATCCTTGACAAGAACGGCAAGACCGTTCCTGTTTCGGGTCAGGACGCATCTGTTGCTGGTCTCCAGAACGTTCTTCTCGGCAAGCAGACCTGCACGGTCTACAAGCCATTCTCTGTAGAAGCTGCTGCTGCTTCGGACCTGGCTATCCAGATCCTCGGTGGTAAGGCTCCTTCTGTAGCGAAGAAGCTCGCTGACGGAACCCCCTTCGTCGCAGTTACCCCCATCAAGGTCGGTCCTGAACAGGTCATCGACGTTGTTGCTGGTGGCGACGCAACTGCCAAGGACCTCTGCACCGCAGAGCTCGCTGAGGCATGTGCAAAGTACGGCGTAAAGTAACAAACCAATAGTTGAGACTTTGCGCCGGTCGATCCGGCCGGCGCAAAGTCTCTCTTGTTTCACCCCCACAATTTTTCTGTCATTGAATTGACACCCACCCCGACACATAGGTCGGATGAAACATCAAAGGAGATGGGCATGGATGTGCCACTGATCGAACTCTCTGGAGTTAAGAAAAGCTTCGGTCCCGTAGATGTCCTCAAGGGCATTGATTTCAAGGCATACGCAGGTAAGGTCACCGCACTCGTTGGTGACAACGGTGCAGGTAAGTCCACTCTGATCAAGGGCCTCTCCGGCGTTCAGCCTTATGACGAGGGAATCGTCAAGTTCGAGGGTGAAGAAGTTCACCTCCACTCCCCTCGCCAGAGCGGCGCTCTCGGCATTGAGGTTGTGTACCAGGACCTCGCACTCTGCGACAACCTCGACATCGTTCAGAACATGTTCCTCGGCCGCGAAGAACTGAGCCAGGGCACCCTCGACGAAGGTTCGATGGAGTTCCAGGCCACCAAGGCACTGCAGAGCCTCTCGGTTCGTACCGTGAAGTCTGTTCGTCAGAAGGTGTCCTCACTTTCCGGTGGTCAGCGTCAGACAGTTGCCATTGCACGTTCCGTTCTTCGTAACGCCAAGCTCGTCATCCTCGATGAGCCCACCGCTGCCTTGGGTGTGGCACAGACCGAGCAGGTTCTGAACCTGGTTCGTCGCCTCGCAGACAACGGCATCGGCGTCATCATCATTAGCCACAACTTGGCAGACGTCTTCCAGGTCTGCGACTCCATCAACGTTCTCTACTTAGGACGCATGGTCGCATCACTGAAGACCTCAGAAACTACACAATCCGATGTTGTTGGTTACATCACCGGCACCAAGACCATGGAAGAGGTGGCGTAATGAGTTCGCTAACCCCCACTGAAATCGGTAGCGGCCACGAAGGCACTATCCGCGACCAGATCACCGCATACGGTCAGCGTCTCAAGAACGGCGAAATGGGCGCACTGCCTGCTGTTATTGCACTGCTGGCCCTGGTTGTTCTGTTCGCTTCACTGAGCCCCTACTTCCTCACCACACTGAACTTTGCCAACCTGTTCGTTCAGGCAGCACAGCTCACCGTTCTCGCCTCGGCACTGGTCTTCGTTCTGCTTCTTGCAGAAATCGACCTTTCTGCAGGTGTGACCGCCGGTGTTGGTATGGCACTGTTCGTAGTTCTGAACCAGATGATGGGTATCAACTGGATCGTTGCGATCATTGCTGCTCTGGCATTGGGTTCACTCGTTGGTTGGGTCATCGGTATCTTCGTAGCGAAGATCGGTGTTCCTTCCTTCGTGGTCACGCTGGGTCTGTTCCTGGGTTTCCAGGGCCTCATGCTCGTCATGCTCGGCGACGGTGGTCTGTTCCGCCTCGACATTCCTGAGCTCAAGGCCATCATGAACTCCAACATGCCTGTTGCAGGTGGTTGGATCATGCTTGCCGTGATGGTGGGAGTTTCTCTCGCACTGGGCTTCTATGACCGTGCACGTCGTGCAAAGTCAGGTGTGGCTAACCGCCCCATCGCACTGATGCTGTCTCGCGTGGCATTGATTGCCATCCTGGGTGGAATCGCCGTCGGCGCGATGAGCGTCAACCGCAGCGTTTCTGTTGTTCCCATCGAAGGTGTCCCCATCGTTATTCCGATCGTGATCGGAATCCTCTTCGTGGGAACCTTCGTACTGGACCGCACCACCTTTGGTCGTCACCTCTACGCAGTGGGTGGAAACCCTGAAGCTGCACGTCGTGCAGGTATCAAGGTGGCAAAGATCCGCATCACCGCCTTCATCATCTGTTCCACACTTGCTGTGGTCTCCGGTGTTCTTGCTGCTAGCCGTATTGGTGCAATCGAGTCGACCGCAGGTCGTTCGATCGTGCTCTCCGGTGTTGCCGCAGCTGTGGTTGGTGGCGTGAGCCTCTTCGGTGGTCGTGGTCGTTTGATCCACGCAGCTATCGGTGCTCTTGTTATCGCAATCATCGACAACGGTCTGGGCCTCATCGGTCTCCCCGCTGGTGTGAACTTCCTCGTTACCGGTGCAGTTCTTATTGCAGCTGCAACCATCGACGCCCTGTCGCGCAAGCGCTCCGGCGGCGGAGTGAGGGTCTAACCTTCAGGTCACCAATGCCCCCAACGCAGCTATGCGTTGGGGGCATTCCTGACTCAGCGAGAATAAGTTGATGAGCATCCAGCGAGAACCCTCCGGCTTCACCCGACTGACAACTGGCAGTGGGGTGTCCATGGTTGTCTCCACCTTTGGTGCACGAATCGTGGAACTCTGGGTTCCCGATAGAAATGGTGAGTTGGGAAACGTCGTGCTGGGACTTCCCACACCGCAGCACTATGCCGACCGCGCCAACCTCTACCTTGGTTGCACCGTGGGTCGTGTTGCAGGCCGGATCCCCGGAGCACACTTCACCGGTGGTGGTCTCTCGTTCTCACTTGAACCTAATGAAGGCCCCAACCAGCTCCACGGTGGTGGAACGAACAGTTTTGACCGCCTCGAATGGGAGTTAGTCACCTTCGAGAACGAAGACTCAGTCACGGCAGAGTTCCACTACGTCAGCCCTGCAGGCGAAGAAGAGTATCCCGGTGAGCTCACCGTGGTTTCTCGCTATGAGCTCACCTCAGATGGTGTCTTCACCAGCACCCTCAGTGCAGAGACGACCTCTGCCTGCCCCGTGAATCTCACCACACATAGCTACTGGAATCTCTCGGGTGTGGCGGGCAGCACGATTCATGACCACCAGTTGAACGCAGACGTGGCCTGGCATGTGGAGACCGGGGAAGGTCAACTCCCCACGGGTGAGCTCACCCCTGCAGTAACCGAGTTGTCCTTGGCAGCCCCAGGTTGGGATGACACCTTCATCTTGGCTGAGAAGGATCACACCTCTACTGCGGCCGCGACCCTGAGCCACCCAGCTTCGGGAAGAAAGCTTGAGATCTTCACAACCGAGCCCGCCCTGCAGGTTTACACCGCGGGATATCTCCCTGAAGAGGCTTTCGATGAGGCGCATGTGCTCACCGCCTTCGGCGGGGTCTGCTTAGAACCTCAGCGCATCAATGACAACCCATTGCTGCCACAGTTCCCCAGCATTGTGCTGCAGCCAGGGAACACCTACTCACACGTGACTAAGCACGTGTTCACAAGCGTTTAGCGCTCTTCGAGACCCCAGGCCTGTCCATAGCCGCCGTCAGCTTCTGACTTAGCCATCAGCTCAAGGAAGGGCACCGCGTCGAAGGCCTCGGGGCCGAGAACACCAGCACCACTCCAGGTTCCGTTGGCCAGGAGTTCAAGGGCAATCACCGGGTTGAGTGCGGTCTGCCAGACCACGCACTGGCTGTCGTATTCCGCCATCGTCCACTCGTTATCACTGACGTGATAGAGGTAGACCTCACGAGGATTACCGTCCTTACCCAGACCCGTGACCCATACTCCTGCACAGGTCTTGCCTGTCATGCGTGGACCGATCGTGGCGGGGTCTGGCAGTGCAGCTGCCACCACGTCACGGGGTGCAACCATGGCTGGACCCTGTGCGGTGCGAACCTTGAGCGGCTCAATTGAGTCCAGACCCAGCTGGTGCAGAGTCTTGAGAATTCCGATGAACTCATCGCCCAGGCCGTATTTGAACGTCACGCGCTTGGCATCAAGCCAGCGAGGCATCATGAGAACTTCTTCGTGCTCCACGTTCACACACTCCACGGGACCAATGCCCTCGGGGAAAGTGAAGACTTCGGGCTCACTAAAGGGTGGGGTGGTGAACCAGCCTTTGTCCTTCTCCCAGATCACGGGAGGGTTGAGGCATTCCTCAATCGTGGTCCAGATGCTGAACGAGGGAGCAAAGATTTCGTTGCCTTCGTCGTCCCGCACAACCAGGTTCGCACCGTCACGTGTGCCCAATTCATCGATGGAGCTAAACAGGTGGTCCTGCGCATAGCGGGCAAAGACGTTCGACATTCCTGGCTCCACACCAATACCCACGAGGGCTAGGCGGTTGGCCTTCTCCCAGTCCCCTGCGGCAGCGAACTGCTCGTCACCGAGCTTCACGCCGGTTTCGGAATAGGGGTTGGTGGGGTGGGGAAAGGACAGCGTCATTGCCATGTCGAGGTAGTCCGCATCGGCAGCGAGCGCGCCGGCAAAGATGGTCTGCACGAACTTGGGCTCCACGGCGTTCATCACGTGGGTGGCGCCATGGCGCTTGGCGACCTCGGTCACACTCTCCGGCTTGGAGGCATCAATCTGGTCAGCGATGAAGCGACCTTCGATCGCGGCAGCACCGTGCTTGGCCTTGAGCCACTCGATGGTGCGCTCGGCACGGGTGATGTCGTAGTCGGTCACCACCATGAGCTCAAAGAAGGACCGACGTGCGGAAATCTTGGCAATGGCGTCTCCGACGCCACCAGCGCCAACAAGCAGAATTCTCATACCTCAGACGTTACTCCTGAGGAATCTACTTATGTCTGACTCTGTGCTGACAAGTAGTCTGGTGGGGAAGACGCACCCGCGTCCATCCCAGCGAAATTGAGTAGCGATGACAACCCCTTCCCCTGCACCCTCGACGTCTCGTCGAGCGCGAGCACTGCGGGTTGTTCCTCTACTTGGCCCGGCACTGGTGGCCGGTGTTGCCTATCTCGATCCCGGCAACGTCGCCAGCAATATGACCGCAGGTGCCCAGTTTGGTTACCTGCTGGTCTGGGTTGTGGTCGTGGGCAACTTGGTTGCCTGGCTGGTGCAATACCTGTCCGCGAAGCTCGGTTTAGCCACCGGTAAATCACTCACCCAGATTCTCGGTGAGCGGATACGAAATAAGTGGCTTCGTCGTGGCTTCTGGGTGCAGGCGGAGATTGTCGCCATGGCGACAGACCTCGCCGAGGTCGTCGGTGGCGCCATCGCCTTCAACCTTCTCTTTGGCTTCCCCCTTCTTGCTGGTGGCATGGTGATGGGGTTGCTCTCCTTGCTGCTGTTGTCTTTGCGTGATCGCTCGGGAGCAAAGGCTTTTGAGCGCATCATCATTGCCCTCTTGCTCATCATTGCTGTGGGCTTTGGCATGGGGCTTGTGGTGGCACCGCCTGACCCTGGCTCACTGCTGGGTGGCCTGATGCCCCGCTTCGATGGTGCCGGGTCTGTGCTGTTGGCGGCATCCATCTTGGGTGCGACAATCATGCCGCACGCTATCTATGCGCACTCTGCCCTGACTCGTGACCGCTTTGGTCTGGTTTTGGCTGGTGTGGAACGCGGCAAGATCCTCAAGGCCACAAGGGTAGATGTCACCGTGGCGTTGATCATTGCCGGTGGGGTGAACTTAGCTATTTTGCTCACCGCTGCAGTGAGCTTGCAGCGCGTTCCTGGCACGGACACCCTTGAGGGTGTCTATGCAGCCCTGAGTGCCAACCTGGGGCCCGCTATTGCCGTCTTGTTTGCCGTGGGCCTGCTTGCTTCTGGTTTGGCCTCCACCTCTGTGGGTGCGTATGCCGGGGCAGAGATCATGAGTGGTCTGACAGATATTCAGATTCCCCTGCTGTGGCGCAGAGTAATTACCTTGATCCCTGCCTTCATCATCTTGAGCATTGGTGCCGATCCCACCTGGGCACTGATCATTAGCCAGGTTGTGCTCTCCTTCGGCATCCCCTTTGCCCTCATTCCCCTGGTGATCTTCACCAGAGACAAGTCCATCTTGGGTGTGGACATCAACTCAGCCCTCACCACCACCCTTGCCGTGGTGGCATCCGTGTTCATCATTGGATTGAACGCGGTGCTGCTCTGGATTACCTTCGCGGGCTAACCCCAGAAGTTAAAGCGAAAGGGCGCCAACTCCGAAGAGTTGACGCCCTGAAGCGTGTAGTTGTTGAGACTACTTGAGGACGACGGTTGCGCCAGCCTCGGTAAGTGCAGCCTTTGCCTTCTCAGCAGCGTCCTTGTTGGCGCCTTCGAGAACGGTTGCAGGTGCTCCATCAACGAGTGCCTTAGCCTCACCCAGACCGAGGTTGGTGATGGTACGCACCTCCTTGATGACAGCAATCTTGTTTGCGCCAGCAGCCTCGAGAACGACGTCAAAAGAGTCCTTCTCTTCAGCAGCTTCAGCAGCTGCAGGTGCAGCGCCGCCAGCGGCAGCAACAGCTACGGGAGCTGCAGCGGTGACCTCGAAGGTCTCCTCGAATGCCTTAACGAACTCGCTGAGCTCGATGAGCGAGAGCTCCTTGAAAGCCTCGATGAGCTGCTCAGTTGAGAGCTTTGCCATGATTTTCTCCTTGTTGTTATTTCGTCTAAACCGGAACTAGTAAGTGACTAGTTGCCGGACTCTTGCTTTGCACGCAGTGCGTCGACTGTACGAACAGCCTTCGACAGAGGTGCGGTGAACAGGTATGCGGCACCGAAGAGAGAGGCCTTTGCAGCTCCGGCAAACTTTGCCAGGAGTACTTCGCGGGACTCGAGATCGGCGAGCTTTCCAACCTCAGCAGCGTCGAGAGGCTTACCGTCAAAGTAGCCGCCCTTCAAAATGAGCTGAGGGTTTGCCTTGGCAAAGGTACGCAGGGCCTTCGCAACAGCGACAGCGTCGCCGTGCACGAATGCGATAGCCGATGGGCCAGCAAGCTGGTCATCGAGACCGGTGATGCCAGCCTTAGCGGCGGCAATCTTGGTCAGCGTGTTCTTTACCACGGCGTAAGTCGCGTGCTCACTGATGGACTTGCGCAGCTCCTTGAGCTGAGCAACAGTGAGGCCGCGGTACTCGGTGAGCAGAACTGCATTCGAACCAGAGAAATTCTTCTCGAGTTCGGAGAGCATTGCTTCCTTGTTCGCCATGGCGCTCCTTGTGGTTTCTCACACCCCACTTGTGTGGAGTGATTAGCCTCGGGCCGCTAAAACTAAAAAAGCTCCAGCGCAGGGCTGGAGCGAAAGAAAACACGCGAACGTATTTATCACTTACAGGTTCCTGCGCGGGTCTTCGTCGAAACGAAACTTCGATTGGATGCTTACTTTCGAGAGCATGCCAATAACCAGCGGTCTTTGGTTGTTTCTAGAGTACGTGAGAGGAAGTACCTCTGGCAAATCGGTAGACTAGAGACTTCCCTCCCCTGTTAGCGCTGATGCTCACATCGGATGCCAGTGAGACCGGCATCACAAAGTGAGTTTTGGCTTGTCACGAAGATTTGAGGCCTCGTGAACGCTGTAGTTACATTGACCCCCGCTCCCGTGCTGGACCGCACCTACCTTGCCGAGGATTTGACCGTCGGCAAAGTGAACCGTGCCTATGAAGTCCACGAATACATGAGCGGTAAGGGCCTGAACGTAGCCCGCACCCTGCACCTGTCCAAGCACCCCGTCTCGGCCGTGCTTCCCATTGGTATGCAGGACCAGTACCTTCTCTTCTCCACCCCGTTCCCCCAGATCTTGCGCATCATGCCCGTTCAGGGTCGTGTTCGTGTGAACACCACTGTGGTCGAGCGTGGCGGTCGCACCACCAACATCAACCAGCAGGCCATCCCCTTCACTACTGAAGACTGGCGCAATGTTGTCGAGACCACGCTCGAGCAGGTCTCCGACATGAACGCAGACTGGCTTGTTGTTTCCGGCATGCACCCCAAGATGATCGACACCGGTCTTCCTATTGACCTCAGCGAACTGTTCTCTCGTGCCCGCGACTTGGGTGCTCGTGTTGGTCTGGACACCTCTGGCCCTGAACTCAAGCACTGGGGTCGCAGCGGCGAGGTCAACTTGATCAAGCCCAACGCAGACGAACTGGCTTCTCTCGTGGGCCACGAACTCAACACTCTCGGCGACGTTATCGAAGCTGGTCGTGAGCTCATCTCGACTGGTCTCGAGATCGCCCTGGTCAGCCTCGGCCCCGATGGCGCTATCGCCATCACCGCTGATGACGTTGTCTGGGCTTCTGCTGTTGCTCCTGAGGTCATCAACACCACCGGTGCCGGCGACGCATTCTTGGCAGGATTCCTCAGCCAGGTCGTCAGCCCTGAAGCTTCTGCTGCAGGCCGCGAAGCAGGCACTCTTCCTGTTCTCAGCCCCGAAGCTGCTCTGACCACTGGCTGTTCATGGGGTGCACTGGCAGTGTCCCTGCCCACTACCTTGATCAGCTCCTTCGGAGATGCTCCCGTAGCTCAGCTGCGTGAGGTTGACCCCGAGTATGCACTGATGGAAAAGGCAACCGTTCGCTACTAAAGCGAAGGTCCTCCCAAAAGACACAAAGCTCAAAAGGAAAGCCCCGCATCTGCGGGGCTTTCCTTTTTGTGAAACTAGTGTGCTGCCGGCAGACTCACGGTGAACATGGTCTTGCCTGGGTCACTGGTGACCGTGACCGACCCGTGGTGGGCCTGAACAACTGCGTTGACAATGGCGAGACCCAAACCGGTGCTTCCGGTCGCACGGGTTCGCGAGGCATCCCCACGAGTGAAGCGTTCAAACAGCTCCGGCATCTGCTCCTGCGGAATACCCGGACCGTTATCAATCACGCGCAGCAGCACCTTGTCATCCTGCTTCTCCAGCACCACCTGAACGGTGGAGCCTGCGGGGGTGTGAACCCTGGCATTCGCCAACAGGTTCACCACGACCTGGTGCAGACGAGGCTGGTCACCAATGACTTCGAGAGGTTCCTCTGGCAATTCCATGTCCCAGGTGTGATCAGGACCGGCCGCGTGAGCATCGCTCACCGCGTCCACAATGATGCGAGAAAGATCTACCGGCTTCTGCTGAAGCTCACGACCTTCATCCAGTCGTGCCAACAGCAGCAGGTCCTCAACAAGGCCTGTCATGCGGGTGGCTTCAGATTCGATCCGGCTGAGTGAATGACGAACATCCTCAGGGAGTTCGGCACCACCGCGACGAGTGAGCTCGGCATAGCCGCGGATAGAAGCTAGGGGTGTGCGCAGCTCGTGGCTGGCGTCCGCCACGAAGCGGCGTACTTTTTCTTCACTGGCCTGACGGGCAGCGAAAGCACGAGAGATGTGACCGAGCATGTGGTTGAACGCAGCGCCCACACGGCCCACTTCAGTGCGAGGGTCAGTGTCGTCTTCGCTGACACGTTCGGCCAGTTCCACATCACCCTTATCCAGGGGAAGCTCGGAAACACGGGTTGCCGAGTCAGCGACCCGATCCAGCGGGCGCAGTTCGTAACGAATCAAGAGACGGCCAGCAACAATGACAGCTCCCACACCAAATGCGGTCACCAGCAAGATGACGGTGATGAGCTGCGCACTCGCTGCGTTGACTTCGGTCATCGGCAGAGCGATGACGAGCTTGGCATCGCCGGTGGTGTTGACCGCAATAGCGCGGTAGTCCTGTGAACCGTTGACATGAATGGTGCTGGGCTCGCGGCTGATCTCCACGGTGGTGAAGTTGGTGATGTCTCCGACATCCACCAAACGCACTTCACCGCGTTCGTTGAGAATGCCTGCCGTGGTGGAACCATCAGCAGCAATGACTGCTACCAAGGTTCCCGCAGCCTGACCAGGAGCCAACAACGCATTGTTGGGGCGATCATCGTGGTCGTTATCGCCATCGTTGTGACCGGGACGAACGGGGATGCCGTCGGTGACGGCTTCCGTGGTTCGAATCACGGCACTGTTGAGCTGGGTGTCCAGTCGATCAACCAGGAAGGAGCGCAGCGAGAGAACGCTGACGACACCAATAAGGGCCGCAGCAACCACCAAGAGAGCTGCCATCGTCACCGTGAGGCGACGACGCAGCGTCCAGGGAGCGCGGGTGGCGTTCGACATTATTCAGCCGGCTTGATCATGTATCCCGCACCGCGCACGGTGTGCAGCATGGGAGCACCTTCGGCATCAATCTTCTTGCGCAGGTAGGAAATGTAGATCTCGACTACGGAGCTCTTGCCACCAAAGTCGTAGTCCCAGACGCGGTCCAGGATCTGGCTCTTGCTCACCACGCGGCGAGGGTTACGCATGAGGTAGCGCAGCAGTTCAAACTCGGTGGCGGTCAGCTCAATCAAGCGACCAGCACGGCGCACTTCGTGGCTGTCTTCATCCAGCTCGAGGTCTCCCACAACCAGCACAGGGCTTTCATTGGCGTCTGCGGTCAACGTCGAGCGACGAATGAGGCCACGCAGACGTGCCACAACTTCTTCCAAGCTGAAGGGCTTGGTGACGTAGTCATCGCCACCGGCAGTCAGACCAGCAATACGGTCATCCAGAGAGTCTTTGGCGGTGAGGAACAACACGGGAACATCGTTACCGTCTGCACGCATGCGCTGCAGCACCTGCA
Source organism: uncultured Aurantimicrobium sp. (assembly GCF_936931525.1). GTDB lineage: Bacteria > Actinomycetota > Actinomycetes > Actinomycetales > Microbacteriaceae > Aurantimicrobium. The sequence goes on from NZ_CAKZII010000133.1 coordinate 13,873, forward strand.
GGCCGTCAATGTCCGGAAGCATGATGTCGAGCACAACCGCGTCGGGGCGGAAATCACGCGCAGTGGCGATGGCGGATGAGCCATCGGCTGCGGTCTTGATTTCCCAGCCTTCATAACGCAGGGCCATTTGAAGCAGGTCAGTCAGCGATGCTTCGTCGTCGACGACGAGCACGCGGATGGGAGAACCATCGGCACGGGTCAGGCGGACGGGGGCTTGGGCAGTTGTTTCGTTCACATGATGAGTATGACGAACTTTCCTATGAGAATCCTATGAACTGCCTAAGAAAGCTATGAATGCCCTGAGAGTGCCCGTCTGCGGCGAGCGCACTGGGCGTTGTCAGCAGGACAAGACAGAATAGAGCTCGTGAGTTCAGCAGCGAATGTGGCACAAATGCCCGAGACGAAGCCCCAGGCTGAACAACCCCATATTGCGTATCTTTCCCGCATGGTCACCGACGGCTCAGATGAAGCTGCCTGGCTTCGTGCGCGCTCTCGTGGCATTACGGCCACGGATGTGGCCAAGCTCAATAGCGTGAACGCCATCCCCACGGCAGCGCTCGAGAAACTGCGTGGATCGAGCTTCACTGGCAACGTTTACACCGAGCACGGCAAGACCCGGGAACCGGTAATTGCTGCCTGGGTGAAAGAGAACTTCTCTATTGAACCCAGCTCTGCGCTGTTCCACTCTGAAGCTGAGTCTCGCCACCTGGCCACGCCTGACGGCATTGGCGTCGTGGAGGAAACACTGATCCTGGCGGAGATCAAAACCAGCCAGAAGCCCTTTGAAGGCGTCCCTGCGGGATATCTGCGCCAGGTTTACTGGCAGCAGTATGTTCTGGGCGCCGAGCGCACCTTGTTTGTGTGGGAACAGCACGAAAACTTCGTTCCTGTCTCCGATACGCCTAAGCACTTATGGATTGAGCGCGATGAGCGCGCTATCCGTGACCTCGTCTTCTTGGCAAATGGGCTCATTGGTGAGCTCCACCGCCTCACCAACTAAGGAACGAACATGGCACTCCCTGAGATTCCCATTCTTGAAGGCGACTACGTCCGCTTAGAACCTCTCAGCCACGAGCGTGCTGAAGAACTCTCTGCTGCGTGCGAAGACGGCAAGGTCCACGAGCTCTGGTACACCGTGGTTCCCAACCGCGAAGGCATGAACGCCGAGATTGATCGCCGTCTGGGCCTCTATGGCCAGGGAACCATGATGCCCTTTGCCACCATTGACGTCGCCACGAATAAGGCCATTGGTATGACCACCTTCATGAACATGAAGCTGGAGAACCTCAAGGTGGAGATTGGCTCCACCTGGATGGCCAGCAGCTCTCAGGGCACCGCGATCAACCCTGAAGCCAAGCTCCTCATGCTCAGCTACGCCTTTGATGTCTTGGGTTGCAACGCAGTAGAGCTGCGCACCCACGAGAAGAACGAGCAATCCCGTGCAGCGATTGAGAAGCTGGGTGCAAAGCTCGACGGCATGCTCCGCAACGACATGGTGATGGCTAATGGCACCCTCAGAAACACAGCCGTCTACTCCATCACGAAGGACGAGTGGCCTGCAGTCCACGACGGACTTGTTGCCCGTCTCGATGACCTCGAGCAGGCAGAAGAAGCCTAAGAGCTAGCTGCGGTTGTAAGAACCGAGCGCATCCACCAAAGCGTCATTAGCTTCGGGGGAACCCACTGAAATACGAATGCCCGTGCCGGTGAAAGCACGACCAATGATGCCCCGGCTCATCAGATGAGCCTGCAGGGCATCAGTTTCTTCACCGGCAGCAAGCCAGACAAAGTTGGCCTGTGAGGCAGGTGCATCCCAAGCTGTGGTTGCCAGATATGCCTCGAGCTTGTTGCGCTCTTCGAGCAAAACATCAATACGCGCCTGGAGTTCAGGCTCTGCTGCCAAAGAAGCAACGCCGGCTGCTTGAGCAATATCGGTCACGCCAAAGGGCAAAGCGACTTTGGCGAGACCTTCCATAACCTCAGGCTTCGCCACGGTGTATCCCAGACGCAGAGCAGCAAGACCATAGGCCTTGGAGAAAGTGTGCAGCACAGCCACGTTCGGGAACTCGCGGTAGAGCTCGAGACCACGAGCTGCTTCTGGATCGTTCTGGAAGTGAACGTAGGCTTCATCAATGACCACGAGGACGTGCCTGGGTACCTGAGCCAAGAATGTACGCAGTTCCTCATGTCCCACGGCAGTGCCGGTGGGGTTATTGGGCGTGCAAATGAAGATGACCTTGGTGGCAGGAGTAATGGCAGCCAGCATGGCAGGTAGATCATGGCGGTGATCAGCAGTGAGCGGAACCTCAACTGGAGTTGCTCCAGCACCACGAACCAAGATGGGATACGCCTCAAAGGAACGCCAGGCATAGATCACTTCGTCGCCGTGACCGGCAAAAGCACGGATCAACTGACCCGCAACCTCAACAGATCCAGTCCCAAAGGCGAGCTCTGACTCCTCCACACCCAGACGCTTCGCCAGAGCAGCAGTGAGCTCAGGGGCAGCCATGTCAGGGTAACGGTGCATGGTGGAGGCAGCATCCGTGATGGCTTGAATCACGGAGGGAAGGGGTGGGTAAGGGTTCTCGTTGGAGGAGAGCTTGTGAACCGGACCATCCCAGCCGTCCACAGAGGACTTCCCTGGCTTATAGGCCGGGATGTTCTCAATGTGGGCAGGCTGCTTAATCACCCTTCAACGATACCGGTGCACGCCCCAGCTAGAAACAGAACAGGGACCCAGTCACCTGGGTCCCTGTTCGAATAATGCAGTACTTAGCGCAGACGCACCGAGAGGCAGGTCACGCATCCTTCGAGCTTCTCGAATTCGGTGATGTCCACGGTGATGACGCGGTAACCAAGTTCACGGAACAGCTCTGCAGACTTCGGAGCTGATGCAGACATCAGCACGGTGTCAGGAGCGAGTACGACAACAGCGGTGCCGTGTGCCTCGGGCACAGGCAGGAAGCGGTCAAAGACTGCTGGGTCATCCACCAGGGGTGGGTAACCAATAACGGTGCCATCTGGCAGTGCGGTCACGGCAGTCTTGAGGTGCAGTGCCTTGGTGACAGGAACAGCAACCACGGTGTAACCCTGCTTGGCAGCAATGGCACGCAGCTGGCGAATACCTTCACCGTTGGTGCGACCACCGCGGCCAACATAAACGGTCTTGCCCACCTTGAGCACGTCACCACCATCGAGAGCACCGGGGCTCACGATGCGGTCACACTCAACACCGAGGTCGCGCAGCGTCGCCTCGGTGGCTTCGATTTCAGGCTTGCGGCTGTCAGCGCCGGGGTTGGAGATCACAGCGAGCTTGCCCAGCATGACAACGGTGTCTTCGATGAAGACGCTGTCGGCAAGGTCATCGCGAGGTTCAACCTCAACGGTGAGCCAGCCTGCTGCGTTCAGTGCGGCAACGTAGCCATCCCACTGCTGGTCAGCGAGCTCAAGGTCAACCTTCTTGCGCTTGATGTGGGTTACAAGACCGTCAGCAAGGGTAGAGGCAGGTGCACGCACGAGAGCAACCTTGGTGGGAGCGGTTGCAGCACCGCGGGCAATCACTGCGCGCCAGATAGCTGTTCCCGCGGTCACGGCTGCGATGGTGCCAGCAACAACGAAGATGAGATTCACACCGAGCAAGGACTGGAAGACACCAGCAAGCACATCAGGAGTGAAGGTCGCACCCTGTGACGCTGCCTGGATGAACATTCCAATAATGGCGGAGATGGACGACGCAACCAGACCCACGACCCAGGCATAACGACGCTTGGCCAGGAAGCCCAGAACGCCAGCTAGCAGGAGCAGGAAGAAGAGAATGGTGCTCGCACCAATGAAGAACGAAGCTGCCTGCCACAGAATGGCTTCTTCAAAGTTGTTGCCAATGAAGAAGGCTAGGCCTGTGACGTTCTGAGTAATCGCTGCAACTGCGAGTGCAGCTAGTGCAGCAGCGATAAGACGACGTGGTGTGAACATTTATTTATCCTTTAGTGGAAGAAGTGGCGTTCGCCGGTGAAATACATGGTGACTCCAGCCTTCTGAGCAGCTGCGATGACTTCTTCATCACGCACTGACCCACCGGGCTGAACGACTGCTTTGATTCCTGCAGCGAGGAGAACTTCGAGACCGTCTGCGAAGGGGAAGAACGCATCGGAGGCAGCAACGGAGCCCGCAGCGCGGTCTCCCGCACGGTTGACCGCGAGGTGGCACGAGTCAACACGGTTGACCTGTCCCATTCCTACGCCCACTGATGCACCGTTGTGGGCAAGCAGGATGGCGTTGGACTTCACCGAACGGCAGGCCTTCCAGGCGAACTCAAGATCAACGAGGGTTTCTTCGTCTGCGGCATCGCCGGAAACGAGCTGCCATTCGCTGATGAGTGCTCCTACGCGGGAACCACTATCGAAGAGGTCGGCATCTTGAACCAGGAAGCCGCCTGAGATCTGGCGGATTTCCTGAGGCTCACGGCCGAAGTCCTCAGGCAGTTGGAGCAGACGCAGGTTCTTCTTGGTCTTGAGAAGAGTCAATGCATCGGGCTCAAAGCCCGGAGCAACGAGCACCTCGGTGAAGACTTCACTGACCTGCTCAGCCATCTTGAGGGTGACGGTGCGGTTAGCCGCAATCACACCACCAAAGGCAGAGACGGGGTCGCACTCGTGTGCGAGACGGTGTGCAGAGGCAATCTGATCCACTGCCTTGTCGCGGCCCACAGCAATACCGCAGGGGTTGGCGTGCTTGATGATCGCAACCGCAGGGTTGATGAAGTCATAAGCAGCACGAACGGCAGCATCTGCATCAACGAAGTTGTTGTAAGACATTTCCTTGCCACCCAAGAGTGTGGACTGGGCAATGCCGTGACCACCCTGCTCCAAATACAGTGCAGCTTCTTGGTGCGAGTTCTCGCCGTAACGAAGAATTGATCCACGCTGTGCCGAAACTGCATAGGTGTCAGGGAACTTCTCATCACGCACAAACCAAGCTGACACTGCGGCGTCATATGCAGCAGTGTGGGCAAAGGCTTCAGCAGCCAGTGAGCGGCGCTGTTCTAGCGAAGTTCCACCCTTGGCTACGGCTTCCATGATCTCGCCATAGCGAGCAGGAGAGACCACAATGGCCACGTTGGGGTGGTTCTTTGCCGAAGCACGAACCATGGCGGGACCACCGATGTCGATCTGCTCGATGACATCAGCATCAGCAGCGCCTGAAGCAACGGTTTCGCGGAAGGGGTAGAGGTTCACCACGACGAGGTCAAACGCCTGGATGCCCAGCTCGTCGAGCTGGTCTGCGTGTGCCTGGAGACGAAGGTCAGCCAAGATACCGGCGTGGACGGAAGGGTGCAGGGTCTTCACACGGCCGTCGAGAGATTCGGGGAAGCCCGTGACTTCGCTGACGTCCTTGACGGCGTGACCTGCGTCACGAATGGTCTGCGCGGTGGAACCGGTGGAAACCAGCTCAACACCTGCCGCGCTCAGTGCACCAGCCAGGTCAAGCAGACCGGTCTTGTCACTGACCGAGATCAGGGCGCGACGAACGGGAACAACGTCGCGGTGGTTGTAAAGGCTGGGGTCGTGTGAAGGGCCGCTCATCAGCGTGCTAACTCCTGAAGGTTGACGTGGGCGTGGGCGATATTGCGAACGGTGTGAACAATGAGTTCACGCTCGACAATCTTGATGCGCTCGTGCAGAGAAGATTCGGTGTCATCAGCATTGATGGCCACCTCCACTTGCTCAATCACGGGGCCAGTGTCGACGCCCTCGTCGACAATGTGAACCGTTGCACCAGTAACTGTTGCCCCGTCTGCCAAGGCGTCACGCACCGCGTGAGCGCCGGGGTAGAGAGGCAACAATGCGGGGTGCATGTTGATGAGGTTGGGCGAGAACGCGGCAACCACGTTGGCCGGCAGAATGCGCATGAATCCAGCACACACAACCAGGTCAGGAGAGTAGTCAGCGATCTCAGCAATGAGTGCTTCGCCCCAGCTCACACGGTTCGCGTAGTCAGCAGGTGAGACCACGAAGGTGGGAACACCAAACTCGCGAGCGTGAGCCAAACCGGAAGCCTCGTTATCGGCACCGACAGCCACAATCTGTGCAGGGAAAGAGTCGTCGTTCGTGGCCTCGAGCAAGGCACGAAGATTAGAGCCCGATCCAGAGATCAGGACGACGAGTTTCAGCACCCCTCAAGCCTACCGGCTAGAGCTGGGGCTATTTTCGGGAGTTTTGGCCTGTGTGGGTGCAGAAGAACGCCCCGTGGAACGTGATCCGGCATACATTCCCAGTGCAGCGGCAATAAGGAACTCCACCGCAGCAAATCCGCCGGTGCGCAGGGCGTTCGGTCCCACGTCGACGAGGCGGCCAGGGCCGGCGGCTCCGCCGCTTGCCCAGGCCATAAATCCGATAAGAATTCCGCCCACGAGGGCAATGCCCAGAACGGTGAACAGTAACCAGCGGAAGGACAGCTGAGCACCGAGAGAACGAACGAGGCCAGGACGAATAAAGAACGCGGCAACAAATCCAGCTGCGACCGGCACCAAGATCCCTAAGAAACCAAAAGCTAAGTCAGCGGTCGGCATTGCGCCCAAGATAGGCAAGGCAGGGACCAGGCCTAAGTCAGTGCCCACGGGAGAAACAGAAGAACCCGTACCGAGAGCAAAGCCCGTGCCGACAAACCACGACGCCACCCACATGACGAAGTTGGGCATGAACATCAGCTGTGCTGCGGTGAGGATCAAGCTACCCCCGCCACCGCCCTGCAGGCCTTCATACAAACCCAAGATGGCAGAGAAGTTGGCAATGACCAGAACAGAGAGAACTACGGCAGAGATGCCCACCACGATGGCCGCAGCAGCGAGCCCGCCACGTAGCGAGGAAGCCAACACAGCTTGAACTTGGGTGGGCAAACCAAAGGCCCACGCAGACAACCGCTTCTGCACACGTTCAGCACGTCCACCAGAGTGACCAATCTCACCACGGGCACCGATGAGCAAGCCCACGCCAAAGATGGCGGTGGGGAAGGACAACGCCATCCACATCGTGGGCATGGCGTTGGCGTTGATCGAAGAAAGGGCAATGAGCACCGTCAGACCACCGAAGGTGCTGATGGCGGCAACGGGACCAATAAAGCGAGCACCTGATTCCAGTGACTTCCGGCCCAGGCGAACACCCAACAAGATGGTCAAAAGCGAGAAGAACAGCGGTGCAATGGAGATCAAGAAGGGCTTCTCCGCACCGGGAAGATTAACAGCAGCCGCCAAAGCTGGATCGAGGGTGATGGTGAGGTCAACACCGTGGCCTACCAACCAAATGTCAGCAGAAGCGCGGTAAAACACGTCCCAGCCCACGCCCGTATCGAGCTGGAATGCCCACATCAAACTCAAGGGAACCAACGAGATTCCAATGCCAATACCCACTGCCAGGAGAGACTCCAGGGCAGCAAGCAGTGCAATGAGGGTGCGGTTCACCCCTTGATGCTATGACTTTTTGGTAGCTGGCTTCTTCGCGACAGGCTTAGTTGAGCCAGTTGCGCTCTTCTTTGCCGCGGGCTTCTTCGCTGCAGGAGCAGCAGGAGCCTTCTTCACGGGGGCCTTCTTGGCAGGTGCCTTCTTGACCGGTGCCTTGGCAACGGTCTTGGTGGCAGGTGCAGCAGCTGCAGGAGCTGCTGCAGCCTTCACTGCAACAGGAGCAACTGGACGCTGAAGAACTTCATAAGCGAAGAGCAGAACCAGACCAGCAATGGTCCAGCCAAAGACATCGCCGATGGTCAGTGGAATAGTTGCGCTGAGAATCAGCGCAATGCCACCAATAATGACCACTCGGGCAACGACGCGGTACTGGTGCATTACCTTGCTGGATTCAGCGAAGTACTTGTTCTCGGGGTCCACGCTCTTACGCAGAGCGTTGATCTGCTTGTTAGAGAAGCCGCGGAACTTCGCTGCGCTTTCACTGGTGCCCAAAGCCCAACCCGTCACGATGGCAATGACGGAAGCCAGGGCCAAAGCAATGACAACGTCAAGGACGAACGCAACGAGGGCGTCATAGACAGCACCCACGATGGGTGAGTAGTTGGGATCAATCACCGTGGTCGCGACAACACGACCGCTGGTGAAGACAAAGGCAAGCAGAGCCATGACAGCCAGCATGACGCTACCGGTGGCAGCAAGTGCACGGGGGCGACGGCGAGCGGCAGCAATGCCCACTACGAACAGAGCTGCAACTACCCAGGGAAGCCATGTTCCCACGCCCACACCGATCTGGTAGATCAGGCGAGCAGCGGCGAGCTCAGGAACCTTACCCAAGGTGATGTCCGTGTTCACTTCTGGAATAGCAGAGGCGAAGCCCACGCCCTGGCTGATCAGTTCTTTCTTGATCTCCACGATGATGGGCTTGAGGGGAAGAGTGAGGGTGCCATCGTTGGCAAGTTTGATCACAGAGTCAGGGTTACCTGAAAGCAGTGCAACTGTCTGTTCCTGGGTCAGGGTGAGGGTCTTGTCCCATGCCTTGGCAAAGGCGTCAGACTTCACCACGTCGCTGACGAGGGTCTGAACCATGGATTCAATACCGCTGGCTGCAGGGGCAGCAAGCATGCCCAAAGCCTTCTTGGCTGCATCTGGGAGATCCAGTGCATTACCCAAACCTTCAAAGAGTGAGGTGGTCACCTCTTTGATGTCCACCTGCTTATCAATGATGGTGGTGACCTCAGTGATGATGGTCTCTTGAACAGCAGGGTTCTCTGCCAGTGGGGACAGCGTGGAAACAAAGCGCTGAGTGTTGGTGACTTCACTCGTTGCCCAGTGCGTAATGATCGCAGCGGGTGTGAGAGCAACGGCAAGAATCAACGCAATCGCGGACAACCAGGAGCGGCCAGCGCTCTTCTTCACAGCAGTAGACATGTTTGTTTTCAATCCCCAGAGGTTAGACAGTTCTCCTAGTCTGCCAGCTCGACCATGATTTTGGACCAGATGTGAACGGATGTGCCCGGATGTTCAGGTGCAGTTAAACGAACTCGGCGCTCCCCTTCACGGGAAGCGCCGAGTGAAAGCAGCCTGGATTAGAGGCTTGCCATGATTTCGCGCATCAGGCGAGCAGCCTCGGAAGGAGTCTTTCCAACCTTGACGCCGGCAGCCTCGAGGGCTTCCTTCTTTGCCTGAGCAGTTCCAGCGGAACCAGAAACGATTGCACCAGCGTGACCCATGGTCTTACCCTCGGGAGCGGTGAAGCCCGCAACATAGCCAACAACTGGCTTGGTTACGTTCGCCTTGATGAAGTCTGCAGCGCGCTCTTCAGCGTCACCACCGATTTCACCGATCATGACGATGGCCTTGGTCTCGGGGTCAGCCTCGAATGCAGCAAGTGCATCGATGTGAGTGGTGCCGATGATGGGGTCTCCACCAATACCGATAGCGGTCGAGAAGCCGAGGTCGCGCAGCTCGAACATCATCTGGTAGGTCAGGGTTCCAGACTTGGAAACCAGACCGATGGGGCCCTTGCCGGTGATGTTCGCAGGGGTAATACCTACGAGTGCCTCACCAGGGGTGATGATGCCGGGGCAGTTAGGACCAATGATGCGAGTCTTCGCACCCTTCTCCTTGGCGTATGCCCAGAACTCAGCAGAGTCCTGAACAGGAACACCCTCGGTGATGATGACGAGCAGAGGAATCTCTGCGTCGATTGCTTCGACAACGGCATCCTTGGTGAATGCAGGAGGAACGAATGCGATCGAGACATCAGCGCCGGTTGCTGCCATTGCTTCTGCAACGGTGGCGAAAACGGGAAGCTCAACGTCACCGTGAGTCACAGTGGTGCCTGCCTTGCGAGCGTTCACACCACCGACGATCTGGGTGCCAGCTGCGAGCATACGAGCGGTGTGCTTGGAGCCCTCACCACCGGTGATGCCCTGCACGATGACCTTGGAGTCTTTGTTCAGAAAGATTGACATTTCTTATCCTTGAATATTCGTGAGGGCTTAGCGGGCAGCGAGTTCAGCGGCCTTGTCGGCGCCGTCATCCATGCTGTCTGCGATGGTTACGAGTGGGTGGTTAGCCTCGGCGAGGATACGACGACCCTCGTCGACGTTGTTGCCGTCAAGGCGAACAACGAGAGGCTTGTTAGCAGCGGAACCGAGGGTTGCCAGTGCCTGGACGATACCGTTCGCCACAGCGTCACAAGCGGTGATACCACCGAAGACGTTGACGAAGACGCTCTTGACCTGGGCGTCACCGAGGATGACGTCGAGACCAGCAGCCATGACCTCAGCAGAAGCTCCACCACCGATGTCGAGGAAGTTAGCGGGCTTGACCCCACCGTGCTTCTCACCAGCGTAAGCAACAACGTCGAGGGTGCTCATGACGAGACCTGCACCGTTACCGATGATGCCAACCTCACCGTCAAGCTTGACGTAGTTGAGGTCTGCAGCCTTAGCCTTGGCCTCGAGAGGGTCAGCAGCTGCCTTGTCTTCGAGTGCTGCGTGGTTCTCGTGACGGAACTCAGCGTTCTCATCGAGCGAGACCTTGCCGTCGAGGGCGATAACGTCGCCTTCTTCGGTGAGAACCAGTGGGTTGACCTCAACGAGAGTGGCGTCTTCGCCGGTGTAAACCTCGTAGAGCTTGACGAAGACAGGAGCAACCTTGTCTACGAGCTCTGCAGGGAACTTCGCTTCAACAGCAATGCGCTTGGCTTCAGCCAGGTCGATGCCCTTGATGGGGTTGACCTCGATGCGAGCAAGAGCTTCGGGACGCTCAACTGCGAGCTGCTCGATCTCCATGCCACCTTCGTAGGAAGTCAGCGAGAGGTAGGAGCGGTTTGCACGGTCGAGAAGTACGGAGAAGTAGAACTCTTCAGCAATGCGAGCACCAGCGGCAACCATGACGCGCTTGACGACGTGGCCCTTGATGTCGAGACCAAGAATGGCCTGTGCTGCTTCTTCAGCTTCCTCAGGGGTCTTAGCGACCTTGACGCCGCCGGCCTTACCGCGGCCGCCAACCTTGACCTGAGCCTTGACGACGACAACGCCGCCCAGCTTTTCTGCTGCAGCACGAGCTTCAGCAGGGGTGTCTGCGATGATGCCAGCGAGCACGGGAACACCGTAGCTCTCGAATAGGTCCCTGGCTTGGTATTCGTAAAGATCCACGTGATTTCCTAATCCGCGTTGAGCGATAAAGAGGGGAAGGTAAATAAATCTGATGAGTTAAAAGTAACTTGATATCAAGATAAATTGACTGGTTCGACTTTACCGGTTTTTTTCGCGGATTACACCTCCTATTAGGCATGGCTAACCAAAGTGGCGTGGACACCACTTAACTGCGAAAGTAGAGCTATGCCTGAAACAGTCCACGCACAAGGTTTTGAACCCCACGACGCCGCTTCCAACAGCAAGTTGAACTGGCTCCGTGCCGGTGTTCTCGGCGCCAACGACGGCATTGTCTCCATCGCCGCCCTGATGGTCGGTGTTGCCGCAGCAACACAAGACCCAGCAGCCCTGCTGCTGACCGGCGTCGCCGGTCTGTCCGCAGGTGCCATCTCGATGGCTCTGGGTGAATATGTCTCCGTTTCCAGCCAGCGCGACTCCGAGAAGGCGTGGATCAACAAGGAACGTCGCGAACTCGAAGAATTCCCTGAAGAAGAACTCGAAGAACTCGTTGCGCTCTATGAAGCACAGGGCCTCAAGCCGGCAACAGCACGCCAGGTTGCGGTTGAAATGACCGAGGTGGACGCCCTCAAGACCCACCTCGACATTGAGCTTGGTATCAACCAGGAAGAACTCACCAACCCGATGGCAGCTGCCATCTCGTCGGCGATCTCCTTCTTTGCTGGTGCCATCCTGCCTTTGCTCGCAGTTCTGCTGGTTCCCGGCGCTGCAAAGATTCCAGCAACTGTTGCTGCTTCACTGATTGCTTTAGCCCTCACCGGCGGCGTGGGCGCATTCATTGGTGGGGCACCAGTCCCCCGCGCAATCCTGCGCGTGACCATTGGTGGCGCAGCTGCTCTCGCTGTGACCTACTTCATTGGTTCGCTGCTGGGTGGCAACGCAGGTATCTAGAGCTTCTCAATCGGAGCGATCTTGATCAGGAGCTTCTTAGCTCCTGCAGAATCAAACTTCACGTGGGCAACGCGCTTCGCGCCTTCACCAGTGACTTGGTTCACGGTTCCCTCACCAAAGTCGGCGTGAGAAATACGGTCGCCGGCAACCAGCTCTAAGTCACCGTTGTCACGAATCTTGTTCGTGACGCGGTTAGCCCATTCGGTCTTCGGCTTGGGAGATGCCTCGAGAGAGTTCCAACCACCCTCGGTTGAACCCCAGCCACCAAGTTCACTTGAGCCAAAGCCACCGTCATAGCGAGAACCACGCGCATTCAATGCGCGTGACTGATAACCGTCACGGCCATTGACGGAGCCAGGTGACTGGCGCCATTCAATGAGTTCAGAGGGAATCTCTTGCAGATAGCGAGAAGGCATTGCCACGTTGGTCTGACCAAACTGGGCACGGCTCATCGCTAAAGAAAGGAACAAGCGCTTGCGAGCACGGGTAATACCCACATAGAACAGACGGCGCTCTTCGGCAGGTCCACCAGGTTCACCAGCGGACATTCGGTGAGGGAGAAGTTCTTCCTCCACGCCGGTAATAAACACTGCGTTGTATTCCAAGCCCTTGGCGGTGTGGAGGGTCATCAGGGAGACCGTTCCACTGGCGTCATCGAGTTCGTCGGCAGCAGCGACCAGAGAAACCTCAGTGAGGAAGTCAATGAGTGTGCCACCAGGGTTGTTCTTGTCGAATTCCTTGGTCACCGCCAAGAGTTCTTCCACGTTCTCGGCACGAGCTTCATCTTGAGGGTCTCGTGTTGCACGCAGCAGATCCACATACCCGGTCTCTTCCAAGATGCGAGTCAGCACATCACCGACTGGACCAGACTCCGCCAATGCTGTGGCCTCATCAATGAGGCCTGACAGCTTGGCGATCGCACCAGAAACTTTGGGGCCTAATCCAAGAGAGTCCGCAGAGCGCAGTGCTTCGCGCAGCGTGATCTGGTTGGTGTCGGCATAGTTCTGCAGACCTGTTTCGGTTGCAGGGCCAATACCGCGCTTGGGAACGTTCAAGATTCTGCGCACAGCGAGAGAATCAGCAGGGTTGGCAATGGTGACCAGGTAACCCAGGATGTCCTTGATTTCCGCACGCTCATAGAACTTGGTGCCGCCCAAGATTCGGTAGGGCACCGCAGAGCGGATAAAGATTTCTTCCAACGCACGGGTCTGAGAGTTGGTGCGATAGAACACCGCCATCTCGTTGTAACCCATACCGTTGCCGTGAAGAGTACTGATCTCATCCACGACGAACTGGGCTTCATCGTGTGCGGAGTAACCGGTGAAGCCCACAATGAGCTCACCGTCTCCCACATCACTCCAGAGCTTCTTGTCCTTGCGGTCAAAGTTGTTCGAGATCACCGAGTTAGCGGCAGAAAGAATGGTCTGGGTGGAGCGGTAGTTCTGCTCCAGCATCACCACGTGAGCACCCTTGAAGTCACGCTCGAACTCCGCAATGTTGCGCATGTCTGCGCCGCGGAAGGCATAGATGGACTGGTCGGAGTCACCGACCACGGTCAGTGATCCGCCAGGCATGCCATCGGCGGTCTCTCTGGTCAGCTCGTGGATGAGCGCATACTGAGCGTGGTTCGTGTCCTGGTACTCATCGACCAGGACGTGACGGAACTGCTTGCGGTAGTGGTCTGCCACGTGCGGGAACGCACGGAACAAGAACACGGTCTGCGCAATCAAGTCATCGAAGTCGAAAGCGTTCGCTGCCTGCAACGCACGGGTATACCCGCGGAAGACCTCAAGGAACTTCACCTCGGTGGGGTCATTGAGGTTGGCATTGCGAGAATAGCTGTCCACGTCAGAGAGCTCGTTCTTCAAACGAGAAATCTTGCCCGCAACACCCGAGACAGAGAGCCCATAGGTGTCTGCTTCGTATTCCTTGATCAATCGCTTGATCAAGGTGCGAGAGTCGTGAGAGTCATAGATGGTGAACGCTTTGGTGAAACCAAAGTTCTCTGCCTCTCGGCGGAGAATGCGCACGCAAGAAGAGTGGAATGTGGAGATCCACATTCCCTCGGTGGCGATGCCCAGCATCTTCTCTGCGCGTTCGCGCATTTCAGCTGCTGCCTTATTCGTAAAGGTGATGGCCAAGATCTGGCTGGGCCATGCTTCGCGGTTACGAATCAGAGAAGCAATACGGCGGGTGAGCACGCTCGTTTTACCCGAGCCAGCACCAGCCACAATGAGCAATGCAGGGCCCCGGTATTGCACAGCTTCTAGCTGTTGGGGGTTCAGGCCATCCAGTAATGGATCGGCAGAAGAAAGCTCACTCATAGCCCGTCAAGTCTACGGGCGAGTACGGACAGCCAAGTCGGGGTGGTCGGCGAAGGCGCCGTCCACACCCAGCTTCCAGATCATCTCGTAGAAGTCCTGCCAGTTCCCTCGGGAACCAGGACCTTCTGCCGTTCTAAACATGGGTGGCAAGAACTCATTCTCGGGGCGCAGAGTCCACGTGAAGATCTTCAACCCCAACTCATGAGCCTTCTGAACAATGGCTTGGCCATTCTTCAGTTCTTCTTCGGTGCCATCAAAGAGCAGCGAAGAAGCAAGGGCCAAGCCATCAAGGCGGCCAGCGAATGCTTCCAAGCCCGCATCAGAGAGTTCATCGTTATTGCTAATAGAAGGCACACCTTCAGAACGTGCCCAGACCAGCTCATCAAAAGCCGTGTGGAGATTGTCCATGATGTAGAAGTGCTGCGAACCTATGCCCAGTTCACGCAAGCGCACCATGATGCTCTTCTCAAAGCTCTCAATGATCAGGCGAGGATCATCCGTGCGCCAACCAGCTAAGAACAGATCCTGGGTCAGTAATGCTTCAAAGCTGTAACCCAGCCCGGCAAAGTACGTGGGGTGTTTCAACTCCACCACCAGGCTTAAACCACCTGGAGCTTCATCTGCGATCTCGAGCAAATCAATGAAGCGCAAGATGCCGTGCTTGTCGTCGTGTTCACGATTTGCCGGACGCAGTTCCGGCAATCGTTCACGACACATCAGTGTCGAGAGCTCTGCCCAGGTGAAGTCTTCTGTGAACCACCCGGTGAGCTCTTCCCCGTCCACCACTTTGGTGGTCATGCGGTCCGCAAACTCTGGCTTTTCTGCCACGTTCGTGGTGCCAGAGATTTCGTTCTCGTGGCGAATAATCAAGACACCATCTTTGGAGACAACGAGGTCCGGCTCAATAGCGTCAGAACCCAGCTGAATAGCCAATTCATAGGCGCCGAGGGTGTGCTCGGGGTGATAGCCACTGGCGCCTCGGTGGGCGATGACGAGAGGGCGAGCGGTCATGTTTCTATGATGCCAGTGGTGAGTGCGTAACTGTCATCTGACCGATGTGAATTTCTAGGGGGCTATTCAAGGCCTCTGCAATTCTCATCAAAGTAGTGATTTGAGGAATCTGGGCTCCGTTTTCCAGTGAAGAGATTACGGACTGACGTGTTCCAGCGAGTTCTGCGAGTTTTGTCTGGCTCAAGCCAGCACGAACACGTCCTTCGTAAACCATCTCAGCAATGCTCGTCCGGAGTTCCGCTTCTTTATATGCACGCTGGTATCGCGCCTGTTCAACAGGATCCATTTCTGCAAAGAGTTCATTCTTGACCTCTTCATAGTCAAATGTCTCGACCATGTTCCTACTCCCCTTCCTGTTCCAGGCGATAGAGCTTCTGTGCTCTTCTTGCCCGGATGACTTCTTTTTGCTCGTTGTTCTTTTGCTTCACAAAATGAGTCAGCGTGATGATCTGCTTCTCAACGTCATAGATATAAGTGACTCGGGTTGCCTTATTTTCACAACTGAATCGAAGTTCAAATAAGCCCCCAGACAATGGCCTGGAGTGCGGCATTCTGAGCGTATTTCCTTGTGCTCTCAACCGATCAAAAGCGATGATGGCCTCTGCTTGTCCCTCTTTGGATAAACCTTGAACCCAGTTTTTGAGTTCTGACGAAAGCCGCAGTTTCCATATCACTTCGACAGAATATCACATTGACAGAATATCTTGTAGAGAGAATTCTGATAGATATGAGCTGCTTGCGATAAAACACAGCGAATTCTCAAGAAACACAGGGGTAGCACTCGGTATCGTTGTTGTTGCGCCCAGAAAGCGCACAACTTCCTGAAAGGAACTGACAACCATCATGGCTGTTAACAACCCCGCCTTCACCGGCAACAAGGCCTTCTCGCCTAACGCGACTGCTGCAGAGCTCCAGGCTCTCTATGACGCACCGTCGGCCAACCGCGCTCCCGAGCGCGCCATGACCTACGAAGACACCATTGCGAAGTCCTTCATCTCCTTCTTGGTCCTCATCGTCGGCGCTGTCGCCGGATGGGTCATCACCAGCATGAACCCCGCCCTCGGCATGGGAATGATCACCGTTGCCGGTATTGGTGCATTCGTTCTGGCCATGGTCAACATCTTCAAGAAGGAGCCAGTGCCCGCACTGATCCTTGCCTATGCAGCACTTGAGGGTGTTCTCCTCGGTGGTATCTCCCTCGTCTTCGACGCTCAGTGGAGCGGCATTGTTGCTCAGGCTGTCATTGCCACCATCGTGGTCGTCGGTGTCACCCTCGCCCTCTTTGCCAACGGCAAGATCCGCGCTTCGGCTCGTGCCACCAAGATCTTCTTCATCGCGATCATTGCGTACCTGGTCTTCTCCGTCGTCAGCATGCTGATGCAGGCCTTCGGTGCCACCAGTGGCACCTTCGGCCTCAACAGCGTTGAGATCTTCGGTATCCCCCTGGGTCTGATCATTGGCCCTCTGGTTATCCTCTTGGCTGCCTACTCACTCGTCCTGGACTTCGACATGGTTCAGCGCGGTGTGCAGAACAAGGCTCCCGCGAAGTTCGCATGGACCGGTGCCTTCAGCATCATGGTCACCGTGGTCTGGCTCTACATGCAGATCCTGCAGTTCCTCGCGATTGCCCGCGACTAACAGCCACAACAAACACAAGAACACCCTCACCTATTGGTGAGGGTGTTCTGCTTTCTAAACTAAGAACATGAACCTAGTTACCGTTGCGTCACTGATCGTGGTTGTTATCTCTCTAGGAGTGTTCGCATTCCAGATAGCACTCGTTGCTGGAGCACCCTGGGGTGAATACACAATGGGTGGCCAGAAGAAGGGCGCCCTCCCCACGCAGCTTCGAGTGGGTGCAGCAGTATCTGCCGTCATCATGCTTGCCCAAGCAGGTCACTACCTTGCTCAGGCCGGGGTGCTTCCCACATTGTTGGACCCCAGCTGGAACACCGTGGTCAACTGGATTTGGTTTGGCTTCACCGTGGCAGGGCTCATCATGAACTCCATCTCACGCAGCAAGAAGGAAAGGAACACCTGGGTTCCTGTCTTGCTGATCAGCACCATCTGCACATTGCTGGTGGCACTGAACTAAAGGGTTATGAAGCCTGCTGCCAAAAGGCTGGCAAGGCATCAAAGTCTTCGAGAAGCATGACGTCCCAATTCAGGGGCAACTTTCCCAGTTCGACAATCTTTTCGCGAAAAATCGGTGGAAGTGCAATTCCAAAGTGCTGAGCAATGCTGATTCCAGTGAAGATTCCTGCATCCGGTTCACCTGCATTGATATCACTATCAATGTGCGTGACCTCTGCTTCGCCCACCAATGGGCGCAGGTAATCTCTAAGCGCCCGGGCCACGAATTCACTATTGTCCATAAATCTCATACTAAAACTCCAAAACAGATAAATCGAGTGGACAAGGAATTGCCTTCCCTTTCTGGTTGATAATCACACCGTGTCCTGAAACCGGATACGCAGTAAAGATGAACAGCCCCGCCGAATTACTGCGAAGAATCACTTTCATCAGAACTTCTCCAACTTGACGGAAACAGATGAGCTCCGGCCCTCTGACCCGGATGCTCTCCGGAAGACTCAGGACTGCACGAATAGAGGCATCCACCATCGCGAGATCCCAATCTGCAGGAAATTCGGTCTTTCCTTCGCGTCTAAGCCCGTGACGATGGCCGCCCTTGATGGAGTCTTTCTCTCCTTCCCACACGTGCCGAAGGAGTTCCTCAGTAACCGGAACATGCGCAAAGGATTCGAAGGCCATGCGCCACAGAGTAGAAAAGCTCAGCGAGCAAAAACCCGGCTAACTCATTACTGTGCGCACGGACCTCGCAGCTCCTCCTGTGGAGGAGCTGGCGCAGCCAACATCACGGGTTAAGTAGATGTGGGTGGAGCGTCAGCTCCACCCACAAATTAGATTCACTTATGCCGCTTGGAGCGGGATGTGTTCGAGTAGGTCCATGACATCTTTGAGTTCTGCTTCTGGCCAAGCGAATTCATGAATGATGAGTTGGCGAATGTTCTCTGCAATGGGGGCCTCTGCCTGGCGTGCTGCTGCAACACCGTAATAAACCGCGCTCCGAGGATAGCCATAATCGAGTGATTCATGAGCAAGAGTCAAGTCTTCCCCGTCAACTGTTTGGCTGATGAGAGTAAGAATTCCTCGTGCAGCAAGCATGGGGTCGATCATGTCATTCATTTTATCTTCCGTTCCTGAGATTGTGGAAGGAATGTCCGTACCCCCTCTTACAGTCACAACTGGAGGGAACAACAATGGATATTTTCTTTGGACTACTGCTATTCGGGGGAATAGTGCTGATCATCTGGGGCTTCTTTGCCTTCATCTTTGCCATAGGTAAAGCTCTCTCAGGATCAACGCCACCAGTCACACGAAGCACAAGCACCACCTCTGCCAATAACTCAGATGAGATCGATGGCATGAATAACGGGGACTACTACAACGGCCCCCATGGCTACTCCCCTATGACGGGTTATCCCGAGACCCAATACGGGTCAGGGTTTGATCCAGATGCTGAGTGGAACCACGAAGAAGAGTACTAACTTCACACATTCATTGAGGGGAAAGAAAACACCATGAATACATCAGTCAAGAAAACACAACGAACCACAGCACGCTTCCGTTCAGTAACTGGAGGGCGCGCATCGCGCGCCGAGGTATACGGCCTCTTTATCGCAGCCGTCGTGCTCGTTGGCGGCGGCGTCACCGGTGGCGCCGCCGGCGGGTGGCGGCCGCGCGCGCGCGGCGGGCCTGCGAGCAGTTCCTGGAGGACCACCGGGTGCTGGTGGAGCCGGCGTGTGGGGCGGCGCTGGCGGTGGTTTACGACGTGCCGCCGCCGCCGGACTGGCCGCACGGCCAGGTCGCGGCCATCGCGCTGCC
>NZ_CAKZII010000134.1 GCF_936931525.1 uncultured Aurantimicrobium sp.
GCAAGAATATCCATATGCCCTCATACACACTCTGCGAACGTGCTTGCGTAACCATCGAACGCCCCGAGCGCTATGGCAAGCAACTTGCGTCACACATCTCACACAAAACTGACGTGACTGAGATAGATGGTGGTTGGGTAGCTCTCATCCGCGCAGGAGAGGGAAAGATTCTTCCCGGCAAGGAAGCATTAGTCCTCGAAGCCCGCGCCAACGATGACGAAACGCTTGAGATCGTCAAAGACGTGCTGGAACGCCACCTGCGCAAGTTCGCCGCGAAGCTCGATTTTCTCGAGATCACGTGGAATGAAATTTCGAACTAGTTCAAACCCAGTAAGCGCAACGCGTTGTCTCGCATAATCAAGGGACGAACTTCATCCTTGAATGGCGCATTCTCAAAGTCACTCATCCAGCGATCTGGAGTGAGTAGAGGGTAGTCAGATCCGAAGAGAACCTTGTTGCGAAGCAACGAGTTAGCCTGACGCACGAGAGCCTCGGGGAAGTACTTAGGTGACCATCCGGAAAGGTCTATCCAGGTGTTGGCCTTGTGAGTGGCAACAGCAATTGCTTCGTCCTGCCACGGCACGGACGGGTGAGCCATGATGATCTGGAGTTCAGGAAACTTTGCGGCAACTTCATCGAGCAGCAGGGGGTTAGACAGCCCAATCACCATGCCTGAACCACCTGGGGTTCCGGCTCCAATACCTGTCTGGCCAGTGTGAAAGAGAGCAGGGACTCCTGCTTCTTGGAGTACTTCATAGATCGGGAAGACTGACTCGTCATTGGGAGCAAAGTTCTGCACGGTGGGGTGGAATTTGAAACCCTTGACACCTGCGTCACCGATGAGCTTCTTGGCGGTTTCCACGGCCTTTTTGGGCTGGAGTGGGTCTACGGAACCAAAGGGAATGAGCACGTCATTGTTCTTGGCTGCACCGGCTGCGATTTCGAAGCTGTCAATGGGGTTGTGACCGAGTGCAGTCTGCGCGTCCACAGTGAAGACGACAGCGGCCATGTTGCGTTCACGGTAGTAGTCAGCGACCTCGTCCAGCGTGGGGCGTGCTGGCTCGGAGCGGAAGTAGGCCGTTGCTGCATCGATGAGCTTCTGCGGGAGAGACGTGTGACCGTGGGAGTCAACCTCGATGTGGACGTGCATATCGAGGGCGACGAGGTTCTCGACGTCGAGACCGTATTCATAGCTCATGTCTTCATTATCCTCTGGTTAGTCTTCTGATTCAGGCGTCTGTTGGCGGCTCGGCCACATGTGCATGGGGCTTCTTCTTGGGCCAGGCAGCCCATGCTGCCGCCACAAACGCCAAGCTGGCACCGATCAAGATCATCACACCAGTGACCTGTGCGCTGGGGAAGAAGAAGTCCAAAATCAAGGCCATGAGTAGCTGCCCGGCAATCGAGCCCAAGCCCATCAGAAGAACACCAATCTCCCGCACCACGACAGCGGTAATCCCAATGAAGACCACGCCAATCGCCCCACCGAGATAGAAATAGGGCTGAGAAGGCAAAGCCGCAGGCAACCCTGCCGAGAACGAATGGAATGCGGTAGCGATCAGCAGCACACCTGTTCCCACCATGAAATTGAGGAAGGTGGAGGTTAAGGGCGTGCCGGCAATAACGGTCATTCGTCCGTTTGCTGCGTCTTGCCAGGCGACCAGGACGCCACATACAAGCGGAAGTAGCAAGGGAAGTAATGACTCTGCAGCTGTGGAGTGGCCAACCAATGACAGCGCAACAGCTCCAATACCCAGAGCAGCACCGCCTACTCGGTTAAAGCTCAACGGCTTCTTCCCTGCCGGACCAATCCCCCACACGTCCAAGAACAATCCGCCCATGGACAAACCAGCGACAAAAGCCACGGTGTAGAGCGCAACACCCGTAATCCCGACTACCAAGGTCTGAGAGAGCACATAGGCGGCACCTGCGCTGCCCGCCAAGGTGAACCAGGGGGTGATTCCGCCAGAACGAAGAGCGGTAATGAGCTGGCGCCAGCCTTGCTGGCCCTTCTTATTGAAAGAAATGATGACGAGCAGAATCAAGAAGCCTGAGCCGAAGCTGATCACCCCAGAGAGAAACGCATCCTGGATTTCTTGCGCAAAGGCTCCATTGATACGAGCCTGACTTGTGCGCAGAACCCCAGCAAGAACAGCTAAAGCAATCGCCAGCCACGCAGCCATCAACGGCTTATGCGTGTGGTGAGTCATATCTCTAGGCTAGGCGTTGATGAAATTGGAGAACAAATCTTTGACTGCTGGATACAAGAATGCGTGGGTTTGAAATTGACAAACCCACGCATTCTTGATGGTTTCTTACTTTGAAATCTTTACCTTCTTCGCTGCACTAATTACAGACTCAGCGTCAACAGGCAAGATGTATCCTGCCTTTTCAACTGCCTGGGTTACAGAAGTTACTTGTGCAACATAGTCACTTGAAGATCCATATAGATTAGCAAGCTCGCTAGAAGTGAATTCTGTTCGAGAACCTGAAACGGCACAAGGGAAGTTTGTTCCATTGAACGCGTTCAATGCAGCGGTGGGAACGAGGAAGTCAGCAAGTTGAATTCCACCCTTCACATTGCCCTGCTCATCACGAACAAGATTGCCGTCAGCGTCACGCTCAAAGAGGATTGTGTCAGGCGCTGGAACACCGGTTTCAATCCATTTCACAATTGCGTCTGTAGCATCTGCAATGACCAAACCGTTTTCGACCGTGCTAAAGATGGGTTCTGAAGCACAGGTTGGCGCGACCCACTCGGTGAAGGAAATGGGCGTTCCATCTGGTCCCTTGAGGCCGTTATCACGCGTGAACATACCGTCCACATATGCAGCAGCATATTTAGAACCATGAGTTGCGCCCGCGATTTCCCAGGTACGAGTGTTGTCACCATTGGGGAATACAGGGAACAAAGGCGTCAATGACTCAGAGTTGATGCTGATAGCAGGAGCCTGAACATCATCACGAAGAGCATTTGTTGCACGATCCCACAACACAAATCCATCGAACAAGTTATCAATGGGTTGAATCGTGTTGTAATAACCAGTTAATCGACTCGCTGATTGAGATTGCCCAACAGCAATAACGTTTGCAACATCAAATCCAGAAAGTGCAGCATCTGGGCTATTAGTGTCTAGCAAGGCTTCAGTAACCCCGGAGAAAATATCCCATGAGTAAGCATCGCCTGGGCAAGGTGCTGGCGTTGGACAGGCGTCAATTGCCTCTCCTGTTGTTGGATCTGCATTTATTGAAGCAGCATGTAGCGATCCATATCGCTTTGGGCTCCAACTCTTCAGCGCATCAATACCGGCATTTTGGGCCGAAACGACTGCGTATGCATAACCTTCACGAAGATATTCTTCATGTGCTTCAGCGAAGACGAAATCTGCATCTACACCGATTGTGACGTTGGTCCATTCGACGAGGAGTGTTCCATTGAACTTTCCAGCTTCCGGAGTGCGCACCAACACACGAGTTCTGTAATCGTGATTGCTGTCAATTACTTCTGCTGTTGTGCTGTCCATATTTGACGCGCCACGGTATCGGTTCGCCTTGCCGTCAGCATAATATTCAGTTTCCGTGTAGCCATATTCACCTAGATCGATACTTGCTGCAGCCATAGGGGTCGTTCCTGCGACTTCGACGGGGGTGAGTACTGCAGGTGGAACAGAATATTCAATCTTGGTTGCATCTGAGTTCGTACTTGCAGTGGTGCATCCGGCGAGAGACAACGTTGTCCCTGCGATCAGTAGTGACGCAAAAGCGACCGCTCCGATGCGGCCGCCTCGTCTTGGTGTTGTGAATTTCATGTTGAGACGATTCCTTTTCGTTTATAACTGATGCTGTGGGGGTACACCCGGTCAGTTACTTGAGCATAAGAATGCAAGCCAATCCTCTGAGAGTCACAATTTGTGCCCCCCAGTACCTCATATTTCAGGACTACTATCAAACACATGAGTGCTAACGATGAGGTCAGCAGTTTTCTCAAAGCAATGCGGGAACGAATTCCTCCTGAGTTTGCCGGATTCCCTGCAGCTGAAGGGGACCGACGAGTCCCTGGTCTGCGCCGTGAAGAAGTTGCGACCCGTGCTGGGATAAGTCTGAGTTACTACACCCGACTTGAACGTGGAAACTTTACAGGCGCATCTGAAAGCGTTGTAAATTCACTTGCACGTGCGCTCGACCTCAGCGAAACAGAGCGTATTCACCTCTTCGATTTAGTCACACTGACTGGTAGTTTCACTCCAAATTCTCAATTCCAGCCACAGCTTGATTTCAAAAGATATTCCAACCTCCTCGATGGGATGACGGCCATTCCAGCGATGCTCGTAGATAGGGTCGGGAATCCACTTTTATCTAACGAAATGTGTAGGAGGCTTTACCCTGACCTTTTCCCCGAGGAACGTGAGCCGCTCAACCTCGGTCGCTATATCTTTCTTGATCCCCGTTCAAAAATCTTCTATCCCGAGTGGGACGAAATCGCTCGCGATGCGGCAAATAATTACAGATTCCTATCTGGAAAATATCCCAACGACCCCGAGCTCGCAGCACTAATTTCAGAGTTACGCAGTGGCTCCCGAGAATTTGAAGCATGGTGGACACTGCACGATGTTCGCATGCCCGCTCATGGGACAAAAGAAGTCATCCACCCGGCCGTTGGTCGAATGACCATAAACTACGAAATCCTGAATGTGAACGATGACATCAAGGGTTTAGTCCTCATGTCATATTTCCCACAGCCGAATTCATCCACCGTTGATGCAATGCAAATACTCATACATGCTGAAGATTTAAATAAGGCGACGCCCCCAAGTAACGACAGCCTCCGCACATAAACTTCATTTCCTGTGTTAACGAAAGTGACCCCGGCCGATTGGCCAGGGTCACTTCGTCTTTGAGGAGAACTAGTTGGTTACTGCTGCATC
>NZ_CAKZII010000135.1 GCF_936931525.1 uncultured Aurantimicrobium sp.
CTTTGAATACTTTTCTTATTCGAACTGAAGGGGTTGCTTCGTCCAAGATCGAGCAGGTTGAGGCATCAGCGATGGACTATGCCCTGGCATTAGCTGGAAACCATGGCAATGCCTCTGCCATTGCCATGGTTGATGCTGGTAGCGCGATTAATCAGCTTGTTTCAGGCTCGACCGGTGGCACAGGAATTACGGGAAAAGCTATCTTGGCCGCACATCAAACTTTGATGAAATCCGACCCAACAGAAGTTAACTTTGCGGGTAAATGGCGAACCATGCAGAACTGGATTGGGGGAAGTAATTACGCTCCCCGCAATGCGCTGTATGTTCCACCACCGGCCGAGACAGTCGAAATGTATATGTCTGATCTATTGGCCTTTGCTCACCGTCAAGACTTAGATCCTCTTGTCCAAGCCACGCTTGTTCATGCTCAATTTGAGTCAATTCACCCATTTACAGATGGAAATGGCCGTATCGGAAGGGCGCTGATTAATGCTGTGCTTCGTTATCGCGCAGTGACGTCGAGAACGATTGTTCCTTTGGCCAGCGCGTTGGTAGCGAATACCGAACGGTACTTCGCTGCACTTGGTGCATATCGCGAGGGAGACCTTGCCCCCTTGCTCAGGGAGTTTGTTTCTGGAACCCGTATTGCTGCAGAGGAGACACAAGTTGCTGCCGGAACACTCGTGGGCATGCCAGCGATGTGGCATGACAGGTTAGAAACTCGCGAAGGTTCCGCATCTCGAAGATTGATCGATGTTTTGTTAGACGTCCAAACCTTGACTAGTCAGTGGGTTGAGAAAGAATTAGAGCTCACCCCACGATCAGCTCTAGGGGGAATAGACGAACTCGAGGAAGCTGGCATCGTGACTGAGATAACGGGGCGCCAGCGCAACCGGGTATGGGTTGTATCTGAGGTCATGGCAGAACTTGAAGAACTCAATCGCAGGATTGGAGCGAGAGTCAATGGATAGCACGCAGGAGATGACAGAGTACGAAGCGGTCAAGGAATCTCTTCTCGCTGAAGCCTCACCTGTTGAGCTTCAGGCATATCAACGAGCACGTGACGCGGCATTAGTGCGAACCAATATTGCTGAAATGATTTATGTTCTTCGGCAGAGGGCAGGACTTAGCCAAGCGCAATTAGCGCAGCGTGTAGGAACCAGCCAGACCGTTATCTCTTCTCTCGAGAGCGGTTCTCGTATGCCACAGCTCACTACTTTGATGAAAATTGCTGAGGCCCTGGGTACTTCATTTGAAATTTGCCTTGGGGACGACTCGTATTCGTCCACCCCCATGGCATCCTAGAAACATGACCGCTCGCCCTCTCGTCATCGCCCACCGAGGCGCCAGTGGCTATCACCCCGAGCACACCCTCGGCG
>NZ_CAKZII010000136.1 GCF_936931525.1 uncultured Aurantimicrobium sp.
AGCGGAAGCAATGTTCACGATGCGGGAGGGACGCTTGCCGTCAATCATTCCCTTGAGGAATTCATGAGTAATGAACATGGGTGCCAGGGCATTGATCTTCATGATGAACTCGGTGTCACGCTCGTTCTCGTGTTCCCAGAAATAGGTTCCACGAACTACGCCAGCGTTGTTGATGATGATGTCCACACCACCGTGGTTCTCTATGACATTGGCGGCTGCCTTCTCGATGGCTGTGCGCTGTCCAATGTCGACCAGCATGGGGACGATCTCTTGAGTGTTGTCCGCGTGAACACGAAGAGCCTTGGTGGTTTCACTGAGGGCTTCTTTATTGATGTCCCAGAGAATGACGGTCTCTGCGCCTTCGGCAACAGCACGCTCGGCATAGAGGCGGCCCATGCCCATGGCAGCGCCGGTGATAAGGATTCTGGTTCCTGCAACAGTGAAGGTCATAGCTTTACTCTACTCACGCGCGTTTGTTGCGTGAATGTGCTGTTTTAGTGCGTGATATTGCCTAAACTTGCTGGTTTCACGCAAGATTTCGCTGAAACGTGCGTGCATTCTCCGTTAGCGTTGAATCATGACACAGGTACTCGACATCACTGCTGCTGCAGACATCACCGCCACCACTCCAGCATGGGTTGCTCTCAAAGAAGCTGCCGTTGCCCTTCAGGCTGTGCAGATCAAAGACGGTTCGATTCCTGATGCCAGCAACCACGCTGCAGCCGGTGGCCACGTTGCTGTGATCATCGAGTCCATTCACGAACTCCTCCCAGCATTCCAGCACGATGCCGCATACCTCGAAGCAGTCATTGCTGACCTCGGTCGTTGGGTCGAGGGTGGCTTTGCTGAGCCAGACTTCCTCGCCTCTATCTTGGCCTTCGCTCCCGCTGACCAGCGTGTGAACGGTGTTCGTCACTTGGTTGTCTTCCCGATGTACACCCAGAACGGCAGCACCAACCGTTTCGTTGAAGCAGTCCTCGTTGAAGTGATGTGGCCTGAGTTCATCTCCGAGCTCGAAGCTGGCGACTACGGAAACAAGCTGTTCCTGCCCCTGCGCTTTATTGACTTCACTCCTGGATACGACACCAACTCGGCTGTGCTGTTCCCCGAGACCGTGGCCATGAGCGAGGTCCCCGCTTTCAGCTGGGGCGCTATCTTCCAGGATCGCGAAGCAGCTCGCTTCGCTGTTGTGACCAAAGCTGCTGCTGAGATCACCGGACTTGAGCTTCCTGCAGATGCAGAGGAGCTCTTGACC
>NZ_CAKZII010000137.1 GCF_936931525.1 uncultured Aurantimicrobium sp.
GGGTTCGGGCACAATCACTTTGTAAATTCTCGAAAGTTCCTGACGGATAGTCACCGCAGAAACCCCTAACTTCTCTGAAATGTGGGGAACATCTATGCCCTCCACGATGAGAGCCATGATTTCGTGTTGGCGTGGGGTGAGTTGCTCAAACTCAGTTGAGGATTCGCTTCGCTCTGTTTCCAAGATTTTGGGGTCAATGATGGAAAGCCCCCGTGCTGTTGAGCGCAAGACATCTACTAAGTAGGGCATATCGATGGATGCGCTCTTTTGGATGGTGGACCATCCTTCGAGGTTCCGAGCTGAAAGTTGAGAGAGGAAATTTACCTCAGCATGTTGAGAGTAGATCACGATACCGATATTGGAGTTGATGGATCTCAGCTGAAGTGCAAGTTCCTGGCCTGTGGCACTGTTGTGACCGAGAGCAATATCAAGCAAGGCAACGTCAATTTGAGATGTTTGAGCACACTCAAGAGCTTCGTGGGAGTTTCCAACGTTTGCCACAACGTCAATGCCGTCTTGGCTGTGGAGGAGTTTGCTCATGATGGCACGCAGAGCGGGGTCATCTTCGACGTAGAGAACTCGTGTGTCTCTCATGGACCCCTCCCTTCTTCAGGCATTCTCACTTTTACAACATATAGCGGGACCCCGGTAGGGAGGTGCTTTCATACAGCTGTATGAATTAATCTTGGTCAGTTCAGCTTGAGAATACGTTTTCTTTATGACTCAGACTCACGCCAGATTTTTCAGACCACTTATTGCAACAGTCGTTTCTTTGGCTCTCGGAATTGCAGCAATAATTCCTGCGATGTCGGCCCAAGCAGTCGGGACACTTGACCAGCAATTTACTGGAGCGGCCAATACCTACACCGTTATTGAAAATGGCACCCCCAAAGGTCAAACTTTCACTGCTGGAATCACCGGACAACTTGATCGTTTTACAATTCAGCTTCAGAAGCAGGGCTCGCCTGGTGTTCTCAACGGATCTATCTATGCCGAATCGAATGGCGTAATTACAGGTAGTGCACTGGCAACAACCACTGTTGCAGAAGCTTCTGTGTCATCTTCGTCAATGGTTTCAGTGAATTTTGACTTTTCCACACCTGCCTCTGTCACTGCGGGTACTACCTATGTATTTGTCGTTGATCTTTGACTCCAGCGAAACAATCTTGATGGCGGTTCCCAGCTCACAGTGCATCATGGTGAGTTCCCATGTGATTTCATCTCTGAGCCCAGAACTCTTGCAGGCCGCTCTTGCTCATGAGCAAGCACACCTTGATCAA
>NZ_CAKZII010000138.1 GCF_936931525.1 uncultured Aurantimicrobium sp.
AGCTGCACTCTCTTTGCTCACAGCACTCGTTGGTTTGGTTTCCCGTGCCCTGGCTCAACATGTCGTAGAAGATAACTCAGCACGCATCTTCATGCCCATCCTGGAGAACGTCTTCGGCTGGATAGCCCTCGGGGTATTAGGGGTCTTGGTTTTCCGCTTCGGCGCAGCACTTGGCGAACTTCGTGCTGCCAAACGCAAGCTTGACGAACAATTCGCGGTCCTGATTCCCCGCGGAAAAATCACAGAACTCTCTGGTCACCGGGTGATGATTTTCGATTCCACTGAAATGGTGTTGATGGCTGTGCCCAGTGCGAACTGCGTCATGGTCAGCTCCGAGATCATCTCCACACTCAGCCCTGAACTCCTCCAAGCAGCGCTGGCTCATGAGCAGGCTCACCTCGATCAGCGCCATGGGACAGTGAGGGCTGCCGGAGTCCTTGCCATGGCGGTTGCACCCGGATTCTCAGCCAGTGAGCGCATGGCGCAAGCTACTCGCATCACCACTGAACTCTTGGCAGATGACGCCGCAGCACAGAAATTCTCTCGCCACACCGTTGCCCAGGCACTTCGTGCCTGCTTTGGCACGAGTGCCCTGGTGGAAGAACGAATTGCTCGTCTAGAGAGCTAGCACTGAGGATCGCTCGCGGGAACTTTCCCGCGCAACAAGAACCCATCCACCGCGTCATTCACGCAGGCGTTTGACTTGTTATATGCCGTGTGGCCTTCACCGGTGTAGGTCACGAGGTGACCACCTTCGAGCTGAGCTGCCAAGTTCTGTGCCCAGCGATAGGGTGTTGCCGGATCACCGGTCGTGCCGACAACCAAGATGTCTCCAGCACCACGTGCCGTGACCTTCTGAGGAGTCATCACAGCAGGGAACGCCCACTGAGAGCACAGTTCATCACCATAGGCGAGATAAGGCCCAATGACAGGAGCTTTCTCAGCAAGCACATTGGCGTCAGCAGCCCACTGAGCTGGATCCGTTTTCACCGGATAATCCCAGCAGTAGATGGCGAGGAAAGCTTCGGTTGAGTTATCGGAATACGTTCCGCTTTCAGTGCGGTTGTAATACCAATCCACCGAGCCATAGGCAGGATCTGCATCCCCCTCATAGACGGCAGTAAACACATCGGAGAGATAGCTCCACGCTTGCTTGTCATAGAGCGGGGCGATGATTGCTGTCAGCATCGAATCGGCTCCGAGCACACGTCCATCTGAAGCAGTTAGAGGTGATTGATCCACATCAGCAAGCAGCTGGCCAATCTGAGTCATCGCTGAATCCACCGTCCCCGTGAAAGGACAATCAGAACTGGCAAGGCAATCCGTCACGTAGGAACGGAGAG
>NZ_CAKZII010000139.1 GCF_936931525.1 uncultured Aurantimicrobium sp.
TGCGACGGGAGAGTTTGGCAATTGACTCACCATCCATCTCTATATCTCCACCGCTGATACCAATGACACCAGAAATGGATTCAAGCAAGCTCGTCTTTCCGGCACCGTTGGGACCAACCAAGGTCACAACTTCACCAGGTTTGATTTCGAGCGTGACGTTAGAAATGACTGGGCCAATTCCTCGACTGACCGTAACGTCGTTCAGTTTGAGGCTCATAGCATCTCCGTTTCACCCATGTAGGCCTTGATAACTTCAGGATTGTTGAGCACGTCACTCTGCTTTCCAGAAGCGAGAACTTCACCGAAGTTCAGTACTGTCACGCTCGAGCAGACACTGCGAACCAGGTCGAGGTCGTGTTCAATAATCAAAATTGTCACACCGTACTTCTCAGGAACTTGCTTGAGACGGTTAGCGAAAACAATGTGCTCTGCGTGGGAAAGACCTGCAGCAGGCTCATCCAACAGCAGAAGCTTTGGTTGTGCAGCAACGTTTGCAGCAACCTCAATGAGACGGCGAGTACCCACATCAACCATGCGTAGAGGTACAGATGCATCTGGGCAACCGAAGTATTCCAATACATCTGCAACTTCAGCGGCGGAGATTTTGCGACGGGCTACGATTTTCACGTATGCACCACCCGTCAGTGTCGTTGGGACACGGTCCTGCTGGTAGGTGCGACGCAGACCATGACGAGCAATCTGGTTTGGAGCTTTTCCACGCAGGTCTATTCCGTCAACAGTGACCACACCCGTGTGCTGGGGTAGGAAGCCGGTCAGCGCATCGATGAAGGTCGATTTACCTGCACCATTAGGACCGATTAAACCGAGGATGGAACCCTCTTCAACAGTGACGTTGACGTTCGTGAGCGCCTTCACAGCACCAAACTCAACACCAAGGTTTTCTACTCGCAGGAGGATCTTTCCATTGCCTTCTGGAATCTTGATGGCGTCTTCAATTGTTTCTTCGTCAAGGTGATTCACAACAGCGGATTGGTTCTTTCGTTTTCTGCGGAACATCGCATTACGAATATCTTGACCAAGGTTTGAGTTGGTGGTCAGTGCCTGGATACCCAGAACTGCGAAGACCAGGTTTCCCCACTCAAGAGGAATCTTGAACTGCTTCAAGATTTCAGGAACCAGAACGAAAAGGATTCCGCCGAACAGAGCCATGTCGATGAGGTGCGAACCAACCACGATGGTCAGTACATACATCGACAGGGACGCGATGGGCAGGAAGCTGACATAGTTCACCTTGCCAACTTCACCTGCAAGCAGCACGCCAGATATTCCCGCAATAAATGAGCTCACTGAGAAGGCTGTCAGCTTGGCAGAGGTCACACTCTGTCCTACCGAAGCAGTTCCACGCTCAGAAAACGCTACAGACTTCCAAGATGCACCCCAGCGACTGTTCTGCATGAAATGGATTCCGAGTGCAATAACTACAACAACAATCACCACAAAAATGAAGTAACCCCGGTCCCCTTCTGGACTGAAAGGCATATCAAATGGTCGCGTCATTCTCTTGTTGCCCCAACCATCAGGGAATGCAACCTTCTGAAATGTTGCGTTTGCAGCCGCAGCTACACCTAGCGTAAGAACCGCAAGGTTCACCCCACGCAATCTCAGCGCAGGAAGACCAACTACAAAACCAACTGCAGCACTTGCCAAGCCACCAATAAGCATGATGATGACAAATGACCAGCCACCAAACATTGTGCCCAATGGCGTGAAGATAATCAGAATTTCTGCGACCCAGGCACCAATTCCTGCGAAGGTGAGCTGAGCAAGTGAAATCATTCCGGCGGTGCCGGTAACAATTCCAAGACCGAGCAAAGAAACCATAGCGATAAGCACCGAAGTAGCTAGGAAGACGATGTATGCAGGAAGACCAAAGAGCGACACCAGCAATGATTAATGGCTTAGATGAAGCAATTCGGGACTTGTTGGAGTTAGCGAGCGACATCCCAAACCTCCTTACGCTGGTTCCACAAGAGGAAGATCACGATGCTGATAATGGGAATCCAGTCACGAATGAGACTGATTTCAGGCCACATGGTGACGAGACCTTGAACGGCACCCAAAGCAAGACCGCCATAGAGGGCAAAGTCCATGCGCTTAAATGCACCGAATAGCGCCGCTGCTGCACCAGGAATGATGAGGTCCATGCTGACGGTTGCTTGCGGGGCGAGGTTGTTACCGCCCAAGAGGATTGCCAGAGTCATCAATGCTCCGGTTGACGCCCAAACGCCAACCTGCAGAAGTTTGACGTTGACACCCAGCAATTCAGCTGCTGTCTGTCGGTCCGCAATAGCACGGAGTTGAACTCCGATGGGGGTCTTAGTCAGGACCAACTTAGCGACAAGAACGATCACAACTGCAAGTACAAACAGATAGGCGGCGATTTTTGTGATCGTTACCGTTCCGAAGGAAACCAAAGGGCCTATAACCAGCGGGATCAACGCCTGCGAAAGCGGACCAAATTGGAGCAAAGAAACCGAAATCAAGAAGAGCATGCCCGCAACTGTGACTGCCGAGCGAGCGGTACCTGTTGCTTCAGGCAACCATGTTGCAATAATCCATCCCAGTGCAGCAGAAACGATGGCGCCGACGAGGAGGGCGACGATCACACTAATGACAGTGACGACTTCTTTAGGAAGATGCATGGGAAGCAGCAATGGTGCTACTCGAATGGATAGGAAGGCGGCATAGACGCCGACGGCAACCTGTGAAAAATTAACTACACGGGTGAGCGTGGCCATCAAGACCAAGAGCACACCAATCACTGCGTAGAGGCTGCCAGAACCAAGTCCGGCGGCTAATGCGGATATGTACTCCCCGGTACTCCTCGTTGAGTGTTTGTCTTACTGGAAAGAAGAACTGTTGTGGGGAGCCTGAGCCCCCCACAACAGCAGGGTAGTGCTATTTGGAATTAGCCAGCAATAGTGGTGTTCTTCCAACCCATGTCGGAACCGAGCAGCCATGGGCCGTCCGATACCCAAGCCTGGGTGTTTGGTTCAATGTGCATCATCCATGAAGCAGCGTTGGGCTGGTGGCTGTCCTCAGGACCGAAGGTCCAAGGAGAACCGGCCATACCAGCACCGGTGCCTGCGTAAGGAGTGGTGTATGCCTTAGCAGCCTCAGTGAATGCGTCACGAGTTACGTCGCCCTCAATCGTCTCAAGGATTGCGATGAAGTACTGAGCAGCAAGGTAGCCACCCTGTGCGAAGGAAGTAGCAGCAATGCCATTAGCTTCCATGAGTGCACGCCATTCGACACAGTTCTCGTCCTTTGCGTCGGTGTATGGAGCGAACTCAGCAGGAAGAGTGATCTGTGCGCCGTAGTTCACAGACTGAGCGAACTGGTCAGAGTATGCCGAAGTGAGGAGCAACGCAGGAAGTACGATTCCCTGGTTAGTCATTTCAGCGAGGATAGCTGCGTCAGCTGCACCAACTTCGTTGATGAATACTGCGTCACAGTTAGCAGACTTCAGCGCTGCAACGTTTGCTGCGTAGCTGGTCATACCGCGGGTCAGGCTGTAGTCAGCCAAAGCAAGCTTCTCGCCGGTTGCCTCAGACCAGTTTGCAACTGCCTGCTCGTAAGCTGCCTTGCCAACTGCATCATCTGGAACGAACAAACCACAGATTGCCTTGTAACCGAGAACCTCAGAGCCGTTGTAAAGGCTTGCAGTGGTGTCGTAGAAAGGACCAGTGTTTGCTGCTGCAACGTTAGGAGTTGAGAAGCAGAAGGGGTCTACACCGGTTCCCTGGATGGAAACGATGTTGTTGTCAGACCAGGTCTGGTTGTTTACTGCACAGTTCATCAAGGAAGAAGAACCAACGAATGCGATAGCACCCGAGTCAAGAGCATCCTTGGTTGCTGTTGCAGAAGTTGCAGGGTCAGTCTTCTCGTCGTAGGTGTCGAGCTGAATGGGGCGGCCGTTGAAGCCACCAGCTGCGTTGTACTCATCGAATACAGCCTGAGCTGCAGGAGGAGCCTCGGGGAAGAAGTTTCCGTCGTATACAGCTGCGATAACAATTGGCTCTCCGGTTGCTGCGCTGTCGCTGCCACCGTCGCTGGCTGAACAGCCAGACAGAACCAGAGCGGATGCGGCTGCAATGCCGAAGACCGCTAGGGCTTTCTTTTTCATGTTCATGTGTTTTATTGCCTCTCGGTTGGTTATGACACTTCTATGTGTCACTTTCAGAGAAGTCAGATAGTGAACCATCTAACTTGAGTGAGTTCTGGTACTTCTCGTTGATCCTGCAATGAGCTTCCAGCTGGGCTGAATGTTCATGACGTTCTCAATGTGAAGTGAAACCAGAGTTCACCGCATATCTACAGGTAACGATAAGTGCCATCTGCCCATTACCCCCTTGTCAATGTACGCAGACTCATTGACTATGCGTGAAATTGGACCCAAAAAGCCCGGAAACATAAGGAAAAACGCCCCTCACATGAGGGGCGTTTTTCGATTACGTTTCGGTAACAACGACCGATTTAAGCACTTTTGGGAGTGTCAAATTGCCTTAGCGATTGACGGCTTCTGGCCAGATCCTGCTCCGGAAATCAGTGGGAGCCTCTCCGAACGTTGAGCGGAAGAGTCGACTGAAGTGTGACGCGTCGACGAATCCCCAGCGAATTGCGATGGAGGAGACAGGTCGATTGATAAACAGTGGGTCTGCCAAATCGCGTCGGCAATGTTACAGGCGTCGGG
>NZ_CAKZII010000140.1 GCF_936931525.1 uncultured Aurantimicrobium sp.
ACCGACGCGGGGTGGAGCAGCTCGGTAGCTCGCTGGGCTCATAACCCAGAGGTCGCAGGTTCAAATCCTGTCCCCGCAACAAAAAGAGAAAGCCCTTCCGTTTGGAAGGGCTTTCTTGTTTCTATTCGCGAGTATCGTGGAAACGTGACCAGAAACCACTACACCCTCAACGAAGACCTCCAATTAGCTCTTCAGCTTGCTGATGCAGCGGATGAGATTTCCCGCGCCAGATTCCTCGCGATGGACCTTGAGGTGAGCACCAAGCCTGACAAGACTCCTGTCACTGATGCCGATCGTGCTGTTGAGCAGGCCATCATTGACATCCTCAGCCGCGAGCGCGGAGAAGACTTCATGCTGGGCGAAGAGTTTGGTGAACAAGCAGGCTCTGTTTCTGAACACCCCACTGGAACTTCCGATCACCCTCACCGTCAATGGATTATTGATCCCATTGATGGCACCTCTAACTTCCTTCGTGGCGTTCCCGTCTGGGCGACGCTGATTGCTCTTGCCATCGATGGCGTTCCCGTTATCGGTGTGGTGAGTGCTCCTGCCTTAGGTAAGCGCTGGTGGGGCTCTAAAGGCAATGGTGCGTGGGTTGATGAGTCTCACGATCCTCTAGCGAATGTTCCCATCCCCGAAGAACTCTCTGAATACCTCGAGCAGCCCATGGTTGCTGTTGCTGCACCACGCAAGCTGGAAGTCTCTGGAGTGAAAGACCTTGCAGATGCCAGCATCAGCTACAACTCACTCCAGCAGTGGGACCAGGCTGGCTACCTCGACGAGCTTGTCGGCTTGAGTCGTAAGGTTTGGCGCACCCGCGCCTATGGTGACATGTGGTCCTACATGATGGTCGCTGAAGGCATCCTTGATGTGGCAGGCGAATTCGACCTCAAGCCCTATGACATGGCTGCTCTGATGCCCATTGTGACCGAGGCTGGTGGAAGCTTCACCTCTATTGAAGGTCACGCTGATATCTGGCACGGCAGCGCATTGGCCACTAACGGCCAGCTTCACGCAGCCGTCTTAGCTGAACTAGCTCGCTAACTTTCCCTCAGCCTTCAGGCGCGCGATTCGCACTCGTGCCGCATCCTCAGAAGTGGATGAAGGCCCAAGGAGTGTTCTGAGCATCTTCAGGATGACGCCAGTCATCCAGAATGCAGGCCACCAGGGCTTCTTGAGCCCCAGAATCTGGCGGTATTCCTCAGGAATACTCGCCACTGCTCCCCCGAACATGATGCGATAAAACGGCATCATGCTGCGCCGTAATGGTGGCTTCTTGAGGAACTCAATTGTTTCCTCCACGCGTTCGTCGTGTTTGAGCACACCATCAACATTGAACTGATGCAGGGCAGCAATGAGCTCTGCTTCACTACGTGGTGGTTTTGCAACACCGACGAGCTCGCCTGCCTTGGACCATTCGTTGACGTATTGGTCAGCTCCCCCAGGAATAGGTTCTCCCCATGCCTGTTGGCAGCCCAGGAAAGCGTCTGTGAAGACAACATGAACCCAGTAGAGCAACTCTGGGTCTCCGGCCGTGTATGTCCGCTCTATTCCCTGGGCATCGACGTAAGTACCTTTGACACGGTCATGGAATTTTGCCACGCGAGAAGACTCGTGTTCGGCTAGTTTGGTGTCTCCGAAAGTAACCGTGATGAGCCACTGAATGGTTCCAGCGAGACGACCCAAAGGGTCTTCTTTGTAGCGTGACCAGTCGTGAACGCCGGCCATAGCTCCAGGATGCAGGGTTTGCATCAGGAGGGCACGAATACCAGCAACCATCGTGGGCATGCCGCCGTGGACTGTCCAGGAAGCAGATCCTGGACCAAAGAAGCCCACGTCATCGCCGGCTTCAATGTTCTTCACCCAATAGGGAGTGCCGGCCGTGTCCCCCGAGAAAGTTTCGAGCAGGTGTGAGCGAATGCTGTCGCTGAAGCGACTCATGCGTCGAGCTTGGAGTTGCTGTCTAGTTTGTGCCAGGTGCGGTTGTGATACACCAGCGGATGAGCTGCACTGGCGTCCAGTTCTGTGCTTCCCTCCGCAGGCGACTTAGCTTCCAGCGCTTCAATCAGGAAAACAGTTGAACTACCAGCCTTGAGTTTGTTCACGGTGCGACCACGAATCCAGGCGTGAGCTTCGGAATAGACGGTTTCTCCGGTGGGGAGTTTCTCCCAGGCAATGTCGTCGGGGAAACGGTTTGCGCCACTGGTGGCAGCAAGCTTCGCCAGATGAAGTTGATCAGCACCGAGGAGGTGGATTACCACCGTGTCCGACTCTGCGATGGTGGGCGTGGCAGAGGACTGGGCAGACGCAGAAAACACCAGCAATGGTGGCTCAGCACTGACAGAGAACACACTCGTCACCGTCATGGCGACAGGGCCCTTGCCTGCATCCGCTGTGACAATGGCTACCCCAGCAGGGTGATTGCGGAATGCAAGCTTGAACTCATCAGCAGAGAGCACCTCAACATCGTGAGGTGGGTCGATGATGCCATCGTGAATGATGGGCAAGTTCTCTGACGGCGCATTGTTTGTCATGGTTTCTCCATTGTTTCACCTTGTGCTGCACGTTAGCCTCAGAACTATGAGCCTCAACGAGATCGCCTTGACCACTTTGACCGGAGAACCCACCACTTTCGGCGCTTATTCCGACAAAGTGGTGCTGGTTGTGAACGTGGCCAGTAGGTGCGGTCTTTCTCCGCAATACCAGCAGCTCGAAGAACTCCAGAAGAAGTATGGCTCTCGTGGCTTCACTGTGGTGGGCGTGCCTTCCAACCAGTTCCTGCAAGAACTCAAGAACAGCGACGATATTGCCGAGTATTGCTCCACAACCTGGGGGGTCACTTTCCCCATGATGGCGAAGGCCAGTGTCAACGGCCGCAAGCGTCACCCGCTCTATGTTGAGCTGGTCAAAGCAAAAGACAGCTCAGGTAAGGCAGGGCCGGTGATGTGGAACTTCGAGAAGTTCCTAGTTCTTCCCAGTGGAGAAATCAAACGCTTCCGCCCCACCACAAAGCCAGATGATCCAGAGATCATCGCGGCCATCGAGGCAGCGCTGCCCAACTAGAACTTAAACAAGAAAGCCCCTGGGTATCCAGGGGCTTTCTGTATTGCTTGAGGAGAATTACATCTTCTCTGCTTCTGGGTCCTTGACGCCTTCTTCGACGATGCCCTGTGCGAGGAGAGCCAAGCGGCGCTCTTCGAGGCGACGCTCGAACTCGGTCTGACCTGCTGCGATGAATTCATCGGTCAGTGGGTAGTTGGTGGCGCGGGGCTTGCCGTTGTACTTCTCGATGTAAGCGTCGAGCTCGGGGCCAGACTCCCATGAGGTGATGAGGCAGTAACGTGGCTCGTCACCCTGGTGCCATACGGCGTGCCAGAAGCGCTGAGTGTCCACAATGAGCTGTGCACCTGCAGGAAGAGGAATGCGAATCTCGGTGGAGGGGTCCAGGCGGTCTTCGCGCAGGATCATCATCGAGTCTGGGTTGTCAGAGAGGTTGAAGAAACCACGCACAATCCAACCGGTGCCGTCTGGGTTCAGACGGTTGTTGTCGTCCTGGTGCATGTTGTAGAGAGCGTCAGAGTACTTGTTGGGCTGAAGCTCGATAACGCGGCAACGACCAATGTTTGCACCTGGTTCTTCGGCACGCTTGGTCAGAATGGGGGCGAGGTCAACGTTCTTCTTGACCCAAACACCGTCCTTGTCCGTGCGAGGAGGGGTGTGGTTCCAGAAACCGTTGCACTCCATCTCGCCGAAGGCAGAAGCCAAAGGAGCGAAACGAGTAACGCCGGAAGACTTCCAGTCGACATACTCGATGTCGAGCCATTCCTTGGGGTCTGCAGCCTGGTCGTAGCTGTCAAGAACGACATAGCCAGTTTCTTCAAATGCCTTGAGGCGGTTGTAGCCCATGAGGTGGGTCCCTTTCAACAACGAGCGCACACGTTTTAATACGCTCAACTGAGGGAAACGCTACCACTGGAGGTGGTGCGTAACCGGGATACTCACGGCGTTCTTTTCCAATTCATTCTGGGCGAGAACACGTGTCCACTCCGGCATACATATTCATCTCAGAACCCATCATGTGTTGCTCTTCCAGAAGTTATAAATGAATGTGCACAACACAACTCGTGATGTCTCCCGCAGCACAACTGCCCAGAGTCATTCACTTCTTGACGACATTGTCGGAATTTCAGCTTCCTCTCTGCTGGCGGCCATAGGAATCTTCCTGATGGACAGCGGACATGTGGTGACTGGCGGTATTGCCGGCCTGGCTCTGCTGATTAGCTATGCCACCCCCTTTTCTTTCAGCGTGGTGTGGATTGTTGCCAGCCTTCCCTTCTTGCCTTTGGCGGTGTGGAAAAAGGGGTGGAACTTCACTCTGCGCAGCTTCGTTGCCATCGTTCTAGTTTCCCTTTTTGCACAGCTCACCACCGCGAATCTTGGTCACCTCAGCATTGATCCCCTTTTTGGCGCCGTTGCCGGCAACGTCGTGGCCAGCATTGGGGTTCTCGGGCTGTTTCGCCATCGCTCTTCTTTAGGTGGCTTCAATGTGGTGGCACTGATTGCTCAAGAGCAATATCACTGGCGAGCAGGTTATGTTCAGCTGGTTATTGACCTCGCGATAGTGGCAGGGGCTTTCTTCATCGCCTCCCCCGTCATCGTGCTTTACTCTGCAGTGGGTGCCTTTGTGTTCAATTTCATCCTCGCTTTGAACCACCGAGAAGGCCGCTACAACGGCTAAAACAAAGACTCCCACTCGATCAAGGATCGGGCGGGAGCCTCAGAACTCGTGGCGCATGATGTGATCAACTCACTGAAGTGGTGGAGATGGGGGGAATTGAACCCCCGTCCACTGCTGAAATTGTGAGTCTTCTACGGGTGTAGCTGATTAGAGGCGTTCTACTTGGCTCCGACCTTTGTTACCAGCATCTAAGTCGACAAGCCCAGTCTGAGTTAAAGTCCCGCAGTGCCCTCAGGCATAACACTGCAGCAAGTCCCCTTAATGACGCCAGAACACGGAGCGGGGACGCCTCCGGTCTGACGGACTTCAGGCTCGCTTAAGCAGCGAGGGCGAAGTCGGCGCGGTTAGATTTTGCACCTATTTTTTGCAGAGGTCGTTAACGAGATATCCCTGCATCCTCGACCCGCTTCTCTCCCGCTTGCAGGCAATGTCGAATCCGATCATCCCCATGAGAGTGCGTTGTCACATCATGCGCTGTTGAGTTGTCTAAACGAGATTGCTCTCGCTCTAGCGCGTATTTCAGCGCAGTTGAAGTGTACAACGCCCAGCTGACAAGAGTTATTCCTGAAAGCCAGGAATGTTATTCACCCATGTTTTTGCGGGCCGAGATAGCGCGGTCTGATTCACGCTTATCTTGGCGCTCACGAAGCGTCTGACGCTTGTCGTATTCCTTCTTACCCTTGGCGAGTGCGAGCTCAACCTTGGCGCGGCCATCTTTGAAGTACAGGGAAAGCGGTACGAGTGTGTAGCCACCCTCCTTCACCTTGTTGTGAAGTTTGAGAATCTCTTGCTTGTGCATGAGGAGCTTGCGCTTACGACGAGGAGCGTGGTTATTCCAGGTGCCCTGGGTGTATTCAGGGATGTGCACAGCATCCAGCCAGGCTTCGCCGCCTTCTATGAAGGCGTAGCCGTCGGTTAGCGACGCACGTCCTTGACGCAGGGACTTGACCTCTGTCCCCCACAGCACAACACCGCACTCATAGGTGTCGATGATGTTGTAGTCATGACGAGCTTTACGGTTGGTGGCAACAACCTTCTGACCTTGTTCTTTAGGCATTGCACACCTCCTTCAGCTTGTTGTGCGCAAAGCCTTAGTTTACGCGCCTGAAAGAGCTACTAAATCTTGAGGTAGCGAGTGATGGCGAAGTTTGCCGAGATAGCTGCCAGCAAGGATCCGACAACCACCAAGATGGGAACCACAATCAAAGCCTCTGAGATTCCCACGAAGGATGTCAGTGGAATGTTGACCGCGAGGTAGCCCTGCACGAAGAAGTGCACGATACCGATGATTGCTCCACCAGCCAGGACAGATCCCACTAGGGCAGCAAACACACCTTCAAGGATGAAGGGTGTCTGAATAAAGCGGTTAGAGGCACCAACCAGGCGCATGATGCCCAGTTCGCGACGACGTGAGAACGCCGACAAACGAATCGTGGTGGCAATCAGCAAGACAGCAGCAATCAACATCAGGCCAGCAACACCAATAGCGGTGTAGCTGGCGGAGTTGAGGATAGAGAAAATCTGGTCCAGGTAGCTGCGCTGGTCAGTAACTGACTCAACACCCTTCTGGGCAGAGAGCGCCTCAACCAAAACAGCTGACTGCGATGGGTCCTTGAGGTTCACCCAATAGGTTTCGTTGAGCTGATCCGCTGTGACGTACTCAGCCACAGGGTTTCCCTTGAACTGCTCTTGGAAGTTCTTGAAAGCAGCTTCGTGATCTTCAAAGTAGAACTTGTCAATGAAAGGAGCGAGGGTTGCGCCAGAAAGCGCCTCATTCACGGCTTCAACTTCAGACGCTGATGCAGCACCGTCGAGGCAGTTCTCCCCTGAAGACACATCAGTACACATGTAGACAGCAACTTGTGCTTTGTCATACCAATAGTTCTTCATCTGGCCGATCTGCATCTGAAGCAGAATCGCGGTACCCACAAAGGTGAGCGAGATGAAGGTCACCAAGATGACCGAGACAACCATGGAGAAATTACGACGCAGACCGTTCGCAACCTCTGACCAGATCAGAGAGAACCTCATCGAACAGGCCCCACATTCTGGTCATCGTTACCGGTGTTCTTTGCCCGCTGCTGAGCCTGAATACGCAGTCGTTCAGTCAAGGGCAACGAACTCAAGTCAACTTGAGGCTTCGTCAAAGGCTCGCCCTCAGCTGAAGCAGGAGGCGCATCCTGGAACGCCGGCTTATCGAGACGCTGAACCGGACGAGAGTCATTCATGCCAAAGAGTTCACTCAAGTCTCCGAGGTCATCGATTTCACCGGTGTCATAGGCACTAGGAATCTCTGGGACGGCGTCCATCGTGATTTCATCAACTTGTTCAAACACAGGAGTGGGAACCACGATGTCGGTGGTTTCAATGATCTGGGGCTGCTCAGAAGCAGTCACGATGCCCTGCGGGCGCGTGGTGGCTGCCATCGCTGCAGCAGCTGCTGCGGTGTGGTCACCAGTTGAGTTGATGGTGGCATCAGCACCGACGATGGGCAGAGCTGCCGTGTTGCCGTAACCAGATTCACGTTCGTCACGAACGATTTGACCTGCAACGAGCTCAATCACGCGCTTTTGCATGCGGTCAACGAAGTCTGCAGCGTGGGTGGCCATCACAATGGTGGTTCCACCAGCGTTGATTCGCTCAAGCAACGCCATGATTCCTGCGCTGGTGGCAGGGTCGAGGTTACCGGTGGGCTCATCAGCAAGAAGAAGAGCAGGTTTGTTCACGATGGCACGAGCAATAGCCACGCGCTGCTGCTCACCACCGGAAAGTTCGTGGGGGTAGCGCTGAGCCTTGCCGGCCAGACCCACCATCTTGAGCACGTCAGGAACTGCTTCCTGAATAAATCCACGAGACTTACCAATCACCTGCAAGGTGAAAGCAACGTTGTCAAAGACCGTCTTGTTGGGAAGCAGACGGAAGTCTTGGAAAACAACACCCAAGTTACGGCGGAAGTAGGGAATCTTGCGGTTCGAGATAGAACCCAAGTCCTGTCCGAGTACGTGAATGGAACCCGAGTTCGGCTTATCTTCCTTGATCATCAAACGCAGGCAGGAAGACTTACCGGAACCGGAAGCTCCCACGAGGAAGACGAACTCTCCGCGCAGAATCTCAAAATCAACGCCGTTGAGGGCGGGACGCGAGGAACCTGCGTACTTTTTAGTGACCGTACTAAAGCGAATCATGACTCATCGAGCCTATGCGGGGAGGTTCCTAAAAAGCTGAAAGGCGCGGGCGTGCCGACGAACCGATAACCTTGAAACATGCGCAAGTTCATATTCAACGCCAGTGTTCTCGGAGCCATCTTCGGTGGCTTCTCTGCATTGCGTGCAACGGCGCGTGGCCCCCGTGACTGGAGATTGATTCTGGTCTGGCTGG
Source organism: uncultured Aurantimicrobium sp. (assembly GCF_936931525.1). Taxonomy (GTDB): domain Bacteria; phylum Actinomycetota; class Actinomycetes; order Actinomycetales; family Microbacteriaceae; genus Aurantimicrobium. The sequence continues at coordinate 8,117 of NZ_CAKZII010000140.1, forward strand.
GCTGGGGAATTTCAGTCGCTCTTGCTGTTGCTGATGTTGTCGCAGAAAGCAAAGAAGAAGAGCTCGAAAACGAGCAGTACGACTTCTAGCTCATGATCTCAACCACCCTCAAGGGCGCTGATCCGCACGAGTATGACCACTCCCACCCTGATCTTGCCGGTGGCTGGCTTCGCGCTTCTGTCTTTGGTGCAATGGATGGTCTTGTCTCCAACATCGCTCTGATTGCCGGTATTGGTGCAGCGGGTGCAAATGCGCAGACTGTTGTTCTGACCGGCGCTGCAGGTCTCGTTGCTGGTGCGTTTTCAATGGCTCTGGGCGAATATGCCTCGGTCAAGACCTCAAACGAACAAGTGGATTCAGAACTTGAGATTGAGCGTCAGGCACATGCGCGCAACCCTGAGGGCGAAGAGAACGAACTCGTTCTCAACTTCATCGAAATGGGCATGGCTGAGAAGACTGCACGTTTTGCAGCAGCTGAAGTTCATCAAAACAAAGAACAAGCAGCCCGCATCCACATTGCGCAAGAACTAGGCGTGGACCCTGACTCGAAGCCCTCTCCCTGGATTGCTGCTTCTTCCTCCTTCGCCATGTTTGCGAGCGGAGCATTCATTCCTCTCATTCCTTACGCCCTCGGCTTTGAGTCGTTGGAGCTTGGCCTGGGAGTGGGTGCCGTGGGCCTGTTGGTTGCCGGCGGCATCGCTGCTCGCTTCACACGCAAGTCATGGTGGAAGAGCGCCCTTCGCCAGCTCTTCTTTGGCGCAATTGCGGTCACCGCGACATACCTTGTGGGATCTTTGTTAGGCGTAGGCGCCGCATAGTTTCCGCCGTAGAGTGAGACAACTTCACTTCACCCTCTGGGAGTACTCATGTCGACCTCAACTGCACCCAAGACCTCAATTGGCCTGTGGATCTTGCTGGTTATTTCCTTTGGAGCAGCTTTTGTTCCTGCTGGAACCCCGGGAAGTATCACCCTGCTGATTGGACTGGTGCCCGTCACCTTCTCGATGTGGCACTTCATTCGCTGGGCAGGGGCACGTACTGCGTGGCTCTCCTTCCTCTCCGTTGTTGTCATCAGCTTTACTGGTGAGGCTCTGGGTGTTGCTACAGGCTTGGTGTTCGGAAACTATTACTACCCCGATGGCCCTTTGGGGCCGTTGCTCTTGGGCGTTCCCCCGCTGATTCAGCTGCAATACTTCGCCATGACCTACGCGTCGTTGATGGTTGCACGTTCCATTGGAGGTGCTTTGACAACTGCTGCCCGAGGTTGGTGGCTGGTTGCCGTATCGGCGATGGCAGCGTTCGGAATGACACTTCTTGACCTGGCAAGTGACCCCTGGCATGCAACGGTGTTGCAACAGTGGATTTGGCGCGATGGTGGCCCCTACTTCGGTATCCCTCTGCACAACTTCTTCGGCTGGTTCTTCGAAACCCTGGCTTTCCTTCTTGTCGTTCAAGCCCTGTTGAACACCAAAAAGGCCCTCGCAAAGATCTCTGAGATCAAGCCTCGAGGCTTCTGGCTACAAGGGGTTTTGCTCTATGGCACCTTCCCCTTCACCATCGCACTGACTCCCCTGGTTCAAGGAGCCGCATTCACTCAGCCAGAAGTCGACATTGCTGTCGCCATGGTGTGTGTCGCCTTGTTCGCCGTCGTTCCGCTGTGGCTTGCAGGGTTGATGGCGCTCAAGAAAAAGTAGGAACGCCTACTTACTCCAGAGTCGTGAAGTGATTTATCGCGTAAACACCTTGACGCCACTGAGATAGGTCTCGCTCGCTACTGCCTTGCGCGCAACCATCGGTTCAACAGATGTCACATCTCGGTCCAAAACCACCAGATCTGCAGCCATGCCCACCGCAATGGTTCCACGGAACTTCTCTGTATAGCTTTGGTATGCCGTTCCTGCAGTAGCGATCAATAACCCGTCATCCACAGTGATGCGTTGTTCTGGAACCCATCCCTCAGCTGGTGAGCCATCATCAGTTTGCCTAGTTGCAGCAACCAACATGGTTTCCACAAAGTTATTAGGCGAGACAGGCCAGTCGCTTCCGAAAGAAAGTCTGGCGCCGCTTCGCCACAACGAACCCACGGGGTATTGCAAGTTTGTTCGTTCTGGACCCAGTCGGGGTGCCGTCAGCTTGGTCATCAAATCGTCTTCTTGAGCCCAGTGGGCCTGGAAGTTCGCAATAACTCCAAGTTCTGCAAAGCGTGGAAGATCATCAGGGTGAACCACTTGAACGTGAGTAATCGTGCTGCGGCGATCCCATGTCTCATTCACTTCAGTGGCGTTCTCGATCGAGTCAAGAGCGTGACGAACAGCCCGGTCACCAATGGCATGCAAGTGAGTCTGGAAACCCAGCGCATCAAAGTGTGCAACGGCAAGCAAGAGTTCCTCACGTGACCAGTTAGGCATGCCATGTTCATGAGTGTCTAGATATGGCGCGATCATTTCTGCAGTGGCACTTTCCACCACGCCATCAACGAAGAACTTCACAGTTCGGGCCGTGAGGAGGTGCTCATTGCCAGCAGCGTGAACTTCAGCGCGCATCCGAATGAAATCGTCGGCTTGTTGTCGCCAGTGGTCTGGGTCTGCCCGGAAAGCCAGGTTTGTGCGGACAGTAAGTTGATTGCGCTCTAAAGCTGTGATGAATGGGCGGTGACCGTTGAGATCAACCCAGGCATCCTGCATCCAGGTGATGCCATTGCTGTTTGCCACTTCACAGGACTTGACCACAGCGGTAACGAGGGCTTCAGGGTCTGTCGGTGGAGCAACATCGAGCATCAAGTCGCAGGCGTGCCACTCACGCAAAGTTCCGAGCGGACTGCCATCAGGACGCCGTTCAATGCGACCAAGTCGAGGTTCAGGTGTGTCTGTAGTGACGTGGGCGCGCTTGAGGGCCTCAGAATTACACCACAGTGTGTGATAGTCAGCAGCGCGAAGAATGACGGGGCGGTCCGAAACGACTGCGTCCAGCCATGCCGCATCAAAGTTTCCACCCTCGGCGAGGGTTGGGTCATAGCTTCCGCCACGGATCCATTCAGCATCAGGGTTTGCTTCAGCAAAAACCCGGACAGCTTCAACAATGGCGTCAATGCTCTTCTTGCCGGTAATCGCTGGGCCTTGGTATTCCAAACCAGCAAAAACAGGATGGCAATGTCCATCTGAAAATGCAGGCATGAGAAAACGACCAGCAAGGTCGACAGTGTGCGATGCCTGATCGAGAAGAGCTAATGCTTCTTCTCCGAGCGCACTGATTGTTCCGCCGGTGATAGCCAGGGCGGATGTGGTCTTGTGTGGCTCCAGCCAGACGACACCACCGTGAAAAACGGTGGTGTCGTCTGCTGACGCATCATGAAAGATGGTCATCTACTGATTAGCCTTTGAAGGTTTCCCAGATCTTGGAGTAGTTAGACAGTTCCTCGTTGTTACAAGGCTTGACTGGCTTAGCTCCGGTGTATCCGGCAGGCATGGTGATGGCAGAGCTAGAGGAAAGTGCAGGATCCATCAGCTCGTTTGTGCCAGCAACACCTGAGGCATAGCCCTGAGCGTTCACGGCGATTGCCATGTTCTCAGGGTTCATCATCCAGTTGATGAAGGTCTTTGCCTGGTCAACGTTCACAGCGCCCGAGGGAACTACGAAGTTGTCCTGCCACAGTGCCATACCCTCGGTTGGGTAAACATACTGAACGCTGGGACGGTCCTGCATAGCGCGGTATGCCGCACCGTTCCACATCATTGCCATGACTTCTTCACCAGCGGCTACGCGCTCGATGATTCCGTCGCTGCTGATGGTGCCCACGCGTGGCTTGAACGAGGTGAGCAGGTCTTGTGCTGCCTGGAGCTGCTTGCCATCGGTAGTACAGAACTCTCCACCGGTAACGCGCAGAGCCGAGTTCACGCCCTCAACCATGTCGTTCATGATGCCAACAGCACCAGCTGATGCTGGAGGGTTGAAGTAGTCAGCCCACGAAGTAGGCCATTCAGCTTCAGGGATCACTGCGGAGTCGAATACGAATCCAGTGGTTCCATAAAGGTAAGGAGCCGAGTACTTGCGACCTTCATCGAAGTACACATCAACGAAGCTTGGTTCGATGTTGCCGCCGTTGGGGAATGTCGTGGTGTCAATTTCCATCAACAGACCATCGTTTTTGAGGATTTGAACCATGTAGTCACTGGGGACCACAACGTCATATCCAGCACCGTTAGAGGCACGAAGCTTTGCTTCGAGGCTCTCGTTGGTGTCGTAGTAGTCGATGTTGAGCGTGATGCCCGTGTCTTCTTTGAACTTGGAAATGAGTTCTTCAGGGTAGTAATCGCTCCAGGTGTAGAAGTTGAGTTCACCACTGGTGGCCTCAACATAACCGGTCGATTTTTCTTCGGTGCCAGAGTCGGTAGCGCAGCCCGAGAGCACAAGCGCAACCACGGCACCGAACACTGCTGTAGTGCCCCAGCGTGATTTCTTAGTGGATTTAAACATGGTTATTTCTTACTCCTTCTTTGTGACAACAAATAGGTAATGGTGGTAACAACGAACGCAAGTAGCAGAAGCAACGTTGCAACTACATTCACGGACGGGCTTGCACCCTTTCGGATCAGGCTGAACAGATACACCGGGAGGGGTGTAGAGCCAGCGGCGGACAGGAAATTGGAAATGATGAAGTCGTCGAGTGAAATCACGAACGCGAGTAGTGCTCCAGAGATGATTCCTGGTGTGAGCAACGGCAGAGTGACGCGTCTAATGGTGTTGAAGGAACTTGCCCCTAGATCAGTCGCGGCTTCGAAATAGGTCACACCTACTCCTTGAAGCCGCGCCCGAATGGGCATCAAAGCAAATGGAATACAGAAGGCGATGTGAGCCAGAATCAAGGCCAGCATCCCGGGTGGCAGATTGATCAGGCGAATAAATCCCAAGGTGGCAACTGCGATAACAATCTCTGGAATAACAAGTGGTGCGGTGAGGATCGACACAGCAAGCGCACTCCCCCGTGCTCTCAGTCGATCAACAGAGAGGGCGAAAAGCAGCGCCATGATGGTCGAGGCCAGAGTGGCGATAACCGCGATCTGCAGTGAAACCATGACCGACTTGATGAGGTTGGCATTGTTAAACACCTCGCCAAACCAGCGGAAACTAAAGCCTTTCCACAACAGTGCGTTCTCACCATTGTTAAAGGCAAAAACAGTGGTGACCAAGATTGGCAAATACAAGAAGAACAGCGCGAAGATCGCGATAGATCGCACTCCAGGGAATTCTCGAAGTCTGAGTGCGCGGATACGAGTACTCATAGCGCAAGCTCAACTTTGCGTCCAGAACGTCGTGAGTACACGGCGATGATGATCAGAGCAAGCATGAGCATCACCAAGATGATGACCGACAGCGCTGCCCCAAAAGGCCAGTTCCTAGATTGTCCAAACTGATCGGCGATCAGGTTACCGATGAGCAGGAACTTGCCACCACCAAGCAACACGGGTTGGACATAAGAACCAAAAGCAGGCATGAATACGAGCAGAATGCCCGAAATAATCCCCGGGACAGCAATGGGAAGGAGCACCCGTCGAATGACGCCCATCTTGCGGGCTCCCAAATCATAAGCGGCCTCGGCTAGACGGAAATCAAACCCCGCCAGCGAAGAGTAAATGGGAAGAACCATGAATGGCAAGAAGGTATAGATCAAACCGATTTGCGAGGCAAACGGGGTGTACAGCAATTCGTGTGTTCCAAGTCCCAGAGACTTTGAAATGGTGTTCACGATGCCGTTGTCGTTGAGGATCAGCATCCATGCATATGTCCGCACCAACAAGCTTGTCCAAAACGGAATAGTGACCAACAACACCAGCAGGTTCTGGACCTTCTCAGGCCTGGTTGCCATCCAGATAGCTAAAGGAAATGCCAGGACAAAACAGACAATTGTCGTGATGCTGGCTTGCTGCAGTGAGTCCAGGAAGATCTTGAGATAGCGGGGGTCGAACGTGACGTTTCCCACAAAATCTGCTTGGAACAGAAAAGTGATGTAGGGCTCAAGCGTAAATGTGTAATCCACTCCACCACCGCTGAAAGGGCGGGACATGAAGGAGAAGATGAAAATAATGACCAAAGGGCCCACCGTAAAAAGCAGTCCAATGATGAGCGCCGGAATACTTCCCCAGAAGCCAATCTGACCTGGTTTCTTGGGGTTTGCTCCCCTCATCCGAGGCGCTTTCTGGACGGTGCTCATTAGTTTCCTTCTGGAGCCATGGGGCGAATGCTCGATGTCTCGACAGTCAAGGAAACTGTGCCACCGACCTGCTGAAGGTCTACGCCAAATGGTGGCGGAACTCGAACGGCAACGTCTGTACCGTCCTGCAAACGGACTGTGCAGCGGAGATCTGTTCCCATATACACGATGTTGGTAATGGTGCCGGTGGCTAACTTGGGGCCCGCAACATTGAGTGAAATGCGTTCTGGACGGATTGCAACGGTGACTTCCCCGTTTACTGCATCAACTGTGTGCGGAAGTTCAACGACATCTCCACCCGCTAATTGAATGGTTTGTTTTCCACTCTTTTCTGTAACGGGCGCTGTAATGAAGTTTGATTCACCAATGAAATCTGCCACAAAGCGGTTTACTGGCTGCTCATAGATTTCTTCGGGAGTTCCGATCTGCACCGGCTTTCCGGAGTTGAAGACGGCAATACGGTCACCCATACTCAACGCTTCTTCTTGGTCGTGGGTGACGAAAACAAAGGTAATACCTGTGGTTTCCTGAAGACGTTTGAGTTCGGCTTGCATACCGCGGCGAAGCTTGAGGTCTAGTGCGGCAAGAGGTTCATCGAGAAGGAGCACAAGTGGTTTCTTGGCAAGAGCACGAGCAAGTGCAACGCGCTGTTGCTGTCCACCTGAGAGTTGAGCAGGTTTGCGACTCGCAAGATCTGTGAGACGGACGAGCGCCAGCATCTCATCGACGATTGCTGCAACTTCAGCCTTAGGCTTGCGTTCCATTTCAAGGCCAAAAGCGATGTTTTGTGCCACGGTCAGGTGAGGGAACAGGGCATATGACTGAAAAACAGTGTTGACAGGCCTGAGGTGGGGAGCAAGGTTATCGATGCGTTGAGTGCCGAGAGTAATCGATCCAGCATCAAGAGTTTCAAGTCCAGCAATAGAGCGAAGCAGTGTGGTCTTGCCACAACCTGATGGACCAAGCATGACAAAAAATTCACCCTGATTGATGGTGAATGAAACATCATCGACAGCGTTGAGTTGCACCTTCTCAGGAGTGACGAAGGTTTTGAGCGCTCCGGAAATAACGAGGTCTGCTCCAGCTGGCGATTGATTCGCTCTAGCTGTAGCTCCCGCTAGTTTTTCGGTGGTGCTGTTCATACGAACTTTCACTTTCCACTATCTTCATGCGCTTGTTTGCGGTAGTAATGTTCATAAACTAATGGCATTAGATTTAATGCGCAACAGGCGCAACACACTTGTTACAAATCTGGAATGTGTCCACAACTTCAAACCAAAGTGAAGATTCACCTCCCGCTCCACCAGCAACAGGAGACCAGTCATGAGCGAAGAGAAAACAGGCGGAGAATCCACTCCAGTGCGCCATAAAAGGGGTCGGCCTTCTCAGGCGAAGCTCACGGAAGAAACAATCGCCGAGGCAGCCCTGGAGCTCATTGATGAGAAGGGCTGGTCTGCCCTCACAATGAACGCCTTGGCCTCGAAACTCCACGTTCGAGCACCTTCTCTGTATCACTACATCGACGGTCAGAATGATCTGATCCACCTCATTCGGCGTCAAGTAGTGCGCAAGATTGAAACCGCCCAACTCGCCAACATGAACTGGGAAGACGCAATTCTCTCCTTCGGAATGTCCTACTACCGCGCCTTTCTCCAGCACACCAACACCATTGGCATCTTGAGTGTTACCCCTATCCGAGACCCTGACACCTTTCAGATGTACGAAGCTTTTCTTTCCGTCTTGGACCGCGAAGGATGGAACGCTGAACGCTCCATCGAAATTTTGGTGGGTTTGGAGTACCTCGCTTTGGGAAGTGCTTACGAGCAATCCGCATCAGAAATCATGCTTGATGCTGAATTAGCAGAAGCAAACGGGGCGCCTGTTCTTGCGAAATTTGTTCGAGCAAGGATCAATAAAGAAAAGGTTGTTGAAGACACTTTCACCCAGCTGCTTGCAGATTTTGTTGCGATGTTTCGAATCGAGCGTGAGCGAGAACGCAGCTAGAGAGCAAACCCTCTACGCTGGAGCGCGTGCAGCAGGAGATTATTGACTGGTTCGAGGCCGAGGGTAGAGATCTACCGTGGCGCCAGCCTTACTTCACCCCATGGGGTTCACTTGTCTCAGAATTCATGCTGCAACAAACACCAGTTGCACGCGTCATTCCCAAACTCGAAGAGTTCTTGACTCGCTGGCCTACTCCTGCCGCGCTGGCGGCATCACCGTCAGGTGATGCTGTGCGAGCGTGGGCAAACCTGGGTTATCCCCGCAGGGCACTGTGGCTCCATGCCTGTGCTGTGACGATCGTGGAGAAGTTCAACGGAGAGGTTCCCAGCAACGTCGAAGATCTACTCTCTTTACCTGGAGTTGGTCCCTACACTGCACGTGCCATTGCCGTCTTCGCCTATGGCGGGCATGAACCTGTTGTGGACACCAACATTCGTCGCGTCATTGCCCGCCACAACCAGGGCAATGCGGACCAAGGCCCTCCGTCAACAAAACGCGACCTCGAAGCGATGGAGGCGCTGCTTCCCACTCCCGATCTCTCCCCCGCTTTCAATGCCGGAATCATGGAGCTGGGTGCATTGGTGTGCACTGCACGCAATCCCAAGTGTGATGTGTGCCCCATCGCACGAACATGTCTTTGGAAAAACTCTGGGTATCCCGAACACGTGGGACCGAAGAAGATTGTTCAGAAGAAATACGAGGGCAGCGACCGGCAGGCACGCGGCGCTGTGATGAAAGCCCTCAGAAATGCACACACCACCGTAACAACCTCCGAACTTGAAACCACATGGAGTGATCAAGCTCAGCTAGGTCGAGCTATTGCAGGGCTTCTCAAAGATGGCCTCATAGAACTAGTTGAAGACGATTGCTATCAGCTTCCTGCATAATTTCTGGAGCTGGACCCTTAACTTTTTCAACCCAGAACTGTCCGCGCTGTCGAGGTCACGTCCAGCACCATGCCTTCGGGCATGAAGATGGAAACCACCGGCGGATGCCAAGTTTTCTGCAAGCTCACCGTGGCACTGCGTCCGTCATTTGTCACTGCCGACACAACTGAAATACCGGCACTTTCTGTTGTGGGGATGAGCTGTAAATAATGATCGGTTTCTTTTCGAACCTCAGTGTTCGTCAGTGTGATGCTGGCGCGGCCGTTGATCACCTGTACGTCATCCAGATTGAATGCTTCAGCTGCGGCGAGCGCAGCTCCGTCAGCCACAGTAAACAGGCGTTTGCGCTCGATATAGAGGCTTGTGACTGCAACTGTTCCTAGAACGACCGCTAGTCCAATCAGTCCCGCAAAGATAATCAAAATCAGGCTGGAGCCTTCCTCTTCTTCGTGGAATCTCTTTACCCACATCAGCGCGCTCCGTGGAATCGCGAAACAACCTGGCTGGCTTGGGATGAGACGGGAACAACAGCAGCTTGATCAAGGTTCAATACAGCTGGGACTAAAGGCATCACAACTTTGACCCCCACCCCAATACTTACCAATGACTCAGGCTCAAGGCAGCTAGCAGAGCAGGTAATGGTGACGTCTGCTTGTTTCGAGTTCAGGCCATAATCGGCGAGCGCAAAGTCAATTGCTTGTTGAGCACGCTTGACGGCGGTGCTCTGATCAGGCGATTCGACATAGACGCGTGCTGCCTGCCTAGCCGCACCCTCAGTTGCCAACGTGGCGCCTTGCACAGCACCGACGGCAACAACCAAATACACCAGCGGAATCAGCAGCAACATTCCTGCCGTGATGAACTCAAGCGACGCCGAGCCATCGTCTTTAGTGAAGAACTTCAGTAGCCGCATGACCACTCACCTCCATTGAGGTGGCGGGACCCCAGAGCCCAATCATGGGAAGTGGTGCCTTCACCGTAATCACAGTTGCGGGAGCACCCATCCATTGCTGGCTTGAAACAGCGATGTCTTGTGCATATTGATCTCCCACCGCAGTTGTGATGAGTTCTTTGGTGCGCTGGACACCTTCAGCAGGGGTGGAGTCGATCAGCGCACCCCACCTCGCTCCTTCTGAGGCTGCATCTTGAATGGTGTTGCGAACATGCAGTGCGAGGCCCAGTTGCAGCACGCCCAGGGTCAGGAAGGTGAGCAAAATGCCCACAAAGACAAACTCGACCACAGCCGAGCCGCTCTCGTCATTGCGCACTCTCTCGAGCACGCGACCTAACCCTGTCTTCATGATGTGTTCTAGAAGCTCACAACACGAGAGATGGCCTGATCAAAGACGGTGCCCAGTGCAGGTGCAGCAATTGCCCAGATGGCAACAACGAGACCAGCGGTCATCAGGGTAATCAGGACCCAGCCCGGAACATCTCCACGCTCATCGCTGAACTTGGACTGAATAGCTGAGCTGATTCGAGTAATCATGCTTTTCATTTCTGTATTTCTCCTTGAGTTGTGGGCTAGAAGCCCGATTGAATGACGAGTAAACCGGGGAAGACGGCAAAGACGATGGTGACGGGCAAGATCAGGAAAACCAGTGGCACCAGCATGGCCACTTCTTTTTGTCCTGCGCTTTCGAGCAATCTGCGCTTGGAATCTTCACGGGCATCTAAAGCATGTGCTTGAAGAACAGCTGACACTGGAGTTCCGCGGTTGAGCGCTCCCAGAATCTGTTCAATGCCACGGGAAAGAGAAGAAATCTTGAGCTTGCGCTCTAGTGACTGCAGGGCAGTAGCCATGGGGATACCCATCTGAACATCCAGCACAACCACACGGAACTCATCGGTGATGTCGCCATGGCCAATGGTGGCCATGCGGCGCAGAGCGTCGGGCAGACCTTCGCCTGCCGAGAGGCTCAAGGACAAGAATTCCCACACCGCAGGCAATTGAGCCTCGATGCGCTTCACGCGAGTCTTTGCTGCATATCCCAAGAAATACCTCACGCTGAGATAGCCCACGAGTGCGCCCATGACGGGCACGAGCACATAAGCGAGCGCACTGGGCTGGGTCATCACAGCAACAGCGCCGTCAACGAGAAGTCCCGCTGCGGCTCCCCACAATCCCCAGGTAATTTGGCGAGCACGGAACTCTGAAAGCGAGAGTTCGGATCCAGCTCTGGCTAGATCGAGCTCCACGGCATCGGCCGGACCTGCGAATCGTTCCGTGACAGTCAGCAAGCTGTTCTTCAGTCCACGAATACCAAAGTCGAACTGTGGGAGTGGAGCAGAACTCTTCTCTGTCACATCGGCATATGCCTGGGGTGAGATATCGGCGACCATATGGGCAACACGTTTCTGCAAAGAAGCGCTGCGAAAGCTCGGCAGTGTGGTGAGGATAATCCACACGCCCAAACCGAAGAGAGCACCAAGTCCTATCCCCCATCCAGCAAGTGAACTCATGCCAACCACCGCTTCTCATCTGGCAGGTATCCCACGGCAGACATGATTCGGTATGCCAGCAAGCTCACTCCAAGCCCAATCAAAATGAGAACAACGCCCGCAGCCGAGTTGTAGGCCTGGGCAGCTTCTGGCCGGGTGGATAACAGCACCAAGACAATCCAGGGAGCCATCACGCCAATACGAGCAGCCAAACGAATCCAGCCCTGTCGAGCTTCAACTTCCTGACGCAGTGCCGATTCAGCACGGAGATGCGAACCAAGTGATCCAAGAACGGTCGTGATTTCAGTTCCACCGAGCTCTCGGCCCAAACGAAGGGTCTCCACGATGCGATCACCATTGGGGTTGGCCCATCTTGCTTTGAGATCCAGTGCGGCCAGTTCAAAGTTGCCAGAAACCTTGTAATCCTGTGCAAACAAGGCAGCTGGTGTGCTCACAGCTTTCGAAGAGAACCCCGCGAGAGAAACAACAGCATCTGGAATATTTGCACCAGAGCGAATGGCAGAAATCAACGCATCCACCACATCAGGCCACTGATTACGCAAAGCCTTGCGTGCAGAAGCACGCCTGCTTGCGGCAAACATCACTGGAAGCGTTGCTGCAGTGCCCGCTAGAACCACGCTCAACACAGCAACACCCGTAATCGCCCAAGCCAGCGTGCCACCAATGACTGCCAAAACAAGGCACAAAGCCAACAACACTGATGGCTTCATGCCTAGTTGCAAGGCGGTTTCGTTTAGTCCACGCGAGAACTTCGAGGGTGTCGTTACCCGTTCCACGCGCTCTTTCTTGGGCCACAGCTTGCTGGAAACGATCAGAAAGATGCCCAATCCGGCGCTGGCACCCAGAAAGATTCCCAGGATCTCGATAGATGACAGTCTCATGCCGCATCCAAGACAATACGAGGGTTCAAGTTTGTGAGCTCAAATTTGTCGAGGCGTTCGGGAGCAAGGCCTGTAGCAACCAGGACGTCATCAACGAGGTGGAAGATGACTGTGGTTTCAATCTCTCCACCCACAACACGTCCTGTGGGGGCGATGATTTCGCTGACACGGCGGCGACCAAATCGATCGAGCTCGCAGTGCACGACAACATCAATACAGCTCGCCACAGTGGGAACCACGAAGCTGGAGTCAATGTTTCGGCCCGCCAATAACGGCAGCGTACAGAGCTTGGTCAAAGCATCCTGAGCACTATTGGCGTGCAGTGAACAGGCACCGGGAAGGCCACTGTTCAACGCGATGAGTAAATCCAGACTCTCTGCCTCACGCACCTCTCCCACTACCAAACGGTCTGGACGCATCCGCAAAGCCTCTTTGATGAGGCGGCGGAGAGTAATCTCGCCGGTTCCTTCTAAGCTCGCCTGGCGGCACTGCATCGCAACACAGTCACGAGCATCGAAGTTCAGCTCAAAGGTTTCTTCCACGGTGATGATGCGGTCGTTTTCCCGGGAAGAACGAAGCAGGGCATTGAGCATCGTTGTTTTCCCTGCTTGCGTTGCACCACAAACAAGAATGTTCTGCCTGGCAAGGACACTCATGCGAAGGAACTCTGCTGCTTGACGTGTAAGAGAACCGCTCTCTACTAGATGAGCCAGGTCACGCACGTTCTTGGAGAACTTTCGAATGTTCACAGCCCAGTGCTTGGAGGTGATGTCGGGAATGGTCACGTGGAGGCGTGATCCATCAGGCAGTGATGCGTCCACAAACGGTGAGGACATATCAACGCGACGCCCAGAAGCCTGAAGCATGCGCTCAACCAGGTCGCGCACCTGCGTATCCGTGAATGAGAGCTCGGTCAGCTCAGCGACACCATTGCGGGCAACAAAGACCTCTGTTGGGCTGTTGATCCAAATTTCTTCAATGGAGGAATCTTCCAAGAGGGGTTGGAGTGCTCCGAAACCATTGAGTTCAGCCATGGCGAGAGAACGTAGTTCCTCATCGTTGAGAGGGGCACCTGAATTGTGGGATCCATCCCGAAGAATCTCTTCACGAAGTAACTTCTCGAGGTCAGGATTCAGACTCGTCGAGGCGGCAGCGCTGTCATGTGCTTTGGCTCGAACAGCACCAACAATGCGGGAGATGGAATCGGACATGAAGAAATCATGCCCGTTCCA
>NZ_CAKZII010000141.1 GCF_936931525.1 uncultured Aurantimicrobium sp.
ATCATCATGACCACCAACCTTGGCACCAAGGAGATCTCCGGTGGTCCCGTGGGCTTCCAGCTCGAGGGCGATGCAGGCAATGACTACGACCGCATGCGCGGCAAGGTTAACGAAGAGCTCAAGAAGCACTTCAAGCCTGAATTCCTCAACCGTGTTGATGACATCATCGTGTTCCCTCAGCTGAGCAAGGAAGAGCTGGTCCAGATCGTGGACCTGTTCACCAAGCGTCTGAGCGACCGCATGCTGGATCGCGACATGACCATCGAGCTCACTCGTTCGGCCAAGGACCGTCTCATCGAGGTCGGCTTCGACCCATCGCTGGGTGCTCGTCCGTTGCGTCGTGCGATGCAGGCAGAGGTCGAAGACCGTCTCTCAGAGAAGATCTTGGAAGGACAGCTCGCAGCTGGAGACCACGTTCACGTGGATTTCGTCGGCGGCGAGTTCGTCTTCACCACCACTTCTCGTGAAGCTGTCGGAGTGACCGCTGCGTCTCAGGCCAACGGCATTGCTGTGACCCCTGAAATCGTCGCCGACGGCGAGTAATTCCTCTCCGCACTATTCTTGAGGAATGACCGAATCCACCATTAACGTTCGTCGTGCTCGCACGGCAGATGTTCCGTGGATTCTTGAGGTGACCAAGCCTCTGGTTCAATCGCGCGTTCTGCTCGGTAAAGATGCTGTGTCCATCTATGAAGCAGTGCAGGAATTCCGCATCGCTGAGGACGCCGACGGCAACCCCATTGGCTGCGGAGCTTTGCACGTCATGTGGGAAGACTTAGGTGAGATTCGTACCCTCGCTGTCGAAGAATCCTGGTTAGGCAAAGGTGTAGGCGCTGCGTTGATGCAACGTCTCGTCAATGACGCCACCGAGCTAGGTTTAGGCCGCCTGTTCTGCCTCACTTTTGAAGTGGACTTCTTCACTCGCCATGGTTTTGTCGAGGTTTCAGACGCCATCATTGACCCTGAGACATACTCTCAACTCGTACTTTCTCACGATGAGGGTGTTGCTGAATTCCTGGATCTTGCCCGTGTAAAGCCCAACACTCTGGGAAATACAAGGATGTTGCGCCAGCTCTAGGTAACTTAGGCACATGAGCACTCCCGCGCCTGGACAACCACGTCGAGTATCTCCTGCTGTTTATCGCCGTCGCAGACTCGTTGCGTTGCTGGCGTTGCTGGCAATTGTGACCGCGGTCGTGCTCATCATTGTGCGCCCAGGGCAGGCCACTCCTACTCCGACAGAGACTGCTGCTGCCGTCAAGCCAACCGTTGCACCCGTGGTTACGGAGTCAGCAACCCCCACCCCCACACCCACCGTGGATGTCTCTGACTACAAAGAATGTTCAACCAAGAACCTTGAAGTAATGCCCGTTCTTGACGCGGTTGACTACCAGGCCGGCGTTCTTCCCAACTTGTCACTGACAATTCAGAACACCGGCAAGACTGCATGTTTCTATAACGTGGGAACCGCAACACAAGAGCTCACCATTACTTCTGGAGCAGAGACCTACTGGGTCTCCACCGACTGCCAGAGCGAAAAGTCTGACACCGTGGCCATCTTGGAACCAGGTGTTGTCTACCCGTCGGCACCTATTGCATGGGAACGCCAGCGCAGTGCACCTGACACCTGTGGTGGTGACCGCGAAGTTGTACCTGCTGGTGGAGCTTCCTACTACCTCACCGCCAAGGTGGGTGGCGTGAGCTCAAAGAGCTCAGCCCAGTTCCTGCTCTACTAAAGATTCTGAAAGTTCACTTTTTGTGAACTCGGGCGTAGGCTCATTCTCGTGACAAGTCCTTGGCTTGCCGACCCCGATGTTGTGGTTCCCGGCACTGTACGCGCAGTCGTGCGTGACTCCTGGTCGCGCGCGGAACAAAGCCAACTTGATCCTGACCGGATGCTCTCCCCACTCTTGTTTGAGAGCTCGGAACTCAATGACTACCGCCAGGCTCACCCCTTGGCCCAGATGATGCCTGTCATTCGCAAGCTTCTTGTCCGTGATGCGGATAACGATTCCGGCATGCTTGTTGCTGTCGGCGACGCTATGGGCAGGTTGCTGTGGGTTGAGGGTGACCAAGGCCTCAAGTCCAGGGCAGAGTCCATGATGTTTGTCGAAGGTTCCGACTGGAGCGAATCGGTTGCAGGAACTTCTGCCCCAGGAACAGCACTCGCACTGGATCACGCCATCCAAATCCGCCGGGATGAACACTTCAATCGTCTTGTGCACGCATGGAGCTGCACGGCCGTCCCCGTTCACGACCCTGAGACCAAAGCAATCATTGGTGTCATCGACATCACCGGTGGTGAGCAAGCTGTTGATCGTCACACCATGCCACTGATGGAAGCCACGGCTCATGCCGTGGAGACCGAGTTGATGGTGAGCCGTCTGCGTAACCGTGATTCGTCTAAGAATGCACCGGCATCCAAGTTCGTGCTATTCAACAACCTGCCCTCTTCGCCCAAGAACAAAGCTGCTCGCGCCACGATGCACATCCTTGGCCGTGACACCGCCCTCGTCACCATCGAGGACCGCTCCATCGAACTCACCCAACGTCACGCTGAGATCATGACCCTGTTGGCCTGGAACCGGTCGGGACTCTCAGCTGAACGATTGTCAGAACTGCTCTGGGGAGACTCCTCGTTCACGTCACGTTTGCGTGCGGAAATGGTGCGCCTGCGCAAGTTGCTGGATAAGTTCCACCCAGGACTTGCTCCTGAATCCAAGCCCTACCGTCTGCCAGAGCAAGTAGAGATAGACGCCTTGCAGGTTGTGGCGCTGCTCGATCGTGGAGCACACCGTGCAGCGCTGTCCGCGTTCCGCGGGGCGCTGCTGCCAGACTCTGTTTCCCCGGGCATCGAAGACATCCGTGAAGAAGTCTGCTTGCACCTGCGGGAGTCACTTCTCAACGATGCTTCGGTCGAAGTTCTGATGGATTATGCCAACACGGATCAAGGCTTAGAAGACCTTGATGTGTGGCACCAAGTGCTCAAGATGCTGCCGGCGAAATCGCCCAAGCGTTCTCACGTGGTTGCCCACGTGGAGAACCTCGCTTTCGCCCAAGGCTTGTAAGCCTGCCTTCGCAACTTTTTGCAACCTTCTTCGCCGTATCGTGTGAACTGCCAAATTAGGCACTAACGACAAAGACGTCGAAAGGTAAAGAAATGACCGTCTATGCAAACCCCGGCACACCCGGTGCCGTTATGTCCTACAAGAGTAGGTACGACAACTACATCGGCGGCAAGTATGTCGCTCCCTCCTCTGGTGAGTACTTTGAGAACATCACTCCAGTAACCGGTCAGGTTTTCTGTGAAGTAGCTCGAGGAAACTCCAAAGATGTCGACATGGCTGTTGCAGCTGGTTGGAAGGCATTCGAGAGCTGGGGCAAGACCAGCGTCACCGAGCGCGCAATCATCCTGAACAAGATCGCTGACCGCATGGAAGCCAACCTTGAGCTTCTCGCTGTTGCCGAGACCTGGGACAACGGTAAGGCTGTTCGCGAGACCATGGCTGCGGACATCCCACTTGCCATTGACCACTTCCGCTACTTCGCAGGTGCTATTCGCGCACAAGAAGGTTCGATTGGTGAGCTCGACGAGAACACCGTCGCCTACCACTTCCACGAGCCTCTCGGTGTTGTTGGCCAGATCATCCCCTGGAACTTCCCCATCCTGATGGCTGTCTGGAAGCTCGCTCCCGCACTCGCTGCAGGTAACTGCATCGTGCTGAAGCCTGCTGAGCAGACTCCTGCTTCGATCCACGTTCTGATGGAGCTCATTGAAGACCTGATCCCTGCCGGTGTTCTCAACATCGTCAACGGTTTCGGTATTGAAGCTGGTGCACCTCTTGCTTCTCACAACAACATCCGCAAGATTGCGTTCACTGGTGAAACCACCACTGGTCGCCTCATCATGCAGTACGCAAGTGAGAACCTGATTCCTGTCACCCTGGAACTCGGTGGCAAGAGCCCCAACATCTTCTTCGAAGACGTTGCTTCCTCGAAGGACTCCTACTACGAGAAGGCTCAGGAAGGTTTCACCATGTTCGCCCTGAACCAGGGTGAAGTCTGCACCTGTCCTTCACGTGCACTGGTTGCGAAGCCCATCTTCGATGGCTTCATGTCTGACGGTATTGCTCGCGTGGGCAAGATCATCCAGGGCAACCCTCTCGACACCAACACCATGATGGGTGCTCAGGCTTCCAACGACCAGCTGGAGAAGATCCTCAGCTACATCGACATCGGAAAGCAAGAAGGCGCCAAGCTCCTCTGCGGTGGTGAGCGTGCTGACCTCGGTGGAGATCTCTCCGGTGGTTACTACGTCCAGCCAACCGTCTTCGAGGGCAAGAACTCGATGCGTATCTTCCAGGAAGAAATCTTCGGCCCAGTGCTGTCGGTTACCTCCTTCAAGGACTACGACGAGGCCATCTCGATCGCGAACGACACCCTCTACGGTCTCGGCGCAGGTGTGTGGAGCCGCAGCGGCGACACCGCATACCGTGCAGGTCGTGCCATCCAGGCCGGTCGCGTGTGGACCAACACCTACCACCAGTACCCCGCTCACGCCGCCTTCGGTGGTTACAAGCAGTCTGGTATCGGTCGCGAGAACCACAAGATGATGCTCGATCACTACCAGCAGACCAAGAACCTCCTGGTCTCCTACGCAGAAGGCCCCATGGGCTTCTTCTAAATCGGCACTATCTAAACGGATAAGTACACAGGAGAATCATTAGATGGACTACACCAGAGTTGAATGCACGCCTGAAGCTGAAGAGCTCATGCGCAAAATGACACTCAAGCACGGTCCACTTATGTTTCACCAGTCGGGGGGCTGCTGTGATGGCAGCTCCCCGATGTGTTACCCCGTCGGGATGTTCAAGATCGGCGGATCGGACATCTTGCTCGAAACACTTCACGTGGAGGGAATCCCCTCCATTGAGTTCTATATGTCCGCCTCACAGTACGAATACTGGAAGTTCACTCACCTCACCGTTGATGTGGTGAAGGGTCGAGGCAGCGGTTTCTCCGTTGAATCCCCTGAGGGTGTGCGCTTCATGATTCGCTCACGCATGCTCGACGATGCCGAGATTGAGCACTTTGGTTTGCTCAAGGCAGAGACTGTTTAGAACGCAGCGTCTATCTCGCGTTCACGCGCATCTTTGGCAGTGTCAAAGGCAGCCTTGAGTGCGGAACGCAATGTTCCCACCTTGTCGTCAATGCGGGTGGTGAAACCTAAACGCGTTGCTTCAGCATCACGCTGCTTGCCACCGTTCACGGGCCGGATCTCTCCAGCCAAGGAGATCTCACCGAAGGCAGCAACGGTGTGAGCAATGGGCTTGTCATGGAAAGCACTTGCCACCGCGATGGCAATACCTAAGTCAGCACCAGGTTCGTTAAGGCGGACTCCACCAACGGTGGAGACATAGACGTCCTTGTCACTGAGCTTGAGTCCAGCGCGGCGCTCGAGCACGGCAAGAAGCATCGCAACACGTGAGCTATCAACGCCGTTGGTTACGCGCCGGGGATTGGGTGCACTGGTGGGAACAACGAGGGCTTGAATCTCAACAGGAAGTGGACGGCGCCCCTCAAGGGCAACAGTTGCACAGGTGCCCGAGACAGCAACAGCAGAACGACTGAGGAACAAACCACTGGGATCGGGCACTTCTGCAATGCCGTCACCGGTCATTTCGAAGCAGCCCACTTCGTCGGTGGGGCCGAAGCGGTTCTTCAGTGCGCGGACAAACCGCAGGGCGGTTTGGCGGTCACCTTCGAACTGGCAGACAACATCGACCAGGTGCTCGAGCAGGCGAGGACCGGCAATGCTGCCGTCCTTGGTCACGTGACCAACAAGAAGAATCGGCAGGTTGCGTTCCTTAGCTACGCGAATGAGAACGCTGGCCACTTCGCGCACCTGGCTAGGCCCTCCAGCAAGTCCGTCCACTGCAGAGCTTGCGACAGTCTGAACGGAGTCAACAATGAGCAGTGCTGGTTGGACGGCATCAATCTGACCAATAATCGTGGAGAGATCAGTCTCAGCTGCGAGGTAAAGATTGTCAGTCAGTGCGCCCGTGCGAGACGCACGCAAGCGCACCTGGCTGACAGATTCTTCCGCGCTGACATAGAGAACTTTGGCGCCTGTCTTTGCAGCGCGGGAGGCAACCTCGAGAAGGAGCGTGGACTTTCCCACACCCGGTTCACCGGAGAGCAGGATAGCTGCACCGGGAACAATGCCACCACCGAGAACACGATCAAACTCGTTGATGCCACTAGCCCAGTGCTTGAGCTCACCATCAGCAGGGACTTCCGTGATGGGCCGGGCAGCATTCGCTTCGCTCACGATCACGGGCTTCATCTTGACCTGGATGCCCGTCTTGGTGGCTTCCTCGACGACGGTTCCCCAGGCTTGGCATTCACCACAACGCCCCACCCATTTGACGGTGTTCCAACCGCATTCGGTGCAGGTGTATCCAGGAGATGCTTTGGCCATGCGGACAGCCTAGCTTTCACCGCCGACAGTGGATTGGTGGCTGGCGCGAGCTGTGCGTAAACTCTTAGCTATTGGTTCCGTGTCCGAGCGGCCGAAGGTGCAACTCTCGAAAAGTTGTGTGCGTGAAAGCGCACCGTGGGTTCAAATCCCACCGGGACCGCCACGTGAATGACCTCCATATGGGGGTCATTCTGGGTTAAGCCCGAGGATTTTGTCCTGGTGATACCAAACCAGATTCATAGGCTTCGATGACGAGTTGTGATCGATCGTGAACTTCACACTTTGTCATCAAACGATTGATATGGGTTTTGACGGTCAGGGGTGAAATAAACAGCCGTTCAGCAATTGCATGGTTATTCAATCCAAGACCGACCAGGGTGAGAATTTCAGTTTCACGGTCGGTCAACACAGGGTGTCTCAACGAAAACTCTGCCGTAGATTTCTCGAAAGACTCCGCAGTCATGAAGCGCTCAATAATTTTCCTCGTGGCCAGGGGGGACAACAAAGAGTCGCCGGTGTGGACGGATCTAATCGATTGGGTGAGCTGACGGCCGTCCGTTCCTTTCCCTAAGAAGCCACTCGCCCCGGCTCTGAGTGCCTCAAAAATGTATTCTTCTTCCTCAAACGTGGTCAAAATGAGCACTTTGGTTGCGGCACATGTCTGGTCGTTGACTATTTCTCGCGTAGCCCAAATCCCGTCTCCATGAGGCATCCGGATGTCCATCAGGACGAGATCCGGATGATGCTGTTGACAAAGCGCAAGCGCTTCTTCGCCCGATGCCGCTTCGGCAATAACGTGCATATCCGCTTCCAAATCAATCAGCGCTTTCACAGCACTGCGAATGAGGGGCTGATCGTCAGCAATGAGAACGTTAATCACAGCTGTTGCTCTCGACTCAAAGGAATGTGGACCATAAGTTGAAAACCGGAGTTGTCATCAGTAGAAATCTCCATCGTTCCGCCCACAGCCGCCAGTCGTTCCCGCATTCCCATCAGACCAAAACCCTGCTTGTTTGTTGTGGGCTGAGCTGAATCTATTGGGTTAAGGATGGTGATGTGAATGGAATCCTCGCGGCGGGTAACGTCCACACGGGACGTCGCGTCTGCTGAGTATTTCGAGGCGTTGGTCAGACCTTCCTGAATGACTCGGTAGGCAACGGAATCACTAAAGGCCGGTAAATTTTCCAAATTTCCTTGCGCATTTACCGTGACACTGTGGCCACTCCGGCGAAAACGAGTTAGCAGGTCTGACATGTTCTTGAGGGAAGGACTCGGCGCCATCTCAGTATTTTCACGCAACACTTTCATCATGTCTGAAATCTCACTCAGGGCTTCGTGTGCAGAGGTTCGCACCACGTCCAGAGATTCCCGAGCTATTTCAGGGTGGTCGATCAGTGCTCTGTCTGCCAAATCTGCGTGTAAACCGATAGCGGCGATGTGGTGACCAACAACGTCATGAAGGTCGCGGGCGATACGGAGGCGTTCTTCAGCAACGCGTTGCCGTGCTTCGGCTTCTCTGTTTTCTTCAGCGGCCTGGGCACGTGCCTCAGTCGACTTCAGGAGCTCACGGCGTGAGCGAGAGTAGGAGCCAGCGGCAGTTGCAAAGGCAGGTATGGCAAGCAATGCAATCCAGGCGGGGTCAAAGAACTGGAAATCGGTGGCGAAAATAAAGGTTGCCATGAGGACCAGTGCAGAAAGGGCTGAGAGCAGCCAAGCCTGCCGGCGAGGGAGCCGAAGGGCGACAGAATAGACCGCAATGGCAAGTGGAAGTCCAATCACCGGACCGGATACTCCCAAGAACATGAGCACAAGCGTGAGCGTCACCGTCACGGCCAAGATCGTGACGGGGGCTTTTCTCCTCAAGAACAACGCCACCCCAATAACAAATGCCGTTACCACAACGGGAATACTGACGTCCCAGTCCCCTTTGCCTTGAAAAGGAGTCGTCACAGCCCCGGTGACGAAAAGCAGCGCGGCAAAATCCCCCAAGATATGCCAACTAAAGCGGGGAGTGCGTGTGCTCATAGCCACAGTCTTGCGTAGGTGGCTGAGTGATTCATCCACCCAGGGATGTATCTGAACAATACTCCGAGAGGTGTACACAGGTTCATCCCTGGGGTTGATGTCAGCAATGTGATGAGGGTGCAGGCTGTGGTTACGTCATCAATATTTCAATGATTGGGAGCCCAAGGTTATGTCAAATCCGCTATTTTCCGTGCGAAATCTGCACAAAAGCTACGGAACGGGAGAAACCCGATTCGATGCGTTGAAGGGGGTGGATCTCGATATTTACGAAGGTGACTCTCTCGCTATCGTCGGAAAGAGCGGTTCAGGGAAATCAACTTTGATGCATCTTCTCGCCTTGTTGGACCGGCCGTCTGAGGGTGAAATCCAACTGCAAGGAAAAGAGACTTCTACGTTGAAGGGCCGTCAACTCAACGCCATTCGAAACAGCACTTTCGGTTTTGTGTTTCAACAGTTTTTTCTTTCCCCCCGAGAATCTGTGCTGGAAAATGTTGTGTTGCCATTGAAAATTGCTGGAGTTTCATCCCGCGAACAAAAAGTTCGAGGGATGAACGTCCTGGAGCAACTGGAGCTTGCAGATAAAGCAAAAAATAAGGCCACTAATCTTTCGGGTGGTCAAAAGCAGCGCAGCGTCATCGCACGTGCACTTATTAATAACCCGAGCGTCATTTTCGCGGATGAGCCAACAGGCAACTTGGACTCTGCTACCGGAGCTAAGGTCGAGGACATCCTTTTCGATTTGAACAAGAGACAGGGGATCACTCTCGTCGTTGTTACCCATGATGAGGAGCTAGCTGCCCGGTGTAGTCGGCGAATTTATATTTCCGATGGGGAAATAGTTCGTACTGAGGAGGTTGCAGCATGAGATTCTCCAGTATCGCCGGACAAAGTGCCAAGAACGCCTTCCGCAGTAAGTCGAGAACTACGCTCACGGTTATCGCAATATTCATTGGCGCCTTCACGCTGACCATCACCAGTGGTATTGGGACAGGCATTAACCGCTACATCGACAGCACCATCGCCTCGATCGGGGCGGAAGATGTCTTAACCGTGACAAAGATTTCCACAACGGATGTTGAGGTTGCTGACGGCCCGCAAGAATACAGCCCGGATCAACTGCAGGCTGAGACGATGAGGCCTGGTCCTGGCCAAGGCTCCGTGACGGTTGAATCTATGACGCAGGCAGATTTTGACATCTTGCAATCCCTCGATCACGTGCTGATGGTTGAGCCTGTCAAGGCTGTGACAGTGAACTTTATCGAGGGACCCTCTGAGGTTCCTTACATTGTTCAGCTGGGCGCCTTCGTGGAGGGTATGCAGTTGACGCTAGCCGAAGGCGAGCAGCTCAACGATGCTTCGTCCACCTACGAGGTCGCTATAGCTGAGTCCTACCTTGATGCTTTGGGGTTCTCCAGTGCCGCAGAAGCGATTGGAAAATCGGTTGATTTTGGATTTGATGATGCTGAAGGAAATGCGCAGATCGTCAGTGCACAAGTTGTCGCGGTCACTCAGCCAGGTTTTGGCCCCGGAGCGGATAATGCTGTTCCGAACGCAGCTCTGAAAGATGCCTTGTTCGCTGCAGAATCTCCGTCGACGTTGTCTCCTGGTGAGCAAGAATTCTCGACTGCGACCCTGTGGTTCGATGTCGAGAATATGACTACTGAACAAATTGATGAACTCCAAGCTGAGATTGAAGCTGCAGGATACAACTCCACGTCAACAGCGGATCAGCTGGGCACGTTTACGGCTGTTATTGACGCCATCATCATGGTTCTCAATGCTTTTGCCATCATCGCGTTGATTGCGGCGGGCTTTGGAATCGTCAACACACTCTTCATGTCTGTGCAGGAACGAACTCGCGAGATTGGCTTGATGAAAGCTATGGGCTTAGCCAGCGGTAGGGTCTTTTTGCTCTTCAGCATGGAAGCCGTAGTGATTGGTTTGCTCGGCAGCCTCATTGGCGTCGGTGTCGGAATGGGGATTGGTTCAGTGGTGAGCAATGTGCTCAGTCGCACTGTTTTCAGTGATCTTGCCGGTCTCCAGCTCGTGGCCTTCGATCTCACATCAGTTCTCACTGTCATCGTCATCGTGGTTTCTATCGCCTTTGTGGCGGGAGCATTCCCTGCCATCAAAGCTGCGAGGAAAGATCCCATCGAGTCGTTGAGATACGAATAACGAATCAAACGGGTAAATCACTAGAAGATTCCCTTTGCGCCACGTGAAAATATGCGCGGCGCAGAGGGGATCTTTTTAGACTATGAGGACGTATTGATGCGAAAAGCCTGGGGAAGACGTGTTCCAAATTGGAATTACTAACCAGAGCACTTTAAGGGCCGTGGACACAACGTGGACACAATCCAACGTCGTCTCTCATTAATCAGAATCTTCTAAGCGCAACAAAAGCATTTGGCATAAAGCGAATTTCTCATACTTCCCCAACAGTGGTTTGGGGTATGAAGAGAATTCAAATCCCACCGGGACCGCCATGTAATCCCCCTCCCAGTGAGGGGGATTCTTTGTGAAACGGGTTCAAAACTCTTTCAGGCGGGGAAGGATTTCTTCCACCACGTTGATGATGTTCTGAACGTGTGGGACATAAGAGAGGACTTCCTCAGCAGAAAGTTCAACAGGTGGACCTGAGGGGTATTCGGCATTGTTGCGAAGTCGCCTCATGAGGTCAAACTTTTTGAGTACGTCTCCATGGGGAGGGGCGAATTGAGCCAGCAATACTTCACCCAACACTGCATGGGAACCTTCTCCCTTTGGTCGAAGACCTTGCGCAAGTAGGGGAGCAGTCATTGTTTTCCGCGCGCTGTCATAGAGAAGCTGGAATGCCCCAGTGCCGTCTTGTGATGCGAGGGTAGATGCAGAAACGAGATGCTTACGTGCTTGTGTGACGAGTTCCTGGGCGCGTTCTGGCTGGGCATCAACCAGTTGGAGTCGTCCTTCACGAAGAAGTTTCTCAACGAGAGTTCTCCCTTTTTCCGGGGACTTCTGAACCATCGCGATCTCCTATACGAGTGGAATTTCTACAAGAGGTTGTGACTTTACTGTGTTGATAAAGGGGTCCTGTGATGTTTTCCACATCTCAGAGGTGCACCGCTGAACATTGACGTCCATGTGGAGTTCGGCTGAGGCTTGTTCTGCAAGAGAGTCCGCTGTTTCAAAATCTAATGACCCAATGAGTATCACATCGATATCTTGAGGGAGAGCACCAGGGATTCCTGATCTCCGGGCAGCCCAGGAGCCAAAGATGTATGCGCTTTCTACTCCTGGCATTTCTCGAACCAGTTCCGTTAATGTGATGAGCGGACCATAGGAATGCTCAACCAGTGCCAGCAGCGGTAAGTAAAGAGAGTGTGCGACGGTGGCATGAACAAGTCGGGACTTCCCCACGCGGCGCTCGGTAATGATTCCAAAATGTCCCAGACGTTCTATCTCTTTATGCACTGTGGCCAGATTGACCCCTGTCAGGTTGGATATATCGGTCAGGCTGTATTCGGTGTCCGGGTGGAGCAGAATCAGGGCGAGAATTTCAGCTTGCGAGTCTGACCGGAAAAGCGGAGATAGTGCAGGAACTTTTGCTTTCATAAAAACTAAATATATCTTTATTTTATCTAAATTATAAATACCCACCAGCAAATATCTACAAAAGCGTGCTAAGGAACACCGTGGGCACCTAAGTCAGCCCGACGCACTAGCGTTGAAGTATGACGTCACCTGAAACATCCGAAACAACCGAGGCAGAAACTGCTCCCGAAACCCTCAAGTTCTCAGAACTGGGGTTGTCCGACGCAGTCCTCAAGTCTCTGAAGGATGTCGGTTACGAAATTCCTTCTGCTATCCAGGCCGCCACTATCCCTATCCTCCTTGAGGGTAAAGATGTCGTAGGTCTTGCTCAGACCGGAACCGGAAAGACCGCCGCTTTTGCGCTGCCCATTCTTTCTCGCTTGGACCTTTCCCAGAAGAGCCCACAGGCTCTTGTGCTTGCTCCCACACGCGAACTCGCACTCCAAGTCTGCGAAGCATTCGAGAAGTATGCCTCTCACATGAAGGGCGTTCACGTTCTTCCTGTCTATGGTGGTCAGGGTTACGGCACCCAGCTTTCTGCACTGCGCCGCGGTGTCCACATCGTGGTGGGAACTCCCGGTCGCATCATGGACCACCTGCAAAAGGGGACTCTTGATCTCACGGAGCTCAAGTACCTAGTCCTCGATGAGGCAGACGAAATGCTCAAGATGGGCTTCGCCGAGGACGTCGAGACGATCCTTGCTGACACTCCTTCGGACAAGCAGGTCGCACTGTTCTCAGCAACCATGCCTGCCCAGATTCGCCGCATCTCGAAGCAGTATCTCAACGATCCCGAAGAGATCACGATCAAGAACAAGACCACAACCTCTTCGACGATTACGCAGCGTTACCTCATGGTCTCCTACCCCCAGAAGGTGGATGCGCTCACCCGCATCCTCGAAGTTGAAAACTTCGAAGGAATGATTGTTTTCACTCGTACAAAGAATGAAACTGAGACCCTTGCCGAGAAGCTCCGCGCTCGCGGATACTCTGCGATGGCCATTAACGGTGACGTTCCACAGGCCACCCGTGAGCGCACCGTGGAGCAGCTCAAGTCCGGCAAGCTCGACATCTTGGTTGCCACAGATGTTGCTGCCCGTGGTCTCGACGTGGAGCGCATTAGCCACGTAGTGAACTTCGATATCCCCATCGACACTGAGTCGTATGTTCACCGCATTGGTCGCACGGGGCGTGCTGGCCGCAGCGGTGCTGCCATCAGCTTTGTCACTCCTCGCGAGAGCCGTCTACTCAATGCCATTGAGCGTGCAACCCGTCAGCCATTGACGCAGATGCAGCTTCCTAGCGTGGAAGACGTGAACGTCACACGTCTGGCTCGCTTTGATGACGCCATCACCGAAGCTCTTGCTCAGCCAGACCTTATTCTCCAGTTCCGCGAGATTGTTGGCCACTACATCGAACATCACGATGTTCCAGAAGCTGACGTTGCTGCAGCGCTCGCTGTTGTGGCTCAGGGCGATACTCCTCTTTTGCTCTCAGCAGAGGACGAGCGCGCTCAGCGTTACGCTCGTGAAGAGCAGACACGCAAGGATCGTGCCGACCGAGGTGATCGCGGTGGACGTAATGACCGCAACAGTCGCGGTGATCGCGGCGATAGAGGTGAGCGTGGAGATCGTGGTGGACGCCTCTGTCGAGACGATCGCCCAGCCCGTGAGCGTTTCAACCGTGAAGATCGACCCGAGCGTCGCCCCCGTGAGAGTAACCAGCCGATGGGCACCTACCGCATCGAAGTGGGCAAGCGTCACAAGGTGGAGCCTCGTCAGATCGTGGGCGCCCTAGCCAACGAGGGTGGTCTGAGCCGCGACGACTTTGGTGCCATCAAGATTCTTCCCGATCACTCAATCGTGGAACTTCCCGCGAACCTGGGTAGTGATGTTTTCGGAAGACTCGAAGGAACTCGCATCAGTGGGAAGCTCATTGAGCTTCGTGCAGATAGCGCTGGTTCAGCACGCCGTGAAGATCGCGGAGAACGACCTCCACGAAAACCACGTCACTAACTGGGGCTTCCGGATCAAGACGCTAAGGGTTTTTGTAAATAGCGTGAAGTCCTACTCGCCGCCACACGACAACTCGTTCGTCATGATTCGATTCGAAGTGGAATGTGGCGCGGCCGTCAGGGCCTGAAAAGGACCACGTAATTGCACAGACCCCCTGTGCACCCTTTAATTTTTCAAACCTTAGTGAGCTAGGCCACGAATGTGAGGCTGAATCGTATTCCAATGCTTTGCACGATTGAATGAAGACTTTGAGTGCCTCGTGGAACGTCGCCTTCTCAGTTTTGCTGAGCTTGTTGTAATCGCGCTCAAACTGGGGCGTTGTCCGGTACTTCACAACTGGTCACTTGAGGGAGTCGAGAAATTCCTCGCCGGAGTTATACACAGTTCCCAGGCCTGCGACTGCTTCTACGTCTGCAGTTTGTTCACCCTCTTGCCATTCCTTTGTCCAGAACCATGCCTGGTCTGCAGGAATGGGCAGCATGGGTCGAAGGACAATCTCACCTTCGCGTTCAATAATCTCTACTTGTGCACCAGGTTCGTCGAGATGAAATCGCTTACGAGTGGAAGCAGGAAGAGAAATCTGGCCTCGGTCTCTCACGTTTACGTAGATGCTCATAAACACATTGTGACAGATTTTCTGAAATTCTGAAATACTGATTCGTTCCTGTGTGCATAACATCAGGTGATGTCCCCCATCAGAACAATTTCTACAAGAGGTTGAGGCTTTAACGGCGTGTGCCGAGTCCATACATGAGTGACCCTCGAAGCTCCCTGCTGGAAGTGTGAAATTCCACTCAGGATGTGCGCGGGAACACAAGCCAGGCAAAAGTCGTTGCCAATAAACTCATCCCATATTGGCCCGTAATTGACAACAGATGGGCCACAGCACAGTCTCACAGTCGAGCTGTGCCTAAGGAGAAATTGATGTCGGACAATATTCCGTGGCTCCCCGCTACTGAGCTTGCTGGGCTAATCCAGCGCCGTGAAATCTCTGCCAGTGAAATCGCAGAGGCCTTGATTGACCAGGTTGAGCGCGTAAATCCAGCTATCAATGCCCTGGTCTATTGGAACCCGGAACAGGTTCTTGCAGATGCACATGATCTTGATGAACACCAGGCGAAGGTGGGCATATCGGGGCCGCTCCATGGGATTCCCTACACAATTAAGGACCTCACCGCAGTTCGGGGAGTTCCTCTCACCCTGGGCTTGAAAGCCCTGCGCGAAAATATTCCGGAATCTGATGCCCCGGTAGTTGAACGTATGCGTGCCGGCGGCGGACTCTTCCTGGGGAAGACCAATACGCCGGAAGTGGGATATTGCGGGAAAACAGATAATCACCTGTTTGGCGTGACGCGAAACCCCTGGAATCTCGAGATGTCCTCTGGTGGTTCCAGCGGGGGAGCAGGCGCTGCTGTCGCCGCCGGCCTTGGCCCTCTTGCAGAGGGCAGTGACGGCGGAGGCTCAATTCGAGTACCCGCAGCCTTCAATGGTGTCGTTGGGCTCAAGCCTTCTCTTGGTCGAATCCCCAGCACAATGCTTTCTCAACGGTTTCTCACCAATCTCTTCCACGGTCCGCTGACCCGCACCGTGGCTGATGCAGCGTTGATGCTTGACGTGACAAGTGGTGAAGACGCACGAGATCCGCTGTCCTTGCCTAATCCACCACACTCATATCTAGAAAATCTCACAGGTGATATCACGGGTTGGCGTATTGCCTACTCGCCTGATCTTGGCTTTGGCGATGTTGATCCTGAAGTTGCGGCCATTGTCGAAAAGGCCATGCAGGCCTTCACGGAGGCTGGAGCAATCGTCGAGATGGCGACACCTTCGTGGCCAAACCCGAACGACGCCATGTGGAAGGGCGTCTGGGTTCCGGGGTTGGCCGGATTCGGAGTGAATTTTGATGTTGACTCTATGAGCGATGAGCTCGATGACGAACTCATCGAACTGGTCAAGGAAGGGCATCACGTTACTGCGTCAGATGTAGCAGAAGCTGAAATCACTCGAGGGCATATTTATGACGCCCTGACAGAATTCCTGGGAACTCATCGAATCCTTGCTTCGCCCACAACCATGATTGCGACCTATCCTCACGCTCGATTCAACCCAGAGCGTCTCGACGGTTTTCCTCTGAGGGATCGACTGTTGAATTGGTCGATGACGCATGTGTACAACATGACGACCAACCCCTCGATTTCTATTCCTTGCGGTTTCACTTCAGATGGACGTCCGGTAGGGCTCATGCTTGCTGCGCGACTTCACGCGGACGACGATGTGCTGAATGCGGCTGCAGCCTTTGAGCGCGCGAGGCCGTGGGCTCAGCTGCGCCCCGTGTGAGTTTCTCTTCTCAAGGAACTCTGTTGATTGCCAAGTATCAAGCTTGATCGCAGCTGCTTGACTCAGTTTTGTCAAGCAATCATTTTTTCGAAGCGAAGACAACATTGGTTGGAAAAGGCTTTGCCTTCGGGCTCAATATGCTTTCTTTGTGATCCGGGTTCATCCAAGCGAAATCATTACCCGAGGGTTCGCCCCAGTCGGGTTAACGAAGTGAGCACTCTAAACTTCGTGTATGGCGAAGAAAGTACACCCCACAGCAACCAAGCTGATGGATACTGTCTCGACAAAGCTGGATAGCAGTCATCCACACGACATTATTGTCGACGACGTACTCAAGCACTCTGGGGTATCCCGGAGCTCTCTGTACCACCATTTCGGTGACTTTTCTGGCCTAATCCAGGCAACTTTGTTACGACGCTTTTCTGCAAACGTTGCGGCCGACGGTCAGGCCATGATGGCTGTTGCCGTGTCCGCTACTTCGAAAGAGGACTACTGGAAAAGTATTCGCGAGTTGAGCGCCTACACGCAACTACCCAGTCGCGCTCCTGTTCGAGCGGAACGTGCACGCATGATCAGTATGGCTTCGTCAGATCCTGATTTTCAGAAAGAACTGTCGAAAGAGCAGGATCGAGTAACTCAGGTAATGGCAGAAGCGATTTCTGTGGCCCAAGAAAAAGGCTGGGTTAATCGTGCACTCTCGGCCCAAGCTATCTCTGTGTTCTTGCAGGCCTATTCCTTGGGGAGAGCGGTAGACGATATTTCGGGAGAAAAAATCCCTAACGAGGACTGGATTTTTCTTGTGGAGAAAGTACTCGGCTCTTTCGAGGCGTAGCTGAGTTCTGAAGTGAAGAACTCTGGCGGGCAAAGGATAAATAAAGGGACACTCATCTGGCCATGGGTGGATATTGTACTTTTTATCCAATAGCCTGAGACTATGAAATCACGTTATTTTATCCAAGCGCTTGTTGCAGTTCTTTCGGTTATTGCTCTGTTGGGGTTTCCCGTTAACGCTCAGGCTGCTACTTTGAGCAACCCCACAGCTACTTCAACTGCTTCAATTGGAACTACTGGGACAAACTCAGCTGCCATTGTTGTAAGTGCAACGCTTGCAACTGTCGGTAATGCAGAAACAATGTTTGTTTATCTTCCTGCGGGCTGGTCCTTTGCAAGTGGAGCAGATGGATCCTGCTCCAGCAGAGCGACAAATGACCTTTCTGGTTCAATGTGTCAAGCATTCAACTGGTCCCCCAAAAGCACAGTCATCGTGGCGAGCCCTTCAGGAAATTTCTCCTCTGCACTGACAATCTCAGTGACTTTTCCAGCGAACTCTCTGAATGTTGCGCCGGCCAGAGATTTTTTCGTAAAGTTCCGTGATGACAGCACCTCCACAGATATTGATACGGGAACCGCGGTCCTTGCTGGTGGAGTATCAAACCAAACAGTGACCTTCTCAGCAAACGGGGGAACAGGAGCGATGGCAGACCAATTGGGCTCCTCTGCTTCAGCACTGAGCACTAACTCCTTCACCCGGAGCGGATACGTTTTCTCTGGTTGGTCAACGAGTGCAACCGGTTCTGTCGAATATGCCGACGCAGCAAGTTTTTCCTTCTCATCCTCAACCACTCTTTATGCTTTGTGGACACCAACGTTGGCAAACACCGGCACTGAATTGACTGATTCACTAATTTGGGGAATCGGCTTGACACTGTTTGGAGCATTAGTGCTCCTCAGCTCTCGTCGACGCCTACTTCGCTAGTCGGGTGGGCAAGTGGCCCCCTTATTTTTCATAAGGGGGCCACTTTTTCGTTTATTGAGGACGCGAAATTAGCTCATTCAAAAAACAAGCCCGATACATTGAGCGCATGGAAAAACACCCTGCTCGCAGCCATCGAACACTGGCCTGGATCTACATTTCCCTCTCCTTTATCGGCCTTGCCACCGCCTGGATCTTCAACGGCGTTGCCGTGATGAATAACCAGGACTACATGACTGCATGGTTTGGCACTGCTGTGGACTGGGTGCTCTCGGGAGATTTCACTATCGTGGCGATTGCTGTGGTGGTGTTCATGATCAGTGAAGCTCGCCGTCTCAAGATGAAGCGTGTCTGGCTCTACATCCTGCTTTCTGGAGTGACGGCATTGGCGTTTACCTTCCCTTTATTCATGGCCATGCGTGAACGCCGGTTGGGAAATATTTCTTCCCAAGAGATTGCTGTCTAGGCTGAAGTCATGGAGAACGAAAACTCAATCAAAAGCATTGGTTCCAAGAACTCTGTCTTGAGTTTGTGGTCAACCAACTCGTTTATGTCGATTGGCTCACGAGGATCTGCGTTCTCGATTGGTTCAATTGGGTCCTTCGGCAGCATCTTGTCGGTGGGCTCATTCCTCAGTGTCTTGAGCATTATGTCGAGCATCGCTTTCCTCGGGTTGATGGCTTCCAAGAAGCGTCGGAAGTAACAACTACCTAAAGTTTTTCTGCCCATATGGGGGAATCTCCCCTGTCTGTGTGCCTGTTCCGGTAGAAATAGGTCATGAGCGTGCGAACTCCTGATCCCAATGGCGGCTGGCTAAGTGATGACGAACTCTCCTCCATCCGCCGCCGCTTGCCTCTTCTGTATGTAGAGGCTGTGCCTGTCCGGGTTGATGGTCTCGGTGTTGTCACCGAGGTTGGCCTGTTGCTGCGCGCTAACTCAACCGGTGAAATGACCCGCACAATTGTCTCTGGACGAGTGATGTATGGCGAGACGCTGCGCGAAGCCCTGTTCCGTCACCTTGAGAAAGACCTAGGCCCGATGGCCTTCCCGCTGTTGCCTGCGAATCCTAATCCTTTCCATGTTGCTGAGTATTTCCCCCTGCCTGGCATCTCGGCCTTCACGGACGAGCGCCAGCACGCAGTGTCATTGGCTTACGTGGTTCCCGTCACGGGAACCTGCGATCCTCGCCAAGATGCGCTTGAAATTACCTGGCTTACCCCTCGCGAAGCAGCGAGTGAAGCAGTCACGGCAGAGATGGAAGGTGGTCGCGGAGTGCTTCTTCGTGCAGCTCTTGCTTCTGTCGGTGCCCTGAATTAGAGCGCGTTGTGAAGAGGGGAATTAACCCCCTGTTTGAACTACTGCCCTAAATTTTCGCGAAAAACAGCCCGTATACTTATCGAGACTGTTTATTCTGGCTTGTTTGGCGAAAGGACACCGTGGATAACGATCTTCCCGTTGTGCTTGCCAAGAAGGGTCTGGACCCCGCGCAGGTAGATATCGCGTTGGGTGACGTCCAGGCAGAAGCCGCTCGTCTTGAGTCAGAACGCGCAGTTATCGATAAGAAAATCGACAAGCTGACCCGCGAAATTGCTGAAGTTCGCAGTGCGCTCAAGCGCGCCAGTGCAAAGCCTTCCTTCTCTGACCTGGGTGCTGCATTTGAGCAGACGCTGCGCGTTGCTGAAGAGCAAGCAGGAAAGCTCATCTCAGACGCACAGATTTCCAGCAGCGAAACTCGTCGTGGTGCTGAAGCAGAAGCATCAGCCATCACCGAGGCTGCTGAAAAGCAAGCTGCTGCTGTTGTCAAGGACGCTGAAGAGCGCGTTGCTCGACTGTTGGCAGAGTCAGAGAAGAAACTTGCTGACACGTTGAAGGCTGCCCAGACAGCTCTTGCCCAGGCTGAGCCCCAGTTCGTCGAGGCAGAGAAGATCGCGGCATCCATTTCTCACGAAGGGGAGCAGCGTCGTCTCGCTCTCGAAAGTGAACTTGCTCAAGAAGTTGAACAGTCCCGTGCCGAGATTGCGACACTGCGCCAACTCCACGAACGTGACCACCGTCGCATTGGCGATGAAGTGGATGCTGTTCGCGCCAAGGCTGAGCGTGAAAGCTCACGTCTGGCTGCGGAGAACGAAGTGTATGTTCGTCAGCTCCTGGAAAGCTCACAGGTCCAGTTTGATGAAGCAAGTGCTCGTGCTCGCGACATGATCGTGGAAGCGCAGACCAACTTCGGTATCACTCGCCAGGAAGCAATTGCTGTCCTGCGCGAAGCTCGAGAAACCGCAGCTCGCATCGTGCGCCGCGCACGTGTTCGCGCGGAGACCCTGACGCAGCGCCTCGAAGAGCGCAACGCAATTTTGTTGGCCAACGGTGAACAACTCGTTGATGACCTTTCTGCAGAGACCGAAGCAGTTGAAGCTTTCAACTCTGAACTGCGCGTCATCTCCATGAGTGAGCCCAGCGAAAGTCCTGACGATTCATTCGACTTTGATTCACTCGTGGACGAAGACTTTGTTGAGGAAATCACTCCTGAGTCTTTGAACATGAATGACGATTCCGTATCCTCCGAGAAGTCTGGAAGCTAGGGCTAAGGGATGGATATCACACGTAACTTCCGCACTGTTCGCAAGAACGGCTATGACCCCAATGAGGTTAAGCGCGTTTTCCGCGATGCTGAGTCGCGCCTCGAAGAGCTCATGCAGACCACCCGTTCGGGTCTGGCAACAGTCGACAAGCTCGAGCGTGAACTCGCGGACATGCGTGACGCATTGCGTCGCTCCAACGCCAAGCCCACCTTCGCTGACCTCGGTGCTGCTTTTGAACAGACCCTTCGTGTTGCTGAAGAGCAGGCCGACAAGCTCGTAGGGGATGCTGAAGCAGATGCCAAAGTCGTTCGCGACTCTGCGCGTGCAACCGCTGAGGGTGTCACCCGTCAGGCTCGCACCGAAGCTGCAGCGCTGCTGGTTGAGGCGGAATCCAAGATTGAAGACAAGCGCCTCGAGGTTGAACGTCAGGTAGCTGAGCTCACTCTTCGTGCTGAGTCACTTGTCCTGCAGGGCCAGACCCTCAAGGAAACTGCTCAGCGTCGTGAAGCTGCACTCGTGGCTGAGGCAGAGCGTGATGCTGCCGAGGTTCGTTCTCGCCTCCACCAGGAAATCGAAGACGTCAAGACGGAACTCGAAACTCTGCGTCAGATCGCAGAACGTGAACAGCTTCGTATTGAGCGAGAGATCAAGCTTGCTTTGGAAGAAGCAGAGCGTGAACGCCTCACTCGTCACGAAGAAGCAGTTGCCTTCGTCCAGTCTCAAACAGATGAAGCATCTGCTTTGCGTCAGTCTGCTGCTGATGAAGCAGACAGCTTGAGCGACCAGGCTGAAGAGTTCATGAACAAGACTCGTCAGGACGCCGAGGCACTTCTCGATGCAGCACGTGAGTCCGCAACGAACTTGATTAGTCGCGCACGTTCACGTGCTGAGACGCTTGCACTTCTCTTTGATGAGCACGCCGCAGAAATGATGGAGAAGGCCGAGCGTCGTCGCGATGGTCTTGAACGTCAGCGTGAAGCGATGCGCGAATTCTCTCTTGAGCTCAAGGCTCTTGCTTCAGCAGACGCGATGGTGTCCATCGACGAAGCTGAGTCACCACTCGACTAAGCAGTTATTCCCACGTGGGTGCAAGCTTCTTCAGCTTGGCGCCACGGATCTGCCAGAACGTCCACATCCCGATAAAGATGAATGGTGTGAGCAGTCCTGCTTTGATCACCAAGCGGTCGCGATACAGCGTCTGCTTGTTTCCGGTTTCTGACACCGCCATGCGGTGGTCCCAGGACTTCACGACAGTTAACGGTCCAGACAAGGGCTTGCCCGAGTCCACCATCATGCGCACGCCGCCAGGGCGTTGAGTAAATGAGATGTCGATGGTCTGTCGTCCCATGGGGATGAAGCCGAGTAGTCGCATTGACACTTCGTGGGGACCGTCACCGGTCCATGCCACAGGGAAGCCACCCTGTTCTTTGCTCGTGATCTTCATCAGGGGAGAAGACACTGCTCTGAAGACAGCAGGGTTTGCAATCGCACGCCAGGCAGCGTCAGGCTCGCAGTTGAGCGTGAGGCGAAGAAAGACGTTCACGAGAATCCCTTGGGGTGAGCAGGGAGAAATCCCCCTGCTCACACGCTAGCCGATTTCTCGCTTTTCCCACGTGATTAAATTCGCCCTATTGAAACCGCGACCGCATTCCCCGCAGCTCAGCGCTTTCCTGGGCTGGCGGAAGCGGTAGTGCTCATGGCCGCCGGGGCAGATGCCCAACCAGGGAGCAAGCTCATTCGCGGCACTTCCATCATGGGTGCGCTTTCCGTCATAGCCGAGGTCGTAGGCAATCTTCTTCCACGTGGGGCCGTGTCCTGCCCGGGGCCCGGCAATGGCATGAGCCACTTCGTGCAACAAGATTTGGTGGACCTCGTCGTCTTCATACTTCGCTGCCAAATGCTTGGAAACAGAGATGCGCTTGTCTGTGAAATTACATAGTCCGGCCCGCGTGCGGGCATGGTCAAAGCCAAAGCTCCAGACGGTCGGATCTAAGTGCAAGCGGATGAGGGCATCCGCCCACTTAGTCACACGGTCGAGATCTGCCACGACTACTTCTTAGAAATCTGGAAGAGCGTCTTATTGGGGGTGGGGCTGGGGATGGCGGTGGAGTCCAGAACGATTGGTGCGTTAGCAATGAACTGCTTCATCTCTGCACCTTCCACCGCCTTGGCAGGGTGAGGTCCACCGGCAAGAAGCCGGGGCAACCAGTGCCCAATGGACTCATCGCCACTGCCGACCAGAACTACGTTGCCAAAGCGGCGCCCTTTGAGCACTTGGGTCTCAGCCAGTGCGATGACATTGGGAAGTACGGCCTGCAACGTGGCGGCTTGGCCACGGGCAAAAGCGAGCCCTGGCCCATCTGCCACATTCACAATGAGAACCCCGCTGGGGGAGAGCAGCTTCGCTGCTTCTCTATAGAACTCGACCGAGGTCACATGGGCGGGAGTGCGCGCACCACTAAACACATCCACGATCACCACGTCGACATTGCCGTGAAGTCCGGTGGGCAGTTTGCCCATGACTTCACGGGCGTCGCCGTAACGAATACGGATATTGGCATTGCGCTGGAGAGGAAGGTGCTCACGGACAAAGTCGATGAGATCTTGCTCGAGTTCCACGACTTGTTGGCGGGAACCAGGACGCGTTGCCTCGATATAGCGGGGGAGCGTCAGAGCGCCGCCGCCTAAGTGAACGGCAGTAATGGGCTGGCCAGGTTCAGCAACCTGGTCCAGCACATGGCCAATGCGGCGGATGTATTCGAAGAACAGCTCACCGGGATCATCAATAAAGACGTGAGATTGGGGTGTTCCATCGACTTCGAGAATAAATGCCCCATCTTGATAGGGATCTGGCTCGATCGTGGCACGCAGTCCAGAAGATTTGAGCGTGATGGCTGGTTTTTCTGCCATAGCCTCACACCACCTACAAATCTCAACTAGACACAGACCCGCAAGCCGTTATAGAGTTGTTATTTGCGCTCGAAGTTTTGTCATGCCCTCATATTGCGGTCGGGGTGACAGTTTCTAAATTCGCAGATAACTCTGCGGGTTGCCCCACTTTAGCGGGATTTTCGAGTTCGCAAAACATCCCACACCAACCGAAACCATGATGGTCCGACGGGACCCACGGAGGTTATTTCCTTGGCTGCTGCGCGCAACGCAAAAGACACCAAGTCCATTAAGAACGGCCGTACCGCATCGCGCCTGTCGTTCGCGAAGATCACAGACACGCTGACTGTCCCCGATCTGCTGGCACTTCAAACCGAGAGCTTTGACTGGCTCGTCGGTAACGA
This sequence comes from uncultured Aurantimicrobium sp., assembly GCF_936931525.1. Classification (GTDB taxonomy): domain Bacteria; phylum Actinomycetota; class Actinomycetes; order Actinomycetales; family Microbacteriaceae; genus Aurantimicrobium. The sequence continues at coordinate 24,054 of NZ_CAKZII010000141.1, forward strand.
GCACTGGCAGAAGCGTTTGGCAGAGGCGAAGAAGGAAGGCCGTCAGGACCTCCCTTCGCGTACTGGTCTAGAAGAGATCTTTGAAGAGATCTCTCCCATCGAGAACCTCGATGAGACCATGCAGCTGTCCTTCACTAACCCTTACCTCGAGCCTGAGAAGTACTCGATCTTCGAGTGCAAGGAGCGTGGCAAGACTTACGCTGCTCCTCTCTACGTCGAGGCAGAGTTCATGAACCACGTCACGGGTGAAATCAAGACCCAGACCGTGTTCATGGGTGACTTCCCCCTGATGACCCCCAAGGGAACCTTCATCATCAACGGCACCGAGCGTGTTGTTGTGTCTCAGCTGGTTCGTTCACCTGGTGTGTACTTCGACCGCGAGCAGGAAAAGACCTCTGACAAGGACGTCTACTCCGCACGCATCATCCCAAGCCGTGGTGCATGGCTCGAATTCGAAATCGACAAGCGTGACGCTGTTGGTGTTCGTATCGACCGTAAGCGCAAGCAGTCCGTCACCATCTTCCTCAAGGCGCTGGGTATGACCAGCGAAGAGATCGCAACCGAGTTCGCTGGTTACGACTCCATCCTGCAGACCTTGGAAAAGGACACCATCCTCACCAAGGAAGATGCGCTGCGCGACATCTACCGCAAGCTCCGTCCAGGAGAGCAGGTTGCTGCTGAGGCTGCACGTGCACTTCTCGACAACTTCTTCTTCAGCCACAAGCGTTACGACCTGGCAAAGGTTGGTCGTTACAAGATCAACCGCAAGCTCGGTCTTGAGGCTCCGCTGACTGACTCCGTACTTTCTGTTGCAGACATCATCGCAACCATCAAGTACTTGGTCGCACTGCACAACGACGAGAAGACCTTCACCGGTCTCCGCGACGGCAAGAAGGCAGAGATTCGTCTCGACGTAGACGACATCGACCACTTCGGTAACCGTCGTATCCGCGCCGTTGGTGAGCTCATCCAGAACCAGGTTCGTACCGGTCTGTCCCGTATGGAGCGCGTCGTTCGCGAGCGTATGACCACTCAGGACATTGAGGCAATTACCCCTCAGACCCTGATCAACGTGCGTCCCGTTGTTGCAGCAATCAAGGAGTTCTTCGGTACTTCTCAGCTGTCACAGTTCATGGACCAGAACAACCCTCTCGCCGGTCTGACCCACAAGCGTCGTCTTTCTGCGCTGGGCCCCGGTGGTCTGTCGCGTGAGCGTGCAGGTGTTGAGGTTCGTGACGTTCACTCGTCCCACTACGGACGTATGTGCCCCATTGAAACTCCTGAAGGTCCCAACATTGGTCTGATTGGTTCGCTCGCATCGTTCGCGCGTATCAACGCCTTTGGTTTCATTGAGACCCCTTACCGCCGCGTCGTCAAGGGCAAGGTAACCGAGAACATCGATTACCTCACCGCTTCGGAAGAAGATGACTTCGTTGTTGCACAGGCCAACGCACCTCTTACCAAGGACAGCCACTTCGCTGAAGAGCGCGTGCTCGTCCGTCGTAAGGGTGGAGAGGTTGAACTCGTTCCTGCCGCTGAGGTGGACTACATGGACGTTTCTCCTCGCCAGATGGTTTCTGTCGGTACTTCGCTGATTCCATTCCTCGAGCACGACGATGCTAACCGCGCACTCATGGGTGCCAACATGCAGCGTCAGGCTGTGCCACTGCTGCGCAGCGAAAGCCCACTGGTTGGTACCGGTATGGAAAACTTCGCCGCTATCGATGCTGGTGACGTAATCCTCACCAACAAGGCCGGTGTCGTTTCTGAGGTTTCGGCTGATGTCGTTACCGTTCAGCTCGACGAAGGTGGAACCGAGGATTACTTCCTCCGTAAGTTCGACCGTTCGAACCAGGGCACCAGCTACAACCACCGTGTCATCGTGACCGCTGGTGAGCGTGTTGAGGTTGGCCAGGTCATCGCAGATGGTCCTGCCACCGAGAACGGTGAACTGGCTCTGGGTAAGAACCTCCTCGTGGCATTCATGCCTTGGGAAGGTCACAACTTCGAGGACGCGATCATCCTGTCGCAGCGTCTCGTGCAGGACGACGTCCTTTCTTCGATTCACATCGAGGAATATGACGTTGATGCACGTGACACCAAGCTGGGTAAGGAAGAGATCACTCGCGACCTCCCCAACGTGTCCCCTGAACTCATCGCTAACCTCGATGAGCGCGGCATCATTCGCATCGGTGCAGAGGTTCGCCCCGGCGACATCCTCGTCGGTAAGGTCACTCCTAAGGGTGAGACCGAGCTTTCTGCCGAAGAGCGTCT
>NZ_CAKZII010000142.1 GCF_936931525.1 uncultured Aurantimicrobium sp.
CGCTCTACGAGAAGATGGTCGAACTCGACGTTCCCGCCATGATTCACGTGTCTGCGTCCTGTAACCACAACTTCCACGCCACCGGCGCTCACTACATGAACGCAGACACCACGGCGTTTATGCAGCTACTCCAGGGCAACCTGTTCGGAGACTTCCCCACACTGCGATTCATCATTCCTCACGGTGGTGGAGCTGTTCCTTACCACTGGGGTCGTTACCGCGGTCTGGCAGACATGCTCAAGCAGCCCAGCGTGGACACTCACCTCATGAACAACGTGTTCTTCGACACCTGCGTCTATCACCAGCCAGGAATTGACCTGTTGGTCGATGTCATCGATAACAAGAACGTGCTTTTTGGTTCAGAAATGATCGGTGCTGTCCGCGGTATCGACCCTCAGACTGGCCAGTACTTCGATGACACCAAGCGTTACATCGATGCTGCGAAGATCTCAGAAGAAGAACGCACCAACATCTTCTCCAAGAACGCGCGCAAGGTCTTCCCTCGCATGGATGCCAAGTTGACGGAGCGTGGACTGTGAGCGCATTTGTGAAGGATGCCGACTGGCTCGACTGGCACCCCAACCCCAGCAAGCCCAAGTTCGTTGTGCCAGCTGGCGCAGTAGATGCACACTGCCACGTCTTTGGGCCTGGGGACACCTTCCCATTCGCTCCTGAGCGCAAATACACTCCGTGCGATGCCAGTTGGGAACAGCTCTTTGCTCTGCGCGACTTCCTCGGCTTCGAGAAGAACGTTGTTGTGCAGGCAACGTGTCACGGTTCGGATAACTCAGCTCTGCTCGATGTTCTTGAGCGTGCCAATGGCAAGGCTCGCGGTGTTGTCACCGTGAAGCCTGACGTCACAGCTGAAGAACTGCAGCGCATGCATGACCTGGGTGTGCGCGGAGTGCGCTTCAACTACGTCAAGCGCCTGGTTGATCCCAAGCCTGATGACTACTACCGCGAGATCATTGAGAAGATCCGTCCTCTGGGATGGCACGTGGTGCTCTACTTCGAGCCTGCTGATCTGGGGGAGAAGATGGACTTCTTCAACTCGTTGAATATTCCTCTCGTGATTGACCACATGGGACGTCCCGATGTGACCAAGCCCGTGGACAACGAAGAATTCGAGATGTTCCTGAACTTCATGCGTGTAAACACCGACGTCTGGTGCAAGGTCAGCTGCCCTGACCGTTTGACCAAGAGCGGTTCTCCTGAATACCTGGACGTGGTGCCCTTCGCCAAGAAGATCGTCGAAGAATTCCCTGACCGTGTTCTCTGGGGAACAGACTGGCCACACCCCAACATGAAGACAGAGATGCCCGATGACGGCATCTTGGTTGACTATGTTCCTTCGATTGCAGTCACCCCTGAGCTGCAAACCAAATTGCTTGTTACCAACCCCAACAACCTCTACTGGAGCTAATCATGAAGCCCAATTTTGAGCAGTACAAGGACATCCCTGGCACGACCATCTTCACGATTGAGTCGGCCCAAAAGGGTTTCCACCTCAACCAGTTCTGCATGAGCCTTCGCGACGCCGAAAACCGCAAGCGCTTCCTCGCTGACGGCCCTGCTTATCTCGCTGAATGGGACATGACTGACGAGCAGAAGCAAGCTGTTATTGACCGCGACTTTCAACGCATGTTGGACCTGGGCGGCAACGTCTACTTCCTATCCAAAATCTTTGCTGCAGAAGGCCTCTCCTACGTTCAAGCCGTCAGCACCATGACAGATATGAACGCTGAGGAATATCAACAGATGATGATCAATGGCGGCCGAAACATCGAAGGCTGGCGCTCCAAGAAAGAACGAGGCGAAGCATAATGGCGAAGATTGTTGCGGGTATTGCGACCAGTCACGTTCCTGCAGTGGGCCACGCTGTGGATATGGGCAAGACCCAGGATGAGTACTGGAAGCCCATGTTTGATGGCTACGAATTCTCCAAGCAGTGGGCTAAAGACAACCCCGCAGACGTAGCAATCATCGTCTACAACGACCACGCCTCCTATTTCGGTATGGACATCATGCCCACCTTCGCTATCGGCATCGCCGATAGCTACGCCATCTGCGACGAAGGCTACGGCCCCCGTCCAATTCCTGCGGTTGAAGGTGCTCCCGAACTTGCTACTCACGTCGCGGCATCCCTCATTACCGATGATTTCGATATGACGGTATTGAACCTTCTGGAAGTTGACCACGGATTGACCGTGCCGATGTCGTTGATGTATGGCACGCCCGACAAGTGGCCAACCAAGGTCATTCCGTTGCCTGTCAACGTCGTGATGAACCCGCAGCCTTCTGGTGAGCGCTGCTTGGCGCTCGGTAAGGCCATCAAGCGCGCTGTTGAGCAGTTCGATGGTGACCTCAAGGTCGAGATTTGGGGAACCGGTGGCATGAGCCACCAGATCCAGGGTGCTCGTGCAGGTCTGATTAACCTGCCCTGGGACATTCAGTTCATGGATGACCTCATCAACCAGCCTGAAGTGCTCCAATACAAGCCACACCTCGAATACATGATCGAGGCAGGCTCAGAAGGCGTGGAGCTCATTATGTGGCTCATCATGCGCGGTGCTCTCGGTGACCAGGTCAATGAGGTCTACCGTTTCAACCACGTCCCTGCTTCCAACACTTCTGTTGGCCACCTGATCCTCACCCCCAAGGAAGACTAAACATGACTGTCAATATCGCTGTTGTTGGCCTGGGTGCCTTCGGTCAGAAGCACCTCGATGCTCTGGCCAACATTCCTGATGCCAACATCAAGTACGTCGCCCACAGCCGCCAGAACGTGGCCGATGAAATCGCTGAAAAGTATGGCGCTGACAAGGGTTTCGACAGCTACACCGAGCTTCTGGCCCAGCCAGACCTCGATGGTGTCATCCTGGCCACCCCCACCCAAATGCACCACGACCAGACCATTGAGGCTCTGCGTGCAGGAAAGCACGTCATGGTGGAAATCCCCATGGCCGATAATCTGCGTGGTGTGCAAGACATCGTGGACGTGCAGAAGGAAACAGGCTTGATTGCCATGGCTGGTCACACCCGCCGGTTCAACCCTTCCCACCAGTACGTTCACAACAAGATCACTGCCGGTGAATTCAACATCCAGCAGATGGACGTGCAGACCTACTTCTTCCGTCGCACCAACATGAACGCTCTCGGTCAGCCCCGCTCATGGACTGACCACCTGCTCTGGCACCACGCAGCTCACACCGTGGACCTGTTCCAGTACCAGACCGGTGAAAAGATCGTGAAGGCCAACGCAATTCAGGGCCCCAAGCACCCTGAGCTCGGCATTGCGATGGACATGTCTATCCAGCTGGCCACTGAAACGGGAAAGATCTGCACCCTCTCGCTCTCGTTCAATAACGACGGTCCTTTGGGAACCTTCTTCCGCTACATCGGTGACACCGACACCTACATCGCGCGCTATGACGACCTTGTCACCGGCAAGGAAGAAGTCATCGACGTCTCCAACGTGGACGTCTCCATGAACGGTATTGAGCTCCAGGACCGGGAGTTCGTAGCCGCCATCAAGGAAGGCCGTGAGCCCAACGCCAGCGTTGCGCAGGTCCTTCCCTGCTACATCGTGCTTGACGCTCTTCAGCAGCAGCTGGACTACTAGCCCTTACCTGACTCTGCCATGCGAACACAGAAGCCCCGCACAATGTGCGGGGCTTCTGTGTTTCAGAGCACGCTCTGAAAGCAATACTTAGTGCTCGTGGATGATGACGCCACGGATGTTCTTGCCACTGTGCATGTCATCAAATGCTTCGTTGATTTCATCAATCTTGTAGGTGCGAGTGATGAGTTCGTCGAGCTTGAGCTTTCCGTCACGGTAGAGATCCAAAAGCATGGGCACGGCTACGCGAGGAGACCATCCGCCGTATACGTTGCCCTGGATACGCTTTTGCATCATGGCGAGATCGAAGAGGTTGATATCCGAGATGGATGCATCAACCTTTCCTAAAGCGGTGACAACAAGAGTTCCACCCTTGCGGACTGCCTGGTAAGCCTGTGAAACATGTTCGCCGGTAATGACGCCGACGGTCACGATTGCGGAGTCTGCACCCTGCCCGTTAGTGATGGACTTAGCGAAAGCTTCAGCTTCTTGGATAGTTGCAAACACATCGGTTGCACCGAACTCGAGAGCACGCTTGCGCTTGTATTCGATGGGGTCAACAGCGATGATGTGGCGTGCGCCGGCGAGAGTAGCACCCTGAACAGCGTTCATGCCGATACCGCCGATGCCCATGATTACAACGACGTCACCGGGCTGAACGTTTGCAACGTTTCGTGCAGAACCAACACCGGTTGGAACGCCACAGGCCACAATTGCTGCGATGGGGAAGGGGATGTCCTTATCGACCTTGATCAAGGAGGTCTGATCCATAATCTGGTAGTTCGAGAAGGTGCCGAGCATTGCTGCGGTAGCTACACCCTTGCCGTCCTTGTCGGTGATGCGGAAGGTGCCATCAATCTGGGTTCCTTCAAGAATGAAGCGACCAAAGTCACACAGGTTTTGCATTCCAAGAGAACACCACTTGCACTTACCGCATGCGGGAATGAAGGAAGCAACAACGTGGTCGCCAACCTCGAGGTCGTAAACGCCCTCACCCACTGCAATAACAACACCGGCACCTTCGTGGCCGACAATTGCTGGAAGATTAGCTAGGGGGAGGTCATTCTGGCGGTGGTGATCATCAGAGTGGCACAGCCCGGCAGCTTTGAGCTCCACGAGAACTTCGCCGCGCTTGGGGCCGCTGATTTCGAGATCTTCAACAGTCCAGGGACCGGGCAATTCTCGGAGTACTGCTGCACGAATTTTCTTGGTGTTTTCACTCATGAGTGAATTCCTCTTTCTGAGTTCTTCGACGTTGAAGGGAGAGTTATGCACGCTCAATCAAGATTCTTTCAGCGAGGTATTCGAAGCACAATATGCCCATTAGGCAATCCGTGCGCATTAGTTGTCTTGCAGGGCGATTTATTTGTCTTTCAGCACACTGGGTGTTGTCAGCGAGCTCCGCAGTGTGACGGTGAGTCACAGTTCTTCTCCCACCGCGACCCTGAGTGGGTTGCGCGACTCTCTCTGCTTCGATTTTCCTAGTTAGAAAGCAATCATTACTTTCAGGGCTCTGCGCTGGTCCATTGCCGCATAGCCCAGGGGCACGTCCTGGATGGAAATTGTCGAATCGAACACTCGACCGGGATTAACTTGTCCGTTCAAGATTGCCGGCAAAAGCTCGTTGATGTATGCCCGAACAGGAGCAACTCCGCCTGTGAGGGTGATGTTGCGACCAAAGAGTGCCCCCATCCCCACAGGAGCCTCCTCATATTGTGGAACGCCTACGCGACTGATTACTCCACCAGCTCGAACTACCCCTAATGCTTGCTCGTATGCGGGCAAGTGTCCCACAGCCTCAAGGACTTTCGAAGCACCTTGGTTGTTCTGAGTAAGTGCACGCACAGCAGCGATGCCAACATCGCCACGTTCGGAAACGACATGGGTGGCACCGAATTCCCTGCCTAAATCAGTGCGCGCTTGATGGCTCCCCATCAAAATGATGTTCTGCGCGCCGAGCTGTTTAGCGGAGAGGACCGCAAGAAGTCCGACTGCGCCATCTCCAATCACAACTACTTCATCACCAGGGCCAACCTGAGCACACTTGGCGGCGTGGTAACCAGTTCCGTAGACATCTGACAGTGTCAACAGAGAAGGAAGAAGTTCGGAGTCTTCTGTAATGCCAGGGACAACAACCAGCGTTCCGTCTGCGAATGGGGAGAGCACATATTCTGCTTGGGCCCCGCCCACTTCTCCGCGACCCCAGAAAGTCCCGCTGACACACGAGGTGTAGAGGCCTTCATGGCAAAAACCACACGTGCCACAGGAAATAGCAAATGGGGCAATAACAAAGTCGCCGACATTGATAGTCGAGACGTCGGTGCCAATTTCTTCCACAATTCCGATGAACTCGTGCCCCATTTGTTTAGGGGAATCAGGTGTAGCGGGGAAATTATGGAAGTGATGTAAGTCTGAACCGCAAATACAAGAACGAACAACGCGGATGAGGGCATCTGTTGAGTGACGAATTGTGGGTTTGGTAACTTCCTGGACACGGATGTCACCGGCACCGTAAATATAAGTAGTCAGCATACGTTGATCCTCATGTGTTGAAGGGTTAGCGGGCTATGTCAGCTGTGATGACCGACGCAAGAAGTTCGCCGATGAGTAATGCTGCAACTGCGGGGCCTCTGCGGGGCGCTGCGGGCAAAATAGATGTATCCGCGATGCGCAAACCTCTCACGCCCAAGACGCGTCCTTCGGGATCGACAACAGGGTGCTCCCCGGCAAAGGATGCTGTTGCGCAGGCATGCATTGAGGTGCCAACGTTCAGGGCAATCCAGGCATCCAAGGTGGAGTCGTTGCTGCACTCTTCTCCTGATGGTCCCCAACTCCACTCTGACTGGGTAGTCACCGCATGGGTCGACAGAATGTCTTTCGCCAATCTTGCGGAGGCTCTGAGGTCTGCACGGACATCGGCGTTATTGAGGTAGTTGTAAGACACAAATGGGGCATCGTCAATCGACCCTGAAACAAGATTCAGGTGACCTGTCCGTCGTGGAGAAACTGGTGCCAACATCAGCGCTGTTGCTGCCGACGGCTCATCTCCCACTAGCTCGGAGAGGGAGCGAATACTCTGTAGTGCTTCGATTTCACTCGATCCAATGTGGGCATGGAGAACTCCACCCATCCAGCTGCCCACGGGATATTCTGCGTTTTCCTTAGGCATCCACATGGAAACAAGCTGAGGATGATCGCTCAACCCCCGGCCTACCTGTGGGCTGTCAACTGCCAAAGGAATGGAGTGCTGAGCAAGATGATCCTGAGGTCCGATTCCGGAGAGCATCAGAAGCTGCGGGGTAATCAATGCACCGGCACACAAAATTACCTCACGGGCATGAACGTCCAGAATCTCGTCATTGTGGCGAAGTCGAACGCCGGTTGTTGTGGTGCCCTTGAATAACACCCTTTCCACGGTGGTGTCTGTCCACATGGTCAGTCCAGGCCGCTCAATGTCAGGGTCGAGATATGTCATGGCGCTGTTGTATTGAACATCTCCCACAGTGTTCGTGGGTACAGCTCCGAAACCATCTTCCCCTTGATCATTCATGTCGGGGTGTTCAGGGAAACCGAGCTCAGTGGCAGCTTCATGGAAGGTCTTTACTGAAGGGTAAGAGAGTTGTGTTCTTGTCACGGGGACTGGGCCCTGTGCTCCATGGAGGGCTGTTGAGCCATAGCTCAGATCGCTCTCCATTTCACGAAGGGATGAAAGTGCAGAGTTATATCCCCAGAGTGCAGAACCAGCAGCTTCCCATTCGTCAAAATCAGCTCGTCGGGGGCGGATGAAATAGCCCCCATTGGTTGCCGAAGAGCCACCCAAAATTCGTCCACGGGTTGCTGTGTATTCCCGTGAATCGGTGATCTGACCAGGTATCAATCTGTTGAAGGAATTGTCTGGACGTGCTCCAGCCACAATATGTGCCGAGCGAATTTCGTCCGGAAAGTCCAGTATTTGCTGGGCTCCAGCCCCGGCTTCAACGAGCAGGATGCGAAGATTTTCGATGTTACTCAGACGTGAAGCAACCACTGCACCTGAGGATCCTGCACCCACAATGATGACGTCCCAGTTGTCATTCGACATGGTCCATCCTCCTCTTCGCGGTGCGGTGTTGTACTGATTCTGTATAGCACTTAAGGGCGTACTCACCCTATCTGGGGAGGCGCAAAGCCCATATCTGCTTTACGGGGAACTGTTATACGATGCTTCTACTGAATTCATTTGAATTCTCCTGTCAATCCAACGAAGGAATGCCTGCTGATGTCACAGTCCCCTCAGAACGCCATCCCCGCCGAAGAAGCTGTCCTCGAGGCAGACACTCTCGTTGAAGAGGTCTCGATTGACGGCATGTGCGGTGTCTACTAAAAACACTGCAACACTCGATTTGAACCAGGCGTGGCGAGTCCACCCACAGGTTTCTATTCGTCCCGAGCCTTTTGGTGCTCTGCTCTACCACTTTGGTACCAGGAAGCTTTCCTTCCTGAAAGACCGACGTTTACTTGAAATCGTTCAGGTTCTTTCTGATTACCCCACGGCAAGACAGGCTTGTTCCGTTATCGGCATTACAGAATCTGAACTGCCCCAGTTCCAACGAGCTCTTGCAACGCTGCGAGACTCTCAGATGTTGATTGAGGTATCCGTATGACGCTGCTCGAAGCTCCCGGAGCGCCTTCAACCAAACCTGCCCGACTCGTAGATCTCTTTGAGTTCGGTCTTGACTCTCCCATTTGTTTGACGTGGGAGTTGACCTACGCCTGCAATCTCTCCTGCGTGCACTGCCTATCTAGTTCTGGGCGTCGCGACCCACGTGAGCTTTCCACGGAAGAATGCAAAGCAGTGATCGACGAGCTCGAGCGCATGCAGGTCTTCTACGTCAATATCGGTGGCGGTGAACCAACTGTGCGGAGTGACTTCTGGGAAATCCTTGACTACGCCACAGAGCATCACGTTGGTGTGAAGTTCTCCACCAACGGTGTCAAAATCACTCCGGAACGTGCAGCCCAGCTGGCAGCTAACGACTATCTCGACATTCAGATCTCTCTCGACGGTGCCACAGCTGAAGTGAATGATTATGTTCGCGGCCCCGGTTCTTATGCCACGGCGATCAAGGCCATGGAAAACCTCCAGGCAGCAGGAATGGAAAACTTCAAGCTTTCTGTTGTGTGCACCCGATACAACATCCCCCAGCTGGATGAATTCAAGGCCATTGCAGACAAATACGGCGCGCAGCTGCGCTTGACACGCCTTCGTCCTTCCGGACGTGGCGCCGACACCTGGGATGATCTGCACCCGCTTCCTGAGCAGCAACGTGAGCTCTATGACTGGTTGATTGCAAATGGCGACGGAGTGCTCACCGGAGACTCCTTCTTCCACCTCTCAGCGTTCGGTGAGGCACTGCCTGGTCTGAACCTCTGTGGTGCTGGTCGCGTGGTCTGCTTGATTGATCCCGTTGGTGACGTATACGCATGTCCTTTCGCAATTCACGATGACTTCCTCGCTGGCAATGTTCGCCAGCCCGGAGGATTCGCTCACGTGTGGCGCCAGTCGGAGCTCTTCCAGGAACTCCGCAAGCCACAGTCTGGTGGAGCATGTACCTCTTGCCAGTTCTTTGACACCTGTAAGGGTGGCTGCATGGCAGCCAAGTTCTTTACAGGCCTCCCACTCGATGGCCCAGACCCTGAATGTGTTCAGGGTTATGGCGAAGAGCTCTTGAAAGCGGCAAAGGGGAAAGAGAAGTCTGCCCCCAAGCCATCTGGTGATCACTCACACCGCACGTCCCCACCGCGTCCTCGTGAAGGCATGGGGCCCGTGCAACTGACGCTCACCCGCCGAGAAGATCTTCAGCGCCCACCCGTCAACGACTGTGAACCCAACCCCCTAGCGGGCTTCGCAGCCCAGTTAGCTTCGGAACAGGAGTCAGCTTCGTAAGAAGTTGCCCCGTTCTTCGTGAGATGAATTGAAGATTCTCACACCCCTTGTCTCTAGAGAAAAAAGTATGAAGGAGCCCATCATGGCTTGGAAACAGAACCCCTGGTTTGAATCAGTGCAGGAAGCACAGCGCCGTGCACAGAAGCGTCTCCCCAAGTCGGTTTATGCCGCACTTGTGGCCGGTTCCGAGCGTGGCCGCACCCCGCAGGACAACATGGATGCTTTCGCGGAAATCCAGTTCGCTCCTCATGTTGCCGGACAGAAGCCGAATCGTGAATTGGGCACCACTGTGTTGGGCATCCCCATCTCTCTTCCCGTCATCATTTCCCCAACTGGTGTTCAGGCTGTGAACCCTGAAGGCGAGGTGGCTGTTGCCCGTGCCGCCGCAAACCGTGGCACCATCATGGGGCTGTCTTCTTTCGCTTCAAAACCCATTGAAGAAGTAACCGCAGTCAACGAGAACACCTTTTTCCAGCTTTACTGGACCGGCACACGCGATCAGATGATTCAGCGCATGGACCGTGCGCGTGCAGCAGGCGCCAAGGCGCTCATCGTGACCACCGACTGGTCTTTCTCTGTGGGGCGCGACTGGGGATCCCCAGCTATCCCCGAGCGGATGAATCTCAAGGCAATGATTGACTTTGCTCCTGAAGCAATTGTTCGTCCCACGTGGTTGTGGTCATTTGCCAAGAACATGAACATCCCTGATCTCACTGCTCCCAACCTGCAGCCTCCAGGTGGCAAGGCACCTACCTTCTTTGGTGCTTACTACGAGTGGATGTCGACACCTCCTCCAACGTGGGAAGACATTGCCTGGATAGTTCAGGAATGGGGCGGTCCCGTCATGCTCAAGGGTGTGACACGTGTTGACGATGCTCGCCGCGCTGTTGATGCCGGTGTGCAGGCAATTTCTGTCTCAAACCACGGTGGAAATAACCTGGACACAACCCCGGCGGCAATTCGTTGCTTGCCCGCAGTTGCCCAGGCTGTGGGGGATCAGGTTGAGGTACTCCTTGATGGTGGTATCCGTCGTGGTGGCGATGTTGCCAAGGCTCTCGCATTGGGAGCTCGAGCGGTCATGCTCGGTCGCGCATACCTCTGGGGTCTCGCAGCCAACGGCCAAACAGGTGTTGAAAACGTCCTCGACCTGATGCGCATGGGTCTTGACTCTGCCGTTCTCGGTTTGGGTCACAGCTCCATTCATGAGCTGAGCCCCAAGGACTTCTACATCCCTGCAAACTTCGAGCGACGCCTCGGGGAGTAATGGTTTATCTCGCGACGTCTCGGTGGCCAGAAATAGGTTCACCGGACGTCGTGCTGATTCCACTTGGTTCAACTGAGCAACACGGACCACATCTCCCGTTCGACACTGACACCGTCATTGCCTGTGCTGTCGCAGATGCACTCGCGATTGAGCTAGAGGCCTCATCATGCTCAGTTGTGGTGTCACCTGCCCTCCCTCTCGGGGCCAGCGGAGAACACCAAGATTTCCCTGGGACACTGTCCATGGGTCACGAGGCACTGCGTCACGTCGTGATTGAACTTGCTAGGTCAGCACAATCATGGGTGCCTCGTGTTGTGTTTGTGAATGGTCACGGCGGGAACGCTCCCGTTCTTGCTGAGGCAATAGACCAACTGGTTGCTGAAGGTCACAACGCTTTCTGGGTTCCCTGCGGTATTCCTGGACAAGATGCACATGCGGGTAGGGAAGAAACCTCCCTCATGCTCCATCTGGCGCCAGAGACCGTTGACATGTCCTTGGCATCGCCTGGAACGACACAGCCCTTAGCTGAACTATTACCGCTCATGATCGAAGCAGGAGTCAGGAAAGTCTCGCCTAATGGGGTCCTTGGTGATCCGACTGGGGCAACGTCCGAAGAAGGTCACAGCCTGGTCGTTCAGATGACAGCACGAGTATTGCCCAAGGTCTTGAAGTTTATTCAGGAAAGTTCATGACGCTCCCTGCAGAGTTCGTTGTTCGCCTCAATGCGCGCACCAGGGTCATTGAACATGGTGCGGCAATGGTGGGTGGCTCTCCTACTCGCTACATTCGTCTCTCTCCAGAGGCACAGAGCGTTCTCCGAGGAAAAGAAGTAGACGCCTCAACAGCTATGGGAGCAAATCTGGCAGAAAAACTTCTTGAGCTAGCAATGGCAGACCCTGTTGTTGAACTCTTGCCTGATCTAGAAGAGCCCTACACAATTGTTGTTCCCGTGATGAATCGAGCTGCGCCTCTCGATCGATTGCTGACATCTGTGCGGTCGTCTACACGCCGTCAAAATCCTCGAATCATCGTGGTTGATGATGCATCGGAGAACCCCACACTGCTGCACGATGTTGCCGTGAAGCATGGTGCAGAATTCGTGCCGTTAGCAGTGAATGTTGGGCCCGGTGGAGCTCGAAATGCCGGCTTGGCGCTGGTGAAAACAGAGTTCGTTGTCTTTCTCGACTCGGACCTCGTGATCAACACAGACACCATTCCTCTTTTGCTGCGGCACTTCTCAGACCCGAAGGTGGCGATGGCGGTCCCTCGAATAGTGGGGATGCCCCATCAACGTAATTGGATTGGGAAATACGAGAACGCGAGAAGTTCACTCGATCTTGGCCCAATCCGGGGAGTGGTCAAACCGCGTTCCCCTCTGTCGTGGGCTCCTTCTGCTGGAGTTGTCGCTCGGGTGAGCGCTATCACGGACGGCTTCGATCCATCGATGCGTGTCGGTGAAGATGTTGACCTTGTGTGGAGATTAAGCGAATCTGGTTGGCGGGTCAGATATGAGCCAACAGCAACTGCACAACATGAACATCGTGATCATTTCCGTGAGTGGTTCAAGCGCAAAGCTCAATACGGGACAGGTGCTGTCCCACTAGCAAAAAAGCACCCAGGTTCCATCGCTCCGGCAGTGATGACCCCGTGGAGTGTTGCGTTGATGGCTGCCCTGATCGCTCAGCGCAGATGGTCTCTGCCGGTGGCAATTCTGATTGCATTAGGAGCATCTGCTCGTAACAGTCGATTGCTTGCTTCTGCTCACAATCCTTCCGGGTTAGCCGCTGAGCTCACTGCGCAAGGAATTGTTTCTGCAGGTGCGCAAACCTCTGCACTAATGCTGAAGCATTGGTGGCCTCTTACTCTTGTGGGGGCAGTTTTTTCCAAGCGCATCAGACGCGCAGTATTTATCGCTGCGGTGGTTGATATTGCGGTGGAATATGACAAAGAAGACTATGAACTTGATGTGGTCAGATTTGGCGTTGCGAGAAGACTCGATGACATCGCCTATGGATCAGGAGTATGGCTTGCTTCTCTAAAAGGCTGGACCATCGCAGCGCTCAAGCCTGATTGGCGAATGAAGAAGTAGTTCTTTACCTCTGCCACTTTTTGGCGGGAGCTTGACTGTGCGGAATCTTCTTGCCGTGCATGATGCGACCATGTGTGAACTGAATAGGAGCAATCATGGTGCTGTCATATCCACTACTCGTGAGCATTTCGACAACATCTTGCATCGCTATCTGGTGACGCTTGAAGTTGTAGGCAGTGTCGTCGATTAATGCCTGTGCTCTGTCACCATTCGAGTCGGTGAGCTCTTCCTTGATATCGCTCCAGGCCCAATCTTCTATACCTAAGCTCTCTGCTGCCCAAAGTGTGTCAGCAAGTACCTCTGCCATTCCATTGGTAAAGAGTGTTCTGATGAGGGTCCGAGCAGCGACATCACCAGAAATGTTAGAGACCACGTTAACTTTCACTCCCAAGCTTGATAGAACATCTGACAGAGCATTGGCAGCAGGCCCTGCAGCGTCAATAGCCCCCGCACTTGTCAGAGCTGCATCTGCAAAGACATTTCCTGAGAACACCGCAGCAAGATGCTTCTTGCGCTCAGGGGTTCCTGAACTGAAGTCCGCGAAGAGGGCTCCTGCTTTGAGCAGGGGAGCACATTCTTGCGCAGTTTTCTCGGCAAGCTGAGGAAGTTCAAAGCTGAGCACGAGGTCGGCGCTTTCAACCGTCTGCTCCAGATTGGAAGCTAGGTGAATAGGGGAATATTCGGTTGGTGGCAGGTTAAATCCAATAACCTCAGCTCCAGCTTCGTTCAGGGTTATACCCAACTGAACGCCTAGGTCACTGGGGCCAATGAGTGCGATGCGGGTCATGTCTAAACCTCGCGATCCAGGGTCTTCATTTGCGCATCGGAGTGGTGCCCGCCAATGGGCTGTGTCACCTTGTCGAGTCGTGCAACCTGTTCCACAGTGAGCTCCACGTCGACCGAGGCAATGTCTTCCTCGAGGTGGTTAATGCGCACAGTTCCTGGAATCGGAGCCCAGTCGGCACCCTTGGCCAGGAGCCAAGCCAGTGCCAACTGTGCTGGCGTGCAGCCCACTTCGGAAGCAATGGTCTCAACCTCGCGCAGGATCTCGAGGTTCTTCTGGAAGGCGTCTGGCTGGAAGCGAGGGTTGGTCAGGCGCCAGTCATCGTCATCGAATTTGTCGAGTGTGGTGATTTTGCCACTGAGCATGCCTCGACTGAGCGGTGAATAGGGAACAAAACCAATACCAAGCTCTGCAAGCAGGTCCAGAGTTCCGTCTTCGCCATCTCTGGTCCACAGGGAATATTCCGACTGCAGAGCAGTGATGGGGTGGACTGCATTGGCCTTGCGAATGTTGGCTTGACCTGCTTCGGAGAGGCCGATGTGGCCAATCTTGCCTTCGTCGATGAGTTCCTTGAGCGTGCCAATGACGTCTTCGATAGGCACGTTCTTGTCGATGCGGTGCTGGTAATACAGGTCGATGTAATCCATGTCGAGGCGCTTGAGCGACTGTTCAACCGCGAAACGAATGTTGGCAGGGGAACTGTCAAAGCCCAGACGACGCTCGTTACCCTCGCCGGTCATCATCCCAAATTTACTTGCGATAACCACTTCATCACGGTGATTCTTCAGTGCTTTACCCACAAGAACTTCGTTCTTGAAAGGTCCATAAATTTCGGCGGTGTCAAAGAATGTCACCCCGAGTTCGAGAGCGCGGTGAATGGTGGCGATGTGAACCTCATCGGGCTGGTCTTTACCCGTGAAGAGGTGAGACATGCCCATGCAGCCCAGGCCGATACGAGACACGGTGAGGTCGCGAAGATTGGTGTATTTCATGAGAGTCCTGAGTCTTAGGGGTGAGTCATCGACAGCACATCCAGTGCAGTGTCGAGCTGTTCTAGGGTGAGCTTCTTGCCATCGACGTAACCGAGCTCAATGGTGGCTTCCCGGATGGTCTTGCCGGTGGCAACTGCGTGCTTGGCAATCTTGGCGGCGGCTTCGTAGCCGATGTATTTGTTGAGTGGCGTCACGATGGACGGGCTGGACTCTGCCATGGCACGAGCTCGCTTCACGTTGGCCTCAAGACCGTTGATGGTCTTATCGGCCAGGATTCGTGAAGACGAGGAAAGCAAACGGATGGATTCCAGGACTGAACTTCCCATCACAGGGATCGCCACGTTGAGCTCGAATAAACCTGAAGCTCCACCCATCACGACAGCAGCATCGTTGCCGATGACCTTCATGCAGACCATGAGGACAGCTTCAGGAACAACAGGGTTGACCTTGCCGGGCATGATCGAGGAGCCAGGCTGCAGGTCGGGGATAGCGAGCTCGCCCAGACCGGTGTTGGGGCCGGAGCCCATCCAGCGCAGGTCGTTACAGATCTTGGTCAGTGAGACGGCAATGGTGCGTAGGGCGCCCGATGCCTCAACGAGACCGTCACGGTTGGCCTGAGCCTCGAAGTGGTCGCGAGCCTCGGTGATGGGCAGCTTGGTTTCTTTGGCAAGGTGCTTGATCACCAGCTGTGGAAAGCCCTTGGGAGTGTTGATTCCGGTGCCGACCGCAGTGCCACCCAGGGGTACTTCAGCGATGCGGGGCAGGGCAGCCTTGATGCGCTCGATGCCGAGGCGAATCTGCATGGCGTAGCCACCGAACTCCTGGCCGAGTGTGACGGGGGTGGCGTCCATGAGGTGGGTGCGGCCCGACTTCACGACGGTGGCCCACTTCTTGGCCTTCTTCTCAAGCGACTTCGCGAGGTAGTCGAGAGCGGGGATGAGGTCTTTGATGAGTGCACCGGTGACCGCTACGTGAACCGAGGTGGGGAACACGTCGTTGCTCGACTGTGAGCAGTTGACGTGGTCGTTGGGGTGAACGGGCTTCTTGAGCTTGCCGGTGGCGAGCGTGGCCAGAACCTCGTTCATGTTCATGTTCGAGCTGGTACCCGAACCGGTCTGGTACATGTCGATGGGGAACTGGTCGTCGTACTTGCCCGAGATCACCTGGTCGGCTGCCCACGCGATTGCGTCGGCGATGCCCTTGGGCAGAACACCGAGCTGCGCGTTGGCAAGCGCCGCTGACTTCTTGATCTGGGCGAGAGCGGCGATGTGTGCCGACTCGAGGCCCGTGCCCGAGATGGGGAAGTTCTCGACCGCACGCTGAGTCTGCGCTGCGTAGAGGGCGTTGACGGGAACGAGAACCTCGCCCATCGTGTCGTGTTCGATACGGAAACCGGCGGGTGCTTTAGCCACGGATATTCGTCCTTGAGTGAGGTGGTGCGGGTGGTCTGTGAGGTGGTGACGGTCTAGATTTCACCGACGACGACGTCGGGAATCACATGGCCATCGCCCAGTCGGTAGTTGGCGCCGACCACAGCAAGAGTACCGTTTGCGACCGCTTCGGTGATGACTTCGCTCTGCTGCAGCAGCTCAGAAATGGTGTCTTTGAGGTGCTCGGCACCCACCTCGTTGACGTCAACGTCTTCAGTGGCAATGCCGCGCTCTTTGGCCACGCGTTGGATTGCGGGGCGAATTGGAGCGACCATCTTGCGTACGCTCGCGGGCAGTTTGGGAGCCTCGGGGCTGAGCGTCGCTATGGCACCCATCACCGCACCGCAGTTGTCGTGACCGAGCACCACGATGAGGGCGATGCCCAATACGTCGACGGCGTACTCGAGCGAGCCGAGAACCGATTCGGAGATGATCTGGCCGGCATTACGCACGACGAAGAGGTCGCCGAGGCCTTTATCGAAGATGATTTCTGCCGAGAGGCGCGAGTCTGAGCATCCGAAGAGCGCGACGTCGGGCTGCTGTGACTCGGTGAGTGACTCGCGAAACTCAACGTCTTGACGCGGGTGAGCGGGCGTGCCGGCAATGAAGCGGTCGTTGCCCAGGAGCATGCGGCGCCAGGCTTCAGCGGGGGTGATGCGAGGTTGCATGTCTACTCCGGGAGTCCT
>NZ_CAKZII010000143.1 GCF_936931525.1 uncultured Aurantimicrobium sp.
GCGCCCTGGCGAAGTGCACCCTGCATACCCTTACGCATTGCGCGGCGGAAAGCCACACGTGCGTTTAGCTGCTCAGCAATACCCTGAGCTACTAGCTGTGCATCCATGTCTGGGCTCTTAACCTCAAGGATGTTCAACTGGATCTGCTTCTTAGTTAGCTTCTCTAGGTCAGCGCGGATAGCCTCAGCTTCTGCACCACGACGGCCGATAACTAGACCCGGACGTGCAGTGTGAATGTCAACGCGTACACGGTCACGTGTACGTTCGATCTCAACACGTGACACACCAGCGCGGTCTAGGCGCTCGGTTAGTAGTGCGCGAACCTTGATGTCCTCGGTTACGTAGTCCTGGTAGCGCTGTCCCTTTTTGGTTGAGTCAGCAAACCAACGCGATACGTGATCGGTGGTGATTCCTAGACGGAAACCGTATGGGTTAACTTTTTGACCCATTAGTTGCCACCTTTCTTCGCGGTCTTCTTAGCTGCCTTGGCAACAAGTTCATCTGGGGTTGCAACCACAATGGTGATGTGGCTGGTGCGCTTCAAGATCTGGAACGCGCGTCCCTGTGCACGAGGCTGGAAACGCTTAAGAGTTGTACCTTCGTCTACGAAAGCTTCTGATACGAACAGGTCATCTTCGTTGAAGAATGTGTTGCTTGCTTCGGCCTTAACCTTGGCGTTTGCAACTGCTGCCTGAACCAACTTGAAGATTGGCTGTGAAGCTTGCTGTGGAGCGAACTTCAAAATTGCCATTGCTTCTGCGGCTTGCTTTCCACGGATAAGGTTCACAACGCGGCGAGCCTTCATCGGGGTAATGCGAATGTGGCGAACTTTAGCTAGAGCTTGCATTATTTACGCTTTCCCTTTCTATCGTCCTTCACGTGACCACGGAAGGTGCGGGTTGGTGAGAATTCGCCAAGCTTGTGACCAACCATGGTCTCAGTGACGAATACAGGTACGTGCTTACGACCGTCGTGAACCGCAATGGTGTGACCCAGCATTGCTGGAACGATCATTGAACGGCGAGACCAGGTCTTGATCACGTTCTTGGTGCCAGCCTCATTCTGCTTGGCGACCTTCTGGAATAGGTGGTCGTCAACGAATGGACCCTTTTTCAAACTACGTGGCATTTGTATTCAGACTCCCTATTAACGCTTCTTGTTAGCGGTACGACGGCGGACGATTAGCTTGTCGCTTGGAAGGTTTGGCTTACGTGTGCGACCCTCAGCCTGACCCCAAGGGGTAACTGGGTGACGACCACCAGAAGTCTTACCTTCACCACCACCGTGTGGGTGGTCAACCGGGTTCATAGCAACACCACGAACGGTTGGGCGCTTGCCCTTCCAACGCATACGGCCTGCTTTACCCCAGTTGATGTTTGACTGCTCGGCGTTACCAACTTCACCAATGGTGGCGCGGCAACGTGCGTCTACGTTTCGGATTTCACCTGAAGGTAGACGAAGCTGTGCGTACGCACCGTCTTTAGCAACTAGACGAACAGAAGCACCAGCTGAGCGAGCCATCTTTGCTCCGCCGCCTGGCTTAAGTTCAATTGCGTGAATAACGGTACCTACTGGAATGTTCTTCAATGGAAGAGCGTTTCCTGGCTTGATGTCAGCGGTAGCGCCCTGTTCAATGCGGTCGCCCTGCTTTAGCTTGTTCGGCGCAATGATGTAACGCTTTTCACCATCTGCGTAGTGAAGCAACGCGATGTTAGCGGTACGGTTTGGGTCGTACTCGATGTGAGCTACAACTGCTGGAACACCATCTTTGTCGTGACGACGGAAGTCGATAACGCGGTACTGACGCTTGTGGCCACCACCGATGTGACGAGTGGTGATGCGACCAGATGCGTTACGTCCACCAGTCTTTGACAATGGGCGAAGTAGTGACTTCTCTGGAGTGGTACGTGTGATTTCAGCAAAATCTGAAACTGACGAACCACGACGACCAGGAGTCGTTGGTTTGTATTTGCGAATAGCCATTTAATTTATCCTCTACTTCGCTTAACCGGCAGTTGTGAAAATGTCGATTGAGCCGGACTTAAGGGAAACGATTGCACGCTTGGTGTCCTTGCGCTTGCCCAAGCCAAACTTGGTGCGGCGAGTCTTACCAACGCGGTTAAGAGTGTTGACCTTGTCAACCTTTACGTTGAAGATCGCTTCGATAGCCTGCTTGATTTCAGTCTTGTTCGAGCGAGGGTCAACCTCAAAGGTGTACTTGCCGTTGTCGATCAAGTTGTAGCTCTTTTCAGAAACAACAGGCTTGATGATTACTTCGCGTGGGTCCTTCTGAATTTCAGTCATGACTACGCCTCCACTTCAGATGAAGAAGCAACTGCTTTAGCAGATGCACCCTTAGCTGGGCCAGCGATGTATGCGTCAAGGGCAGCCTTGGTGAATACCAAGTCGTCACTCAACAAAATGTCGTAAGCGTTTAGCTGGTCAACAGGCAGAACGTGAACGCCCTGGATGTTGCGCAAGCTCTTGTAGCTCAGGTCATCGGTGCGGTCTAGAACGATCAACACGTTGCGACGCTGAGTTAGCTGAGCAAGAATCGCAGCAGCTGCCTTAGTTGAAGGAGTCTGACCAATTGCGAATTCGTTGATTACGTGTAGACGACCGTTACGTGCGCGGTCTGATACAGCACCGCGAACAGCAGCAGCCTTCATCTTCTTAGGTGTGCGCTGGTCGTAGTCACGAGGCTTTGGACCGTGAGTGATGTAACCACCGCGCATCTGTGGAGCACGAAGTGAACCCTGACGCGCGCGACCGGTTCCCTTCTGCTTGAAAGGCTTCTTACCAGTTCCAGAAACTTCACCGTGACGCTTGGTTGAAGCTGTACCCTGACGTGCTGCTGCCTGCTGGGCAACAACAACCTGGTGGATTAGAGGAACGTTTGTTTGTACGTCGAACAGTTCGCCCGGCAGGTCAACTGACCCAGCCTTCTTACCTGCAACGTCTAGAACGTCAAGCTTTGTGGTTTCAGCCATTTGCTTACGCTCCCTTCACAGCGTTACGAACGAATACCAACTGGCCCTTAGGACCAGGGATTGCGCCCTTGATGATTAGAAGACCCTTCTCAGCATCAACTGCGTGAAGAGTTAGGTTCATGGTGGTCACGCGGTCTGTACCCATACGGCCAGCCATCTTCTTACCCTTGAATACACGACCCGGGGTTGATGACATACCAATTGATCCAGGCTTACGGTGGTTGCGGTGCGCACCGTGAGATGCGCTAACACCAGCGAAGCCGTGACGCTTCATGTGACCTGCGAAGCCCTTACCCTTTGAGGTACCAACTACGTCAATCTTTGAGCCAACCTCAAGAACCTCAACACCAAGTTCCTGACCAACTGAGTACTCAGCTGCATCAGCGGTGCGGATTTCTGCGATGTGACGACGAGGTGTAACGCCAGCCTTTGCAAAGTGTCCAGCTAGTGGCTGGGTTGTCTTGCGAGGGTCGATGGCGCCGTATGCAACCTGAATGGCTTCGTAGCCATCGGTGTCAATGTTTTTGATCTGGGTGACAACGTTCGAGCCAGCCTCAACTACGGTTACCGGAACAAGCTTGTTGTTCGCGTCCCATACCTGAGTCATGCCGAGCTTCTTACCCAGAAGTCCCTTAACGGTTCTATTTACAGACATGATTTCCTTAGAGCTTGATCTCGATGTTGACATCGGCAGGAAGGTCGAGACGCATCAATGAGTCAACTGCCTTAGGAGTTGGGTCAATGATGTCGATAACGCGCTTGTGGGTGCGCATCTCGAAGTGCTCGCGGCTGTCCTTGTATTTGTGCGGTGAGCGGATCACACACACAACGTTCTTTTCGGTCGGCAAAGGCACTGGGCCCACAACGGTCGCACCGGCACGGGTAACCGTGTCGACGATCTTGCGTGCCGAAGTGTCAATGACCTCGTGGTCATATGACTTAAGTCGAATGCGGATTTTCTGTCCGGCCATCTTGACTCGCTCTCGTTCTACCCATGGTTTCCCACGGGACGCTTAGTAGCACTACTTCTGTTGCACCACTGTTTTGATTTCAAGACCCGCCACAGGCCTTTGGGGCCCATTTAGGGGTACTGCTTGTCCGACCCACGCTGTCGGGCGTGTCGCGCTTTTTTACAAGCACGAACCCGAAAACTCTTAGTCGGATACATTTTTGTTCAGCTGCCGGGGGAACCAACCTTTCGGTGATTCACATGCCTGCAGTGGTTCACGCAAGAAAGCGCGACTACTCACGAACTTGTCTATCTTGCCACACATTGGCGTGTCTATGCAAGTTAATGTTTTGCACGGATGTATCTTTACCCGCGGCAATACCTTGCCAAACTTTGATTTCAATAAGTTGACCAAAGAAAACTCCCCCAGGCCGAAGCCTGAGGGAGTTTTTGAATCTCTAAGTAATCGAAATTACTTGGTGATCTTGGTTACGGTACCAGCACCTACGGTACGGCCACCCTCACGGATAGCGAAGCCGAGGCCCTCTTCCATGGCGATGGGCTGAATCAGCTCAACGGTCATGTCAGTGGTGTCACCAGGCATAACCATTTCCTTGCCCTCAGGCAAGGTGATAACGCCGGTCACGTCAGTGGTACGGAAGTAGAACTGAGGACGGTAGTTTCCGAAGAATGGGTTGTGACGTCCACCCTCATCCTTGGAAAGGATGTAGGCAGTTCCTTCGAAGTTGGTGTGAGGAGTAACGGAACCAGGCTTTACAACAACCTGTCCACGCTCAACCTCTTCACGCTTGGTACCGCGGAGAAGAAGACCACAGTTCTCGCCAGCCCATGCTTCGTCGAGCTGCTTGTGGAACATCTCGATACCGGTAACGGTGGTCTTCTGAGTGGGACGGATACCAACGATCTCAACTTCAGAGTTGATGAGGAGGGTACCGCGCTCGGCGCGACCAGTTACAACGGTTCCACGACCGGTGATGGTGAAGACGTCCTCAACGGGCATGAGGAATGGCTTGTCCTTGTCGCGTACTGGGTCTGGAACGGAGCTGTCAACAGCTTCCATCAGGTCCAGGATCGACTGGGTCCACTTTGCGTCACCCTCGAGAGCCTTGAGGCCGGATACGCGAACAACAGGAGCGTTGTCGCCATCGAAGCCCTGGCTGGAGAGGAGTTCACGAACCTCGAGCTCAACGAGCTCAAGGATTTCTTCGTCGTCAACCATGTCGGACTTGTTCAGAGCAACGAGGAGGTAAGGAACACCAACCTGCTTTGCGAGCAGAACGTGCTCGCGAGTCTGAGCCATAGGACCGTCAGTAGCAGCAACCACGAGGATTGCGCCATCCATCTGAGCAGCACCGGTAATCATGTTCTTGATGTAGTCGGCGTGGCCAGGTGCGTCAACGTGTGCGTAGTGACGCTTGGGGGTCTCGTACTCAACGTGCGAGATGTTGATGGTAATACCGCGCTGACGCTCTTCAGGAGCGGAGTCGATCGACGCGAAGTCGCGCTGAACGTTGGTTGCGGATGGGTAGGTGTCAGCGAGAACCTTGGAGATCGCTGCGGTAAGAGTGGTCTTACCGTGGTCAACGTGTCCGATGGTACCGATGTTTACGTGAGGCTTGTTGCGCTCGAATTTGGCCTTAGCCACGGGGTCCTCCTAGGACATTCGAGTAGCTTCCGGTTGGAAACTACAGGGTTTGGATTATTTTACTGAACTCACAAGGAGCGAGATTACTCGCCCTTGTTTTTCTGGACGATCTCGTCGGCGACAGCCTTCGGGACCTCGGCGTAGCTGTCGAAAGTCATCGAGTACACAGCGCGACCTGAGGTCTTAGACCGCAGATCACCGACGTATCCGAACATCTCCGACAGGGGGACAAGGGCGCTAACGACCTTGACACCCGTTGCATCTTCCATGGACTGAATTTGTCCACGGCGAGAGTTGAGGTCACCGATAACATCGCCCATGTACTCCTCTGGAGTACGAACTTCAACAGCCATAAGTGGCTCGAGAAGAACGGGGTCAGCCTTTCGGGCCGCCTCCTTGAAGGCCATTGAGCCTGCAAGCTTGAAGGCCATTTCCGATGAGTCAACGTCGTGGTAGGCACCATCGAGGAGGATGCCCTTGACGCCGACCATGGGGTAGCCAGCGAGAACGCCGACTGCCATGGAGGCCTGGAACCCGGCGTCTACCGATGGAATGTATTCACGAGGAATACGTCCACCAGTTACCTGGTTTGAGAATTCGTAGATCTTGTCGCCCTCTACGGTGAGAGGCTCGAGCGAGATCTGGACCTTTGCGAACTGACCTGAACCACCGGTCTGCTTCTTGTGGGTGTAGTCGTGCTTGTCTACAGTGCGACGGATGGTCTCACGGTAGGCAACCTGAGGCTTACCCACGTTGGCCTCAACATTGAACTCGCGACGCATACGGTCTACGAGGATGTCGAGGTGAAGCTCACCCATACCGGAGATAACAGTCTGACCAGTTTCCTGGTCCTGCTCTACGCGGAAGGTGGGGTCTTCTTCAGCAAGCTTCTGGATAGCAGTACCCAGCTTCTCCTGGTCAGCCTTGGTCTTGGGCTCAATAGCAACCGAGATAACTGGCTCGGGGAAGCTCATTGATTCAAGAACAATGGGGTTTGCAGGATCGCAGAGGGTGTCACCAGTGGTGGTGTCCTTCAGACCGATAACAGCGTAGATGTGTCCAGCAGACATGATGTCAACAGGGATTTCCTTGTTGGCGTGCATCTGGAAGATCTTGCCGATACGTTCCTTCTTGTCCTTAGTTGCGTTGAGCACCTGAGCACCGGACTCTGCCTTACCCGAGTAAACGCGGGTGTAGGTGAGACGACCGAAGAAGGGGTGAACTGCAACCTTGAAGGCCAGAGCCGAGAATGGCTCGGAAGCATCAGGCTTACGCTCGATGACCTTTTCCTCATCACGCACGTCGTGGCCCTGAGTTGCGGCAACGTCGAGTGGGCTGGGGAGGTAGTCAACAACAGCGTCAAGCATGGGCTGAACACCACGGTTCTTGAACGCAGAACCACAGAGCACAGGGTAGATCTCAGAAGCGATAACCATCTTGCGGATGGCCTTCTTGATCTCGGCTACCGAGAAGTCGGTGTCGCCTTCCATGTAACGCTCGAGGAGCTCGTCGTCACCTTCAGCTACAGCTTCGATGAGTGCAGCGCGGTATTCGTTTGCCTTCTCGACGAGGTCCGCAGGGATCTCTTCGATGTCGTACTTGGCACCCATTTCCACGTCACCCTTTGCGTCTCCACGCCAGGTGAGTGCACGCATCTCTACCAGGTCAACAACACCTTCGAAGGTGTTCTCGAAACCGATAGGAAGCTGGATAACAAGTGGCTTAGCGCCCAGACGCTTGATGATGGTGTCTACGGTGAAGTAGAAGTCAGCACCCAGCTTGTCCATCTTGTTAACGAAGCAGATACGAGGAACGTCGTACTTGTCAGCCTGACGCCATACGGTCTCAGACTGAGGCTCAACACCTTCCTTACCATCGAACACAGCAACAGCACCGTCGAGAACGCGGAGCGAACGCTCCACCTCCACGGTGAAGTCAACGTGACCGGGGGTGTCAATGATGTTGATCTGGTTCTTGTTCCAGAAACAGGTGGTAGCAGCAGAAGTAATCGTGATACCACGCTCCTGCTCCTGTGCCATCCAGTCCATGGTTGACGCACCATCGTGAGTTTCACCGATCTTGTGGTTTACACCGGTGTAGAACAGGATTCGCTCAGTGGTGGTGGTCTTTCCAGCATCAATGTGAGCCATGATGCCGATGTTGCGGACCTTGTTTAGGTCAGTGAGGGCTTCTTGAGCCACAGGATTCCTCCGAAATAGTTAGTGAACAGGGTTTGGCTCGGACTACCAGCGGTAGTGAGCGAAGGCCTTGTTCGACTCGGCCATCTTGTGGGTGTCTTCACGACGCTTGACTGCTGCGCCAAGACCGTTCGATGCATCGAGAATCTCGTTCATGAGACGCTCGGTCATGGTCTTTTCGCGACGAGCCTTTGCGTAGCTGGTCAACCAACGCAGTGCGAGGGTGTTTGCACGGTGAGGCTTAACCTCAACGGGGACCTGGTAGGTCGAACCACCAACACGGCGAGAGCGAACCTCAAGGGTGGGGCGCACGTTGTCGAGTGCCTTCTTGAGAGTGACGACTGCATCTGCACCAGTCTTTGCGGTTACACCTTCGAGTGCACCATAAACGATGCGCTCTGCGAGACCCTTCTTGCCATCAAGAAGAATCTTGTTGACGAGCTGGGTGACAATGGGGGCGCCGTATACGGGATCGGCTACAACGGGACGCTTAGGAGCGGGACCTTTACGAGGCATTACTTCTTCTCCATCTTCGCTCCGTAGCGGCTACGAGCCTGCTTGCGGTTCTTAACGGCCTGGGTGTCGAGTGCACCACGGATGATCTTGTAACGAACACCAGGAAGGTCCTTTACACGACCACCGCGAACGAGCACCATCGAGTGCTCCTGGAGGTTGTGACCTTCACCGGGAATGTAGGCGGTTACTTCAGTACCGTTGCTGAGCTTGACACGAGCAACCTTACGAAGAGCCGAGTTGGGCTTCTTGGGGGTGGTGGTGTACACACGGGTGCATACTCCACGCTGCTGAGGGTTCGACTTGAGGGCGGGTGCCTTGGTCTTGGTGACCTTGGGCGAACGTCCCTTACGAACCAACTGGTTAATAGTTGGCACTATTTACTCCTTGATAAAACTGCACGGTGACAGCCGCTAAACGATTTAGCTAAACATCTGCCGCGACTTCACGAGCGTGAAGTCATTTCTGACAGATATGCCGTGGGGGTTCACCACTGTTGAAAGTGGGTAGACCCTTAAGGTGTTTCTGGCACGCAAAACGCACCAAGGCAAAAGCTTATCTCAGCTACCCTGCGGGGTCAAACGGCAGTTTTCTTACTCCGCTGCCTCAGGTGCATCGCGGAGCTTGCGGGCCTTGACCGCAATCCAGCCGCCGAACCAGATGGGGATCTCGCGAGAGAGGACCACAGCAACCAAAACCACTGGGTTGAAGGCAATTCCGTGCCACATAAATTCGATAGCTTCACTGAATGTCAGCGTCCAGGCACGAACCGTGAGTAGACCTGCACCGATCGCAGTGGCATAGGTCAAGATGGCGACAACCAGCCCCCAGAGCACGAAGGTGCGCCAGTGACCCTTGTTGATCAGGATCGCGAGGATCACAAAGTAGAGCGTGAAGGCTATCGCCGTGAGCCAGTAAACCGGAGTGGTCAAGAAAGCTAGGGTGCGGTCTTGAATAAAGACCTCAGCACTCGTTCCCGCAGAGGAGTCCCCATACATCCACGCAGCTGCGCTGTAGCCCCAGGCAGCTAAGGCGTAGAGAACAGTAAAGACGACACCGCCAATCAGGGCAACAACGGCACCAGTTGTGCGGTTGCTGGGCGCAGCCTCAACCGCAGGAGCATCTTCAGTGGTTGCCGAGCCGGTCACACCAGCGAAGCCCAGACCGGCAGGTGGTTCTTCCTCGGGTGCAGGCTTGAAGAACTCGGGGTGCTCAGTTGTGGGATCACTCATGATGCGCTCAGCGTATAACGACGAAAGCCCCGCCATGTGGCGGGGCTTTCGCGAGTCACAAACTCGGTAACGAGTGAGTTCCTACTTAGTTGTAGTTACCCGAGAAGTCATCCGACGAGAAAGACTCGAAGTCGACGAAGCTCAGGTCAGCGTCGGTGAAGTCACCCTCAGCCGCGAAGATGCGGTTGGGGTAGCGTTCAGCCTTTGCTTCTTCCGTCGCCTCAACCGAGATGTTGCGGTACTTCGCAAGACCGGTTCCGGCGGGGATGAGCTTACCGATGATGACGTTCTCCTTGAGGCCGACGAGAGGATCGGACTTGCCGTCCATCGCAGCCTGGGTGAGAACACGAGTGGTCTCCTGGAAGGAGGCAGCCGACAGCCACGACTCGGTAGCCAGCGAAGCCTTGGTAATACCGAGGACTTCCTGACGAGCCGAAGCAGTCTTCTTGCCTTCTGTGAGAGCAGCGCGGTTCATCTCGGTGTAACGAGAACGATCTACGAGCTCACCAGGAAGCAGGTCAGTGTCACCGTGCTCAACAACAGTTACCTTGCGGAGCATCTGACGAACGATGACCTCAATGTGCTTGTCGTGGATAGGTACACCCTGCGAGCGGTAAACGCCCTGGACGCCACCAACGAGGAGCTGCTGCACGGCGCGAACACCCTGAACTCGCAGAACTTCCTTGGGGTCAACGGTTCCAACCTGGAGAGGCTGACCGAGTTCAACGTGGTCTCCATCAGATACGAGGAGAGTCGAACGCTTGAGCACGGGGTAGATAACTGCCTCGTCACCATTGTCTGGTGTGAGGATTACCTTACGGCTCTTGTCGGTCTCTTCGATGGTGATGCGACCAGCAGTCTCAGCGATAGGCGATGCACCCTTAGGGGTACGCGCTTCGAAGAGCTCCTGAACACGAGGCAGACCCTGTGTGATGTCATCAGCCGATGCGGATCCACCAGTGTGGAAGGTACGCATGGTGAGCTGAGTACCAGGTTCACCAATCGACTGAGCGGCGATGATACCCACGGCTTCACCGATGTCGACGAGCTTGCCGGTAGCAAGTGAGCGACCGTAGCAGGCAGCACACACACCAACAGCAGACTCACAGGTCAGGACCGAACGGACCTTCACCTCGTGAACACCAGCAGCGATAAGAGTGTCGATCAGAACGTCACCTGCGTCGTCGCCAGCCTTGGCGATGACGTTGCCCTTAGCGTCGACTGCGTCAGCAGCGAGGCTACGTGCGTAGATGGAGTTCTCCACGTTAGCGTCACGGACGAGCTCACCAGCTGCGTTAGCGGCAGCGATAGGCAGGTCGAGACCCTTAGTGGTGCCACAGTCCTCTTCGCGGATGATGACATCCTGCGATACGTCGACGAGACGACGAGTGAGGTAACCGGAGTCTGCAGTACGCAGAGCGGTGTCAGCCAGACCCTTACGAGCACCGTGGGTCGCGATGAAGTACTCCACAACGGAGAGACCTTCACGGTACGACGAGATGATCGGACGAGGGATAATTTCACCCTTAGGGTTGTTCACCAGACCACGCATACCCGCAATGTTGCGGACCTGCAGCCAGTTACCACGAGCACCAGAGGTGACCATGCGGTTAATGGTGTTGTTTGCAGGGAAGTTCTTCTGCATAGCTTCAGCAACTTCAGCAGTAGCGTCGGTCCAGATCTTGATCAGTTCCTGACGACGTTCGTTGTCAGTGATCATGCCCTTCTCGAACTCAGACTGAACCTTCGCAGCCAACTTCTCGTAACCAGCAACGATTTCGCGCTTGTTTGGAGGAGTCAGAACGTCGGAGAGTGCAACGGTGACACCCGAGCGAGTAGCCCAGTGGAAACCTGCATCCTTGATGTTGTCAAGGGTGGCAGCAACCACGGTCTTGGGGTAACGCTCAGCGAGGTCGTTGACGATGCCGGAGATGGTGCCCTTGTCAGCAACCTTCTGGATGTAGGGGTAGTCAGCGGGCAGAGCCTCGTTGAACAGTGCCTGACCCAGTGAGGTGGTGACGGTAACTGGTCCACCGGTGTAACCCTCAGGTGCTTCACCCTCAGCGAAGACAACATCATTCAGACGAATGCGTGCCATGGCGTTGAGGTCCAGCGAGTGCTGGTCGTGAGCGAGGATTGCCTCAGAAACGGAAGAGAATGCGCGACCTTCACCGGTAGCACCTTCCTTCACGGTGGTGAGGTGGTGCAGACCAATGATCATGTCCTGCGTTGGCAGGGTCACGGGGCGACCATCCGAAGGCTTGAGGATGTTGTTCGAAGCAAGCATCAAGATGCGAGCCTCGGCCTGAGCCTCAACCGAGAGCGGAAGGTGAACAGCCATCTGGTCACCGTCGAAGTCAGCGTTGAACGCAGCACA
>NZ_CAKZII010000144.1 GCF_936931525.1 uncultured Aurantimicrobium sp.
CGCTACTCGGTCAGCGAGCATCACGGTGGAGGGGCGGTGGGCCACAATCAATGCCGTGGTGGTGCCCAGTACTTCGCGCAGCGCCTTCTCTACCGCTGCCTCGGTCGTGACGTCCAGAGCTGATAGAGGATCGTCGAGCACCAAGATGCTGGGCTGAACGGCAATGGCTCGAGCAAGAGCTAAGCGCTGACGCTGACCACCGGAGAGACTGAGGCCTTCTTCGCCGATCTTGCTTTCCACGCCCTTGGGCAGGCTGCGGGCAAAGTCTGCTTGGGCAATGTCAAGAGATTCCTGAAGGAGGGCTTCGCCCTCGGCAAGCAATGCGGTGTTTTCTGTGTCTGTCAGGTCTTCACGGCCAAGCAAAACATTGTCACGCACGGAGATAGAGAAGAGGGTGGCATCTTCGAACGCCATGGCCACGCGGGTGCGGAGGCTTTCAATGTTGACGTCTCTGATGTCCACGCCATCGATCAAGATCCGACCGCCGGTGACGTCAAACAATCTGGTGGTCAAAGCCGTGAGGCTGGTTTTTCCGCACCCGGTCAGACCCACTAACGCCATGGTCTCACCTGGCTTGATGGTCAGGTTCACGCCATCAATGAGGTCAGGAACATGTGCGGGGGAGTCTTCGTAGCGGAAATGGACGTCTTCAAATACGAGCTCACCAGGACCGGCGGGAACATCTTTCGCATCCCGCACTTCCAAGATCTCGATGGGAGTGTCCATCACTTCGTGGAAGCGGTTGAGTGAGCTTGCTGCCTCAATAGAGATAGAGAGCATGGGGGCAATGGACTGCATAGGTCCCTTGAGCAGTGCTGCAGTGGCGAAGAACGCAATCAGAGTTCCCACAGAAACAATGCCTTGCTCTGCTTCGATAATTCCGATGAGCAAGGTGATGGCGAATCCCAGGTCTGGAATCAGGAGCATCCAGAACCACATCTGGCCATTGGCCTTGCCCTTGGCAAGTTCCGTTCCGCGCAGGATGTTGGCCTGCTCGAGGAATTCTTCGAGAGCTTCACCGGCGCGACCAAATGACTTCAGCACACGGATGCCGTGAACGGATTCTTCAATGGCAGTGGCGAGGTCACCCTGCTGGTCTTGAGAGTTTCTGGCCAGAGTGGTGAAGGTGCGCTGGAAGCGCAGGCTGATGATGATCAAAGGCAGTGAGCAGATAAGGAAGATGGCACCCAGCACTGCATTGAACGCAAAGAGCAAGGTGAAACCTGCCACGAGCATGATGGTGCTAGTGACGAGCTGAACCAGGGCAAACGAAATCCATCTGCGCACGGTGCTGATGTCACCCATGGCACGAGAGAGCAGCTGACCGCTTTGCCACTTGTCATGGAAAGAAACGGGGAGCTTCTGAAGGTGGACATAGATGGCGTTCCGCATCTTGCCTTCGAGATGAACACCGGGAGCCAACGTAATCCAGCGGCGCAGGTAGATGAAGATGACTTCGGCCATGCCGAGCCCGAAGATCACGGCGACGCCAGGCACAATTTGTGCCACGTCGCCGGTGCTCAGTGGGTTGTCAACCAGCCAGCGCAGGGCGAAAGGAATGGTTAGCGCGGTAGCTACAGCAGCGAGAGAAACAAAGATTCCCACGAAGAGGAGAGGCAGTGCACCCTGCACGAATGGGTACACCCGACGCAGGCTGCTGAATGTGCTCAGCTGACCGCTCTGCTGCTGGGTAATTGCCACGCTGCTCCTGTTTCGACCTCTCAATGTACCAACTGGAATAGGGGCACAGTTATTCCCGATTTGCAGGTCACCGTCCAGCTGGCGGGACACTCTCCATGCCGGAACTCTGCTTGATTCACTCCTGCGGTCGTAACCTGAATTTATGCACCAGAACCTGCGCTTAGGCAATGACCGCCGTGATGTTCTCCAGTCCACTATCGATACCGTGACGCAGGTCTGGGAAGGCTTTGATTACGCCCGTGAGAGTGAACCTGAGCTCACAACAGAAACGGCTGCTCTCCTTTCAGAGACTCTGCCAGAGCTGGGTATGCAGCACACTGTCGCACTGGGTCAAGCCGTCGATGTCCTCGACCAATCTCTCGCACAGTCACGACCCCGCTTCCTTGCATACATCGGCTCGAGTGGTCTCGAGATTGGCGCGGTTGCTGACTTCCTCGCCGCCTCTTATGACATCAACCTGGCAGTAGATGCGAGGGCAGCGTCCACTCTTGAGGTTCAGACCAGTAAGTGGCTGGGAGAGTTCATTGGCTTCCCCAACGCGCGTGGACTCTTCACCTCTGGTGGAACCGTCAGCAACATCACTGCGCTCGCAGCAGCTCGTCACCGCGCTGTCCCTGAGTCCAGAGAGATGGGCAACACCGTGCCCATGGCGGTTTATGTCTCGAGCGAAGCTCACTATTCCAACAAACGTGCAGTTGAGCTCCTCGGCCTCGGCACCCGTGCCGTGCGCTCCATTCGTATTGATGACGAACACCGCATGGTGCCTGCTGCTCTCGAGGAGCAGATTAAGGCGGACATTGCTGCTGGTGTGAAACCAATGTGCATCATTGCCAGTGCGGGCACCACACTGACGGGCGCAATTGATCCTCTGCGTGAAATTGCCCGTATTGCAAAGACCTATGACATCTGGATGCACGTGGATGGTGCCTATGGGGCTCCTGCTGCTGGCACCGATACTGCTCGGGAGCTCTTTGATGGCATTGAGCTAGCTGACTCGGTCACCATCGATGCCCACAAGTGGTTGTTTGTTCCTAAGGCCTGCTCAATTGTGTTGGTCAAGGACTACGCAGCCTTGGCTGCGACCTTTGGCCACAACGAGGCCTACATGCCTCACGAAGGTGAAGAGCCCAACCCGGTTGATGTGACGCTCGAGTACTCACGTCCACTGCGTGCACTCAAGCTGTGGCTGGGATTCAAAGCTCATGGTGCGTCAGAGTTCCGCTCTGCCATTGCGAAGAACATTGACCTTGCTCAAGAAACGTATTCACGTGCCAGTGTGAATACGTCTTATCGAGTTCTGCCTCACCGCCCGCAACTGTCTATCGTTCCGCTGCAACACATTCCTCATGGGATGACCGACCCACAGAAAATCAGCGAACACAACGCAGCGTTGTGTTCTGCCATTGAGAAAGATGGCCGCGTCTTCCTTTCTCCAGCTGTGATCAATGGAGAGACCTGGTTGCGCCCGTGCTTTACGAATTTCCGCACTGAACTCAGTGATGTCGACGTCTTGTTCGAGGTCATTGAAGACCTCGGAAAGAAGATCTAGGTCATCCTGATTTCTGCTGGCAGTGCCAGACTTGAAGCTATGAGCAAAGCCATTGTCGTTTCCGAGTTCGGTGACTCTTCCGTCCTGAACTTCACCGAGGTCGAGGCACCTGTTGCTGGCCCCGGCCAAGTGCTCGTGCGGATGCGTGCCATCGGTGTGAACTTCATTGAGATTTATCAACGTAAAGGCATTTATTCCATCCCACTTCCCCACATCTTGGGTAACGAAGGCATGGGTGTCATCGAAGCACTCGGCGAGGGCGTGACCAACCTGGAGGTTGGTCAACGCATTGCCTTCACCGATGGCATCTCGACCTATGCCGAGCTGGCACTCGTGCCAGCAGATAAGGCGTTGTTGATTCCTGCCGGCATGGATGACCTCACCGCTGCCTCACTTCCCCTGCAGGGTATGACCGCTCATTACCTCGCTGCCTCAACTTTCCCTCTCGGCCCCGAGCACACTGCCCTGATTCACGCAGGTGCCGGTGGTGTTGGCCTGCTGTTGATTCAGTTGGCCAAGATGCGCGGTGCTCGGGTGTTCACGACCGTCTCTGACGAACACAAGGCAGAACTCGCTCGAGCAGCTGGTGCTGACGAGGTTCTCTCGTATGACGGTTTTGATGTTCGCGTGCGCGAACTGACCAATGGCCGCGGTGTTGACGTGGTCTATGACGGCGTGGGTCAGGCCACCTTTGACCGCTCGCTCCTGTCCTTGGCCATCCGCGGAACCATGGTTCTCTTTGGTGCTGCCTCTGGGCCTGTTCCTGAGTTTGATCTGCAGCGCCTGAATTCAGGTGGTTCGCTGTTTATTACGCGACCCACACTGTGGAATTACTTGTTAACCGCCGAAGAGCGCAATTGGCGCTGGGCTGAGCTCACAGACGCCGTCGTTGCGGGCAAACTCGACGTTCGTATCGGTGGGACATATCCACTTGCAGAGGCTGCCCAGGCCCATGACGACTTGGCTGGGCGCAAAACCACGGGCAAACTTTTATTACTTCCCTAGAAAGAACAGGCAATTATGAACAAGGGCGAATACCAGATCCTGCACCGTCAGTCTTCTGACTACGACAGGACTCTGCTCAGCGACGAAGGTGTTGAATCGGTCACCCTCGGTGAGCACACCTTTACCTCTGTTTCTCCCGA
>NZ_CAKZII010000145.1 GCF_936931525.1 uncultured Aurantimicrobium sp.
ATATGCAGTTGAGGCATGACGTTAGGAGTCTCTGCCATGGCAGCAATCACGTCATCGGTGAAAGCAGCAGGGTGTGGGCTGGTGAAGCGTACGCGCTCCAGCCCCTCTATCTCACCGCATGCACGAAGTAGCTTGGCAAATGCGCCCTTGTCGCCAAATTCAACACCGTAGGTGTTGACGTTCTGACCTAACAAAGTGACTTCAATTGCCCCCTGGTCGACCAGAGCCTTGACCTCGTTGAGAACTTCACCTGGGCGGCGATCGCGTTCTTTACCGCGCAAGCTAGGCACGATACAAAATGTGCAGGTGTTATTGCAACCGACCGAGATGGATACCCACCCTGAATAGGTGGAATCACGCTTGGTGGGAAGAGTGGAGGGGAAGGTTTCCAGAGATTCGAGAATCTCAATCTCTGCCTTGTGATTGTGACGCGAACGTTCGAGAAGGCTGGGTAATGAACCCATGTTGTGCGTTCCAAACACAACGTCAACCCAAGGTGCTTTCTTGAGCAAAAGAGCCTGGTCTTTTTGGGCCAAGCATCCCCCCACTGCAATCTGGAGTCCTTTGTGCTTCTCTTTGACACGTGCGAGGTGACCAAGGTTGCCGTAGAGCTTGTTGTCAGCGTTCTCGCGAACAGCGCAGGTGTTGATGACAACAACATCTGGTTGAGCAGAACTTGCACTGCGCTTCATGTCTGGGTCTTGTTCTGCCTCGGCAGCGAACTCAAACTTCACATACCCAGCAGCTTCCATGGCGCCGGCCAAGCGCTCACTATCGTGAACGTTCATTTGGCAACCGAATGTGCGCACTTCATAGGTACGCTGACGCCCGTTGTCATCCAGAGCCGCGTCAGAGACGGGGATGAGGGTCGGTGCTTCACTGGGTTTGTTCATAACCCCATAAGTTTACGCGCCAGGAGGCACAGGTTATTTCGGTGCGTTGGGACCCATGTAATGGGACCACAGGCCAGCAAGAGCCCACAGCACTCCGATATATCCAGCGGCATAACTGGCGAACATCCAAGGTGTGGAGACACCAGTGGGAAGCACCGCTGAAATGACACCGAGAATCATGCACAAGCTTGCACAAATGATGACAGCAACAACATTGAACTTCTTGGTGCGGGCCCGGGCAGCAATCTGCTTTTCCGTCAACGGTTTTGCTGGTTTTGACTCTTCAGCTGGTTCTGTTTCAAACATGTGGGTGCACTACTTTCTGCGGCGATAGCCCCAGGTGATGTACGCAATGATGACCACCAAGGCAGCTGCGATTGCGTAAGGGCTGTTAAGTATGTCGTTGAGCACGAACACAGCCTAATTCCTCGAAGCTAGCGCCTCTCTGCACGCCTCGCGGACAGTTTGACCCGAATACCCACGACGACTGAGAAAACCCACTAGACGACGTTCTGCGGTCGCCTGATCTAATTTGCTGAACTGCCTGACCCGTTGCAGTGCGAGTTCGGTTGCTTTGGCGAGTTCATCATCGTCATCGATGGCTTCTAACGCGGCATCTACGGCAAAAGAAGAAATACCACGCTGGCGTAATTCCCGCGAAATAACACTTTTACTCTTGCCTTTTCGCTCACTCAGACGAGAAACCAGCTCTTTCGCCAAACGTTCGTCGTTGAGGTAGTTGAGTCGCTCAAACTTTGCCACGAGCTCAGCTGCATCACCCTCAGCGGCATCCTTTGAACGCAACCAGGTCATCACCTCATGGACAGACATGTCATGGGTGTGGAGCTTGCGCAGAAGTGTTTGCTCAAGAGCATCGAGATCGAATGCCGCAACAGATTCTTCTTCAGCGGCGTCTTCTTCGA
Source organism: uncultured Aurantimicrobium sp. (assembly GCF_936931525.1). Classification (GTDB taxonomy): domain Bacteria; phylum Actinomycetota; class Actinomycetes; order Actinomycetales; family Microbacteriaceae; genus Aurantimicrobium. Next base: position 1,817 of record NZ_CAKZII010000145.1, read on the forward strand.
CTTCGGTAAACATGACGCGACTCAGACGTTGAACACCTGCAGGTACATCAGCAGCATCCCCTACTGCCTCGCCTGATATTTCAGGCGAGGCAGCGATGGGACTGCTTTCTGGGTCTACCCAGGGCAGAAAGGTGACGTTCGTCACGAGACTCAAGCTTCCTTACGAACCTCTTCAACTGCGTCGAAGTCAGGTTCAACCTCAACTGCAGTTGCAGCAGCTTCGATAGCAGCGGCTTCAGCAGCTGCAGCACCAACACCGAGCTTGGCCAGAATCTTCTGCTCAATCTCCAGCGCAACAGCAGGGTTCTGGAGGAGGAAGTTTCGTGAGTTCTCCTTACCCTGACCGAGCTGATCAGCTTCGTAGGTGTACCAGGCACCGGACTTCTTGACGATGCCGTGATCGACGCCGAAGTCGATGAGGCTACCTTCACGCGAGATACCGATTCCGTAGAGGATGTCGAACTCTGCTTGCTTGAAGGGTGGCGCCATCTTGTTCTTGACGACTTTGACGCGGGTACGGTTACCCACTGCGTCAGTACCGTCCTTGAGAGTCTCAATACGGCGGATGTCGAGACGTACCGAAGCGTAGAACTTCAGAGCCTTACCGCCAGAGGTGGTCTCTGGACTTCCGAAGAAGACACCGATCTTCTCACGGAGCTGGTTGATAAAGATCATGGTGGTGTTGGTGGAGTTGAGACCACCAGTGAGCTTACGCAGTGCTTGTGACATCAGACGGGCTTGGAGACCGACGTGAGTGTCGCCCATTTCACCTTCGATTTCAGCGCGGGGCACAAGAGCGGCAACAGAGTCAATGACGATGAGGTCGATAGATCCCGAGCGCACCAGCATGTCTGCAATTTCCAGAGCCTGCTCACCAGTATCGGGCTGAGAAACCAAGAGCGCATCAATGTCAACGCCCAGCTTCTTCGCGTATTCAGGGTCAAGTGCGTGCTCCGCATCAATGAAAGCAGCGATTCCGCCGGCTTTCTGTGCGTTTGCGATTGCGTGAAGTGTCAGTGTGGTCTTACCCGAGGACTCAGGACCGTAGATTTCTACGATGCGGCCACGGGGAAGTCCGCCAATGCCGAGAGCAACATCCAATGCGATGGAGCCGGTCGGAATCACCTCGACGGGAGCGCGCTCGTCGCTTCCCAGGCGCATGACGGAACCCTTACCAAACTGGCGGTCGATCTGGGCTAGTGCTGTTTCTAGTGCTTTTTCGCGGTCAGCGGCAGATGCCATGGCCGTCTCCTTTACTTATCGAGGGTGATTCGCCTATCGGCTGCCGTGCTACTCCTCCGCTACCGACCGGCCGGTGAAGGCGGGACGGGCGCTGCGGGGCGCTTACGACAAGGCGCATGCTCCTATGTGGACGAGTTTCACCGTAGGAGGAGCCACTGACATTCACTGTCAGAGGAGATCCTCCGTGGATAACACGTGCAAACAAGTGCATGTGTAGGAGACTAGCCGTTTTCGAATACATATTCGAACAAATGTCGGCGTGTTGGAAATTACTTCTTGGGCTCCGGGAGGCCGACGCCATACCAACGGGACTCAGGTACATCGACCGCTTTAACAAGGGCAAGCCAGACGTTGCGCGCAGGAATTCCCTTCCGCAAGGCTTCAGCAGAAGTCACCGAACCCAATTCGGACAGAACTAAATCATTGACCAAGACACGGCCATATGCCTCACCGAACTCGTCCGAGACGGCACGCCAAAATTCGCTGAGGCGCACGAGCGCTTCTAGCGAGTTGCAGCGAAGTCGTTGACGAACTCGTCAGGAACAGTGTCGGGAATCGCACGAATGGGATCGATTCCTTCAATCACAGCAAGACGGTCCCCTACTTCACGCATAATCTGCGAGATGGGGGTATCCAGAGCATCTGCTACGGCAGCAAGAATTTCTGAGCTTGCTTCCTTTTGACCACGTTCTACCTCGCTCAAGTAACCGAGTGCCACGCTGGCCTTGCTTGCAACCTGTCGCAGCGTGCGACCTTTCTGCAGGCGGTAGTCGCGCAGAACATCGCCGATTTCCTGTCGTACAAGAATCATGGTGCCTCCCTACGCTTATGAACCCTCAAGGTTCCTCTACATTTATAACCCCATGCTAGCTCCAGAAACCTGAAAACCAGATGTGAGTCTGCTTGTATCAACTTAGGTTACGACAGTTTTATTCCCAGAATGTTTCACAACACCTCAAGAAACGACTGAAGCAAGCATTCTTAGGGCTGCGTGGACCGTCAATGAACGGATCTCATTACGGGTTCCAGAGAGCGAAAGCTCTTCAACGGAGTGCTTTTCTCCCCATGCGCAGGCAATGAAAACCGTTCCTACCGCTTTTCCATCCTGCGGTTCTGGTCCAGCAACACCGGTGGTGGAGAGGCCAATATCGGCACCCAATTGCGATGCAACGCCGGTTGCCATCTGAAGAGCGACATCCGCATCCACAGCACCATGTGTCGCAAGTAGTTCTTCAGAGACACCTAATAAAGAAGCCTTGAGGTCAGTGGCATAAGCCACAACTCCCCCTCGCACCACTGCCGAGGCACCGGGAACTTCTGTCAATGCTGCGCACAGGAGGCCACCGGTCAACGATTCAGCAACAGCAACCGTGAGTCCTCTGTGTGTAAGGCGTTCAATCAGCTCAACGGTCACAGTAGACACCAATTACTTAGACGTGGGTTTCTTGTTCTGACGCCAGGCATCGAGCAGGTAGTCAATTCCCGTCCAGACCGTGATGATGGTCGCTGCTGACATCAGAACAACGTTGATGATGTTGGCCGCGTCTCCCATGACTGATTGCATGGGGAGCAACGCAAAGGTGATCGCCACGAACTGCATGACGGTCTTGATCTTTCCGCCGCGGGAAGCGGGGATAACACGATCACTGAGCACTGCAAAGCGGAATACTGTGATGCCCACTTCACGAAGGAGTATCAGTCCAGTTACCCACCATGGCAACTCCCCCAGGATGGACAGAGTAATCAATGCACCGCCAGTGAGAACCTTGTCTGCGATGGGGTCAAGTATCTTGCCAAAGTCACTGACAACGTTATATTTGCGGGCTAGGTAGCCATCGATGCCGTCTGTTGCCATGCCGACAACAAATAATCCGGCACCCCACCAACGAAGTGGTGATGTGAGGTCATCTCCAGCCGTCAACAGCATCCAGATAAAGACCGGTGCAAAGAAGATCCGGACAATCGTGATGGTGTTGGGAACGTGCTTCATGACACTCACGTTAGTCGCGACCGGTGAGGTTCCAGGCATCTTCGCCGCCTTCGTCACCGTCTATTTCTTCAAGACCCGCGGACATCTCAGCAACAGGGTCATTGGCATACGGATCTCCCGCAGGAATGACTGCAGGAGCGACCGGGGCGGCTACAACATCGCCTTTGAGTTTTGCTAGGACCTCAGGCAGCTGCTCCTGAGAAACAAGGACATCACGAGCTTTGGATCCCTCAGAGGGGCCGACAATATCGCGACTCTCCATGAGATCCATCAAGCGACCCGCCTTGGCAAAGCCCACACGAAGCTTGCGTTGAAGCATAGAGGTTGAACCGAACTGCGTGGACACAACAAGCTCAACGGCTTGAAGCAGCACATCCAGGTCATCCCCGATGTCTGCATCAATCTCTTTGCGCTCTGCGGCTACTGCGACGTCCTGACGGTATTCGGGACGTGCCTGACGAGTGACGTGAGTCACAACCTTGTGAATCTCTTCTTCAGAAACCCAGGCACCCTGGACACGAATCGGCTTGTTTGCACCCATGGGCAGGAACAGAGCGTCACCCTGACCAATGAGCTTGTCAGCGCCGGGCTGGTCCAAGATAACTCGAGAGTCGGTGACGCTGGTCACAGCGAAAGCCAGACGAGAGGGAACGTTGGCCTTGATCAAACCGGTCACAACATCCACAGAGGGGCGCTGAGTTGCCAGCACGAGGTGAATGCCCGATGCTCGTGCAAGCTGCGTGATACGGACGACAGAGTCTTCCACGTCTCGAGGGGCAACCATCATGAGGTCTGCGAGCTCATCCACCACCACGAGGAGATACGGGTAGGGACGAAGTTCACGTTTGCTGTCTGGCGGCAGGGTGATGTCGTTATTGACCACAGCACGGTTGAAGTCATCGATGTGGCGGAAACCGAAGCTGGCCAAGTCGTCGTAACGCATGTCCATCTCTTTAACAACCCACTGCAAAGCTTCCGCAGCCTTTTTGGGGTTGGTAATGATGGGCGTAATCAGGTGAGGAACACCGGCATAGGGAGCAAGCTCGACGCGCTTCGGGTCAACCAAAACCATGCGTACTTCAGCAGGGGTCGAGCGCATCAAGATGCTCGTGATCATCGAGTTCACAAAGCTGGACTTACCTGAGCCGGTTGAACCCGCAACCAAAAGGTGAGGCATCTTGGCGAGGTTGGCAACAACGAAGCCACCCTCAACATCTTTACCCACACCAATGGTCATGGGGTGTTCACTCGAGGTGGACGCGTTCGAGCGCAAAACATCACCAAGGGTGACGATTTCACGGTCTGTGTTGGGAATCTCGATACCAATGGCGCTCTTGCCCGGAATCGGGGAAAGAATACGAACTTCATTTGATGCAACAGCGTAGGAAAGATTCTTGGACAACGCGGTGACGCGCTCGACCTTCACACCAGGGCCAAGTTCAATTTCGTAGCGAGTCACAGTAGGGCCGCGGCTAAAGCCGGTCACGGTGGCATCAACAGCGAATTGCTTGAGTACTTCAGTGATGGCTCGAACAGCTTCATCATTTGCTGCAGAACGAGTCTTGGCAGGAGCGCCTTGGGCCAGCGCATTCGCTGGTGGAAGGCGATAAATCGCGGCTGGGCCCTTGGGAGCAGGCGGTGCAGCGACAACTGCTTCATCAACGCCAGCAGCTTCTGCTGTCGGAACAACAACGGCAACCGGTGCGGTTGACACATTATCTTGAGCAGCAACAGCAGAGGCATCAGTAACGACTTCGCCCGTGTGGAAGACACGCACTGCTTCTTCAGCGTTGGCAAGCTCTTCGATGATGTCGAGGTCGGTCATCTCACGCGTTGCCGCAAGGTCCACTGCGTTGGCTGCAGGATCTGTAATGACTGGCGAATCAAACGCAGCTTCGGTTTCACGGCGGCTGTTGTTGCGGCGCCACCACGGCAAGGAAGAAGCTTCGACTGGATCCAGGTCAAGAATTTCAATCTTGCCGGTCTGATTCGCTTCTACTTCGGAGTGTGCACCGAATAGATATTCATAAAGTTCACGGAAGCGTGCCCCGATACGGTTCGGCGGGGTCTTGGTGATGATGAGCAGAGAAAGTGCAATCAGCACAATCATCACGATGACGGCACCGACAGAAGAAATCACGGTCGACAGCGGACTTGCCAGAATCCAACCGAGTAGACCACCAGCATCTGCGAGGGCTGCAGGCCCAGCAGAGGGGTCAGGCTGTCCCCCAAAGACCTGAGCGAGACCTGCAGCTGCCATGAGCAGCAGCGTGATGCCCACACCAATGCGGTTATTGTCATTGACCGAACTGGGGTGACGGAACAGCCAAATTGCCATCAACAGCATGACAACGGGAAGGCCATAGGCGATGCGCCCAAAGAGACCACCGATTGTCCAGTCATTGATGGTCTGAGCAATCTCGTTGTTGGGCAGGAACCACTGAGTAATTGCCCCAGCTATTGCGAGAAGTACCAGCGTGAAGGGAACACCATCTCGGCGTTCATCCTTGGCAAATTTTTCGGGGCCCAACATGCGCGCAGCGCCACCGGTGATGTGCGCGAGAGTCATCCATAACCACGCGATGCCGGTGTATTTACTTCCGCCGTTGGAGGAAGCCGAGCGGGTATTGGGAGAAGACTTGGTTGACTTCGAGCTGGAGGTACGCGAACGCGATCCACCGGTCGAGCGGGAACGCGAATTAGAGCCTGAAGCCATGCCTCAAAGTTACGCGAGAGGACTGACTTTCCGCGGGATTACAGGCGAGTGTTCAGATATAAGAATGCCCTGCAGCCTCAAGGCTGCAGGGCATTCAAACGGAGGGAGGGAACCCCTATTGCGTGATCCACGCGGTGGCGTTGCCCGGAAGCTTGCCGTCCACCAATGGAGCACTTGTGAGTCGAACCGTGCCTGCAGGAAGGGCCACTGGCTTCTTCCCGAAGTTTGTAATGCTGTGCCATCCGTTTTCACGAACGAAGTGCACAACCTTGCGCTTGCTGTCCACAAACTGAAGTGACTCGGTAGACAGCAATTCCTTACGGAGCTTGAGGGCAGCGCGGTAGAGCTTGAGAGTTGAATCTTCCTGAGTTTCCTCAAACTCAACCGAGTGACCGGCAAACCAGGTTGGCTGTGGAAGGTGAGCTGAACCAGTTCCGAAACCAAAGGAAGAACCTGTCTTCTCCCACGGTAATGGAACACGGCAACCGTCACGTCCCTTACGTGTCATTCCATCACGAAGCCACATAGGATCCTGAAGCACCTGTCCGGGCAGGTCAGCTACTTCAAAGAGGCCAAGTTCTTCACCTTGGTACAGGTAGGTGCTACCGGGAAGTGCAAGTAGCAACATTGTTGCCGCACGAGCACGTGTTTGTCCCTTTTCGCGGTCTAGCTCAGGACTAGTTCCATCTGTCATGACCCACTTTTCAAAGTTGGTCTTCTTGGGTAGGCCATAACGCGTGGCGTGGCGGATCACATCGTGGTTCGACAGAACCCACGTTGAAGAAGAGCCGGACTTCTCCGACAAATCAATGTTGAACTCGATCGTCTTCTTGAACTTCTTGGCAGACCAAGAGGCACTCAAGAGATCGAAGTTGAATGCCTGCCCCAGAGTTTCAGGACTTGCATACCGAGGACGGCGTTCTGCTGGAACCCAGGCTTCAGCAACCGCAACGCGAGGTGGGTTGTAGGAGTTGAAGATTTCTCGCCACCCCTTGTAAATCTCCATCACATCATCGCGGTCGAAGAGGTGGTGCGAACCATCGAGAGGAATGTTTTCCATGTCGTAGTTCTTGATTTCGGGGTATGGCTCCGACATATCCTTCTTCATGGCGTGTGCCACGTCGATGCGGAACCCGTCTACGCCGCGGTCAGACCAGAAACGAAGAGTCTTTTTGAAGTCTTCGATGACATCTTCGTTGTCCCAGTTGAAGTCAGGCTGCTCTGGAGCGAACAGGTGCAGGTACCACTGACCGGGGGTGCCATCAGCGTTGGTGGTACGAGTCCATCCGGTTGGCCCAAAGTGTGAGGGCCAGTTGTTGGGAGGTAGTTCGCCATTCTCGCCCTTGCCGTCACGGAAGATGTAGCGATCACGTGCTGCGGATCCTGGCTCAGCTTTCAGCGCTTCCTGGAACCACTCGTGGAGATCAGAGGAGTGATTAGGAACGATGTCAACAAAGACTCTGATTCCCTTGGCATGGTAGACGGCAAGCATCTCATCAAAATCTGCCAAAGTACCGAGCTTGGGATCTACGTCGCGGTAGTCAGCAACGTCGTAACCACCATCTGCCAGCGCAGAGGGATAGAAGGGGCTGAGCCAGATCGCATCTACGCCAAGTTCTGAAAGGTAATCAACCTTGGAGGTAATTCCCTTGATGTCGCCCAGGCCATCACCATTGGAGTCCTTGAACGAGCGTGGGTACACCTGGTACACAACTGCTTGGCGCCACCAGTTTTCATCTCCGGAGAGAAATACTGATTCAGACATGTCACTCAACTTTCGTTTGTTTCTGTGATGCTACGTGTTGTTTCTTTCGAACAGATTTCCTGTTCATCGACGCGCGTCGATTGTGAGGTAAAAAGGTGGGGTTGTGAGGGCAATAACTCCCCCACAACCCCGAGGTATTACTTGACCGAACCCATCGTGACACCCTTGAGGAGTGTGCGCTGGAAGATCAGGAAGAACAGCAGGGTTGGCAAGATACCAACCAAGGCTGCAGCCGCCTGAGTGGTGGGGTCACTGGTGTACTGACCAGATGCCAGCCCCATAGACAACGCCACGGTTTGGCTGTCATTCGACGGCAACATAACCAGCGGTAGAAGGAATTCGTTCCATGTCCAGATGAAGAAGAACACCATCAGAACAGTCAGCGTGGGGCGGACCAGCGGGAACACGATGTCCTTGAGCAAACGCCAACTACCTGCACCGTCAATACGAGCTGCTTCAAGCAGTTCCATGGGGAAGTCAGACATAACCGATGACACCAGGTATGTACCAAAGGCGCTCTGTAACACCGCAAAGATGATGATCAGTGCCCAGATGTTGTCATAGAGACCAACCATCTTTGCCATGCGCAGGAGTGGGTACATCAGTGCTTCACCAGGAATGGTGAACGCAACAAGGAACAGACCCAGAATCCAGAAGCGACCACGAACACGACCAATACCGATGGCATAAGCGGTGAAGAAGCTCAGCGCCACACCCAAGATCGCTACCCAGAAGCTGATTTGGAAAGAGTTCCAGAGCTTCAGTGAGAAGTCTGCCTTCTCCCAGAAGTGAATGATTCCTTCAAAGCTGATTTCGCTGGGCAGAGTAAGAGGGCCAGTTGTGGTGTATTCCTCGGGAGTCTTGACCGAGTTAACAAAGGCCAAGTACAGCGGAGAAATCCATGCCAGTGCGCTGGCAATCATGAAAGCTACGACGAGCCAGGAAACAGGAGTGCGCTTGTTAAAGCCACCCTTACCCTTTTTGCTGACTTTTTGCGCTTTGCGAGACTCGGGGTTGAGGGTGTTTTCAACCATGATTGCGGTGCTCATCGGTTTTCCCCCTGCTTGTTCTGGTAACGGAAAATGACCAACGACATAATGATCAGCAGGATGGCGAGCACAGTGGAAATAGCGGCACCGTAACCGACCTTGCTGGTCTGAATGAAGTTGAAGTAGGAGTAGTACGCAGGAACTGTTGTTGCCGTACCTGGACCACCTTGTGTCATGACATAGACCGGAGCGAATACCTTTAGAGCCGCCACTGTCGTTGTCAGCAATACCACTGCAATTTCAGGGGCGAGCTGGTTCAAGGTGATGATGCGGAAGCGCTGGAACCATGTAGCGCCATCGATAGCTGCAGCCTCGTGAACTGACTGGTCAGCACGGGCAAGACCAGACATGAAGATCACGATGGTGTAACCGACCTGAATCCAAATCAGGACGATAGTTACGGAGAACATGGCCCACTTGGCGTCACCCAGCCAGTTCTGTGCCCATTCAGGGTGTCCCCAGTCGGTCAGAACCTTGTTGACGATACCGGTCTGTGAAGAAAGCATCCAGGTCCAGAGCAAACCTGCAATGGGAATAGGGATGATCTGAGGGAGGAAGAAACCTGCGCGAGATGCTGCCGAGGTTGCGTTTCCAAATCGTGGTGACACGTAGTCAAAAAGTGCGGAGGCAATAATCAGACCCAGCGCGGTGGGGACAATCGCCATAGCGAAGATGAAGACAATTGAGTGAAGGAAAGACTGCCAAAAGGTCTCATCGACCATGAGCTTGGCGTAGTTATCGAAGCCGATCCATTTAGGAGCGCCGAGGCCATTCCACTTCGTGAAGGAGAGGTAGATGTTCCAAACGAAGGAAACAATCACGATCAAAGTGAAGGCGATGAGTCCTGGAACCATGTAAGGCCAGTAAACGCCGTTTGAGTTTTTGTACTTCTTGCGGACTTTGTCCGAAGTAAGTGCAGTCATGATGACCTCGTTGTCAGAAAGTTCAAGGTGGAGGGATGTGTGAGGAGAATCTCCTCGATGTCTCAAGAGACTAGCGAGACGAAAAGACGCCCGCAAGAAAGAGAAATCCGGTGCGGTGCCGCGGAGGACACCGCACCGGATTGTTGCCTTTCAGTGTGGTGAGGCTAAAGCCTCATCGACGACTGGTTATGGCTTGTTCTCTTCGTAGTACGAACCGATTGCCTCGCGGTACTCAGCAGGAGTGGTGTTACCTGCTACGAGGTCGATTACGGCAGCCTTGAGGATGTCGTAGTAACCGGATACGGGCCAGTCAGGGTAGAAACCGAGACCGTTGTCAGCAACGAGCTGCTGGAAGAGAGGCAGGGTGATTGCAGTAGTTGCGTTGTCACCGAGCTCGGTTGCGAGCAGTGGAAGACCACCGTTTGCAGCCATGGTGTTCTGTGCCTTTGCCTGCAGAGTCAAGTTAATGAACTCAGCTGCGAGGTCAGGGTTCTTACCCTTTGCAGGGATAACCCAGATGTTTCCAGCAGAACCGGTCGATACAGCGTTACCTGGGTTGAGGATCTTGCCCCAGGTGAACTTAGCTGCACCAGCAACGGTTCCATCAAGCCAGGTACCACCAGGCATGAATGGAGAGGTACCGCTGGTGAATGCTGCGACTGCGTCGTCAGCGGTTGCACCGGAAGCGCTAGCTGCGATGTAACCCTTCTGGGTCCAGCTCTGGATCTGCTCAGATGCCTGAGTGAAAGCTGCGTCGTTGAAGTCAGTTTCTCCATCGAAGAACTGGTAAGCGTTTACCCAGTCGTTGTCAGCCTTGTTCAGGGTCAGGTTGTATGCGAGGTGCACGAGCATGTAGTCAGCTGCTGCGATAGGAGTGATTCCTGCAGCAGTGAGGGTTGCGAATGCAGCTTCGAGGTCAGCCTGGCTCTTGAGAGCGGTTGCGTCGATTCCGTTAGCGGAAAGAACGTCAGCGTTGTAGAACCAACCTACGTACTCACCGTAGGTAGGAACACCGTAGAGGTCTCCGTTACCCATGAGGCCGTCGGTGTAGCGTCCAACCTGCTGTGCAGATGCGGGGAGGAGGTCAGTCCAGCCGTACTGAGCTGCGTAGTCCTCGAGGTTGAGGAGCAGACCAGCCTGTGAAGCTGCACCAGCGGTACCGTTACCCTTGTTCCACTCGGAAAGGTCAGGTGCCTTGTCGGAGTCGAGGATGGAGTTACCCGACTTCTCGATCTGTTCCCAGGTCTTGAACTCGAAGTTAACGGTTACGTCAGGGTGTGCAGCCTTGAACTCATCGAGAGCCTCGGTCCATGCGATGTACTGAGCGGTGTCTTCACCGGAGTACCACCATACGTTGAATGTCTTGCTGTCGTTACCACCAGCGGCACAACCCGAGAGGGTGCCGAGGGTGAGCGCACCTGCAGCAACAGCTGCGGCGACGCGGAGACCGCGCTTGCTTACCTTCATTAGTAATTACCTTTCTCAGTGGTGACCAATTTGGCCACGCAACTTCTTTGGTGCTTCCAGGTTGACGCGCATCGTCGACGCGCGTCGATAAAGAGAAATCTACCTAAAGGTTGAGGGCAATGTCTACCCCAGAAACGCCGTTTCGTATTTTCGTAACCGAATCGTGATTCAAGGGGTAATTTGTTCCCTTACCCGCGTAATTGCGGGGCAGGGCCAGTACTGCCCCGATCAAAGAATTGTGGCTGGGTGAGATTTTGCAGCACAGACTTCTTGTCACCATTGAGCCGGGCAATGAGGTACTGCACAGCCATTCGGCCCAACTCGGGGCCATCAACGTTGATCGTGGTCTGAGCAGGGACAGTCATATTTGCCGCTTCGTCAGAAAGTCCAAAGCTAAGAACCGAAAGATCACCAGGAATGCTCATCCCCCTGGCACCCGCGACTTCGAGAGCACCAATAAAGGCAGGTTCGTTGAAGCCGATGATTGCCGTGATGTCAGGTTGCTCCTGAAGTAATTCTTCAAATGCCTGTCGTCCGGAACGAATGGTGGGCTTGGGGTGCTTGATGGTGAGCTTCACGCCAGAGCGGTTGGCAACCTCAATCAGCGGCTTCTCTGTTCGAACAACTGGACCGTAGCCAGCCTCAACCAACTCATCACGCATTGAGATAACGCCGATATTGGTGTGCCCCAGATCCACCAGGTGGTGAATTGCCATAGGACCCCATTGCGAGAAGTCCGCATCGACGTAGGTCAAGTCTTGGGAATCATCGGTTCGACCGATGAGGCAGAACGGAGTACCGCTTTCTAGCAACACTTCAACGCGAGGGTCGTGAGACCTGACCTCCATCAAGAGAACACCCTCGACGAGGCCTTGCGCCACAATCTTCTTTAGCGAAGCTGTATCTTCAACAGCGTTGGGCCACAACAATAATTGGTAACCATCTTCGGCTGCCGCTTCGGTTGCTGCCTGCACATACTCGAAGTCGGTCTCGCCAAAGCCGCGCTCCCCCACGGGGAACAACAGGGCAAGCAATCCTGACTTTTTGCTCGCCAAAGCTTGTGCCATGGCGTTGGGAACATAGCCCAAAGTCTTCATGGCATCTTCAATACGCTCACGCGTATCGTCACTAATGGGGCGAACGCCGGTGAGGGCATAGCTCACTGTGCTCTCGGAAACGCCAGCCATGCGCGCAACATCTGCGCGGGTGGCTTGTTTAGGCTTCTTCATCGAGGTCACATGCATAGCCTAAACGAAATCATCGACACGCGTCGACTACTTATTCGATGAATTTAGGCTTCGATGACCAGAGGAATAATCATCGGGCGGCGACGGTAGCTCTTAGAAACCCACTGCCCAACTGTGCGACGAATGACCTGCTGTAAGGAATGTGCGTCACGAACACCGTTGTGAGCCGCCTCCTGCAATGCCTTAGCAATGGCTGGCTTGATGTCATCAAACACAGCATCATCTTCTGCGAAACCCTTTGCGTGAATCTCTGGTCCGACGATGATCTTGCCGGTGGCAGGATCAACGACCACGATGATCGAGATGAAGCCCTCTTCAGCAAGGATGCGGCGATCCTTCAGATCGTTATCCGTAATCTCACCGACGCTGGAGCCGTCTACATAGACATAGCCGATATCAAGCTGACCCACGACACGGGCAATGCCACCCTTGAGGTCAATGACGGTGCCGTCTTCGCCCAAAAT
>NZ_CAKZII010000146.1 GCF_936931525.1 uncultured Aurantimicrobium sp.
GATGGTGTGGGCTATGGCGACAACACCAAGGCCTCAATCATCACCCGTGGTTTGGCCGAAATGACTGACTTCGCTGTTGCATACGGAGCACAGGCAGAAACCCTGGCAGGACTTGCTGGCCTGGGTGACCTCATTGCTACCTGCGAGTCTCCTCTGTCGCGTAACAACACTGCAGGACGCCTTCTCGGTCAGGGTTACACCCTCAAGGAAGTCACCAACCAGATGCAGCAAACCGCTGAAGGTCTCGCCTCGGTTGCTCCAGTGCTGACACTTGCTCGTGCTCGTGAAGTAGACATGCCTATTGTCGAGCAGGTGAGCCAGGTTTTGGCGGGTACGCTCGACCCCAAGGACATTGCACCTCACCTCACAACGGATACGGATGAGCCTCAGGGCGAAAGGAGCCTCGATGACTACCAAGCTCGTGGTGGCGGTGTTGTTTGGGGGGCGCTCAAGCGAGCATTCAATCAGCTGCGCGACAGCCCGGGGAGTCCTTCAGGCGATTGACACTGACCGTTATGACGTGGTGCCTATCGGCATCACAAAAGACGGTGCATTCACGTTAGCCAGCGCTAACCCTGACGACTACGTTCTTCGCCCTGGCCAGTTGCCAGAAGTTGAAGACAATGGCACCAGAATTATCTGGCCAGAATCAGCCGACTCCAGTGAGCTCTGGGTTTCTGGTGATGGCGTCGATCGCTCACTGGGCAACGTGGACGTTGTATTCCCCATTTTGCATGGACCATTTGGAGAAGATGGCACCATCCAAGGAATGCTGGAGCTGTTTGGTCTGCCTTATGTCGGTTCCGGGGTTCTCGCTTCAAGCCTGGGCATGGACAAGCACTTCACCAAGACTGTTCTGCAAGCTGCAGGTATTGAGGTTGCTCCGTGGCGCACCATCAAGCGTTATGACTGGCACAAGCGTCCCCAGGCCATTCGTGCCATGGCAGAACAAATGCCGCTACCTGTCTTTATCAAGCCTGCACGCGCTGGTTCCAGCGTGGGCGTGGGGAAAGTGTCGAACTGGGATCAGTTCGCAGCTGCCATGGACACGGCGTTCCTCGAAGATGATCACGTGCTGATCGAGGCGGGCATTGTCGGTCGCGAGGTGGAATGTGCTGTGCTTCAGGGAATGCCTGGCCAGCCAGCACGTGCATCTGTTGCGGGAGAGATTGTCGTTTCTGGCCGAGAGTTCTATGACTTTGAAGCTAAATACCTCGGAGCTGACGGTATCGACCTGGTCTGCCCAGCTCCGCTGAGTGCAGACGAGCTTTCAGAACTCCAGCGCTTGAGTATCCGTGCCTTTGAGGCTATCGATGGAGCTGGTTTAGCCCGTGTTGATTTCTTCCTGACCGAAGACGGCTTCGTGCTCAACGAGATCAACACCATGCCAGGTTTCACGCCCATCTCGATGTTCCCCAGATGCTGGCAGGAAACAGGACTGAGCTATCCCGAGCTCATTGATGAGCTCATCCAGGTGGCACTTGCCCACCACGCAGAAGACTAAGACTTAGTTCGCGCTGAAGACGTCAGCGAGGTCTGTGCACTTCGACGTGCTCGGAAGCACACTGACGGCTGCGCCAAGATCCACAAGTGTTGTCGTTCCACTCACGGCGTCTGAATCGATGACTACCTCAACGGCTGGAGTGCGGCCATAGGTTGTGTAGCGGTAGAGCGGAGCTTCTGAATCGTCCTCAATCCAGTCAACATCGTTGATGGAGACGCAGGGGAGTAACGAGGGGCCAGGTACTTCTACACCGCAGGTCAGCAGCACAGCAGCTGGTGATCCCCATGCACCTGTAGCTTGAGCGTTTGTTTCGCGTTTGGGGAGCTCTGCGACCGTGTCGGGAAGGCGAACCGTGACGTTCGCGCATTCTGGATTATTCGCATCTGGAGCTGCGGTCATGGGCACTTGACCAGCACAACCAACCAAAGATAGCCCCAGCACAGCAGAAAGTGTGCCGAAGGCGAGTGCTCGAGTGCGAATATTCATCCTCTTCAGGCTACCGTGAGAGGGTGAGTGAAATTCCTGTGAACGCGACCGTGGCAGATGTGTCCGAATCCGCGATCCTCGCTCGCATATTTCCTCGCCTACCTCAATCCGATTTCACAATCGTGGGCCCCGGCGATGACTGCGCTGTAATGCAGGCTCCCGATGGCCGCTTTGTCATCACCACCGACATGATGGTCCACGGTCCGGACTTCCGCCTGGAGTGGTCTACACCTCACCAACTCGGCATCAAGGCAGCTGCCACAAATCTTTCTGACGTTGCTGCCATGGGAGCTAGACCAACCGGCATGGTGGTTTCCATTGCTGCTCCACAAGACACAGAAGTATCTTTCTTGGAGCAGATTGCAGAAGGTCTCCACGATGCGTGCCTCGAACTTGCGCCAGGCTGCGGTGTGGTTGGGGGAGACTTGTCGGTCTCCAACACTCTTACCATCAGCGTCACCGCATTCGGCGATCTAGAAGGCCGTCAGCCACTGCTTCGCTCAGGAGCCAAGCCCGGCGATATTGTTGCGGTCACTGGCCGCCTCGGCCTTGCGGGACTTGGTTTAGCTGCGCTGTTTGCGGGAGAGAAAGAAACAACGAACCCATTGCTACTTTCTGCTCAGCTCGCTCCCTGGCCTCCCATTTCTCAAGGAGTTGCCGGTTCTATTGGTGGTGCAACTTCAGCCATGGATATCTCCGACTCGCTCATCATGGATGCCGGGCGTATTGCTGCGGCTAGTGATGTGGTGATTGTTCTCGACGAGAGTGCTCTGGATGATCTGGCAGCACATCTGGGTATTGAGGCTGGTGTTGATGCTGCTCGTGCTCGCCAGGCCATTCTCTATGGCGGGGAAGACCATGCCTTGCTTATGACATTCCCAGCAGATGTGGCTCTTCCTCCTGGATTTACTCCACTAGGTCACGTGGTGGCTTGTGCTGAAGACGAGAAGCCTCACGTGAACATGGGTGAAGGTGCACTTCCAGAGAATGGGTGGAATCCCTACACCGGCTGGAATGGGGAACTCTCGTGACCCGCATCATTTCTGGCTTTGCTGGTTCGCGTGAACTCAAAGTGCCCAAGAACGGGACGCGTCCGACAAGTGACCGCGTGCGCGAAGCTATCTTTTCTGCGCTGGAAGCTCGAGATGTGATCGACGGTGCCCGTGTGCTGGATCTCTTTGCCGGCACTGGTGCACTGGCATTGGAAGCGCTAAGCCGCGGTGCTGTGAGCGTGACCATGGTGGAGAAGAATCCTCAGGCAGGATCTCTTCTTCGAGAAAATGCAGAACTCATTCGTGGGGCCGGCAAGCTCGATGCGCTCTCCACTCGAGTGGTGATTGCTTCGGTAGCCGCATATCTGGGCAACCCACAATCAGAACTCTTCGACATCGTCTTCATTGACCCTCCCTATGAGCTCAGCGAGGCTGAGGTGACCCACGCCCTTGAACTTCTAGTTCCACACCTTGCTGAGGATGCAGAGGTCGTCCTTGAACGCAGCACCAGAACTGGACTGCCTGAACTTCCTGCTCTTCTCGAGTTGGATAAGTCCAAGGCCTATGGGGAAACGACTATCCACTGGATCTCGAGGGTCTAGTCCGACCCCGACCATAAACTGGGGGTATGCCCAGCTCTGATGCCCTGCTCGATGCAGCACTTGAGCCAGTGGTGGGCAGCAAGACTGCGGGAGCTTTGAAGAAAGCCTTCGGCATTCGAACTGTAGGCGACCTGCTTGCTCACTATCCCAGACGCTATGCCCGCCGTGGCGAGCTCACTGCAATCAATGACGTTCCTTTGAATGAGAACGTCACCATCGTGGCCGAAGTTTTGGATGTTCGTGAGCGCCCGATGCGCGCGCGTAAAGGATCTATTCTGGAAGTGCGCATCACTGACGGTCGCTCCGGTGGCATCATGGCCCTGACCTTCTTCAACCAGGCATGGCGAGCAAAAGACCTCAAGGCAGGGGTACGAGGAATCTTTGCCGGCAAGGTGGGTGCCTATCGCGGTGCTCTGCAGTTGGCCCACCCGGACTATGAACTCTTCGATGGTGAAGATGAGCGCGACTCTGCCGACAAAGATGCTGCCAAGTGGGCACTGCAGCCCATCCCGATCTATCCCGCCACCAGCACACTAGCCAGTTGGCAGATCGCCAAAGTGATGGAGATTGTGCTTGCCACCGTCCGTGGAGGGGCTGAGCTTCCGGATCCTGTTCCGGCAGAGGTGAGGGATGAGCGCAAGCTGCTCAGTTTGAACGAGGCCATTCTCAAGATTCATCAGCCAGAGACAGATTCAGACTGGCAGAAGGCTAGAGATACTCTCCGCTTCCAGGAAGCCTTTGTGCTCCAGGCAACCCTGCTGGACCAGCGGGCAAAAGCCAAAGCTCAGGCAGCAACCCCTCGAGCGCCCAAGGTAGGTGGTTATCTCGAACAACTCGATGCGCGCCTGCCCTTTACGCTCACCGAGGATCAGCTCACGACCGGTGCCGAGATAGCAGAAGACCTGCAATCAACTCACCCCATGAACAGACTTGTTCAGGGGGAGGTGGGATCAGGGAAGACGTTGGTGGCGCTGCGAGCAATGCTGCAGGTGGCCGACTCTGGCGGCCAGGCAGCCTTGCTGGCGCCTACAGAAGTTCTGGCAGCCCAGCACCTGCGCTCCATTACGAATATGTTGGGGCCTGATCTCTCTGCTGCGCTGATGCCTACGTTGATTACAGGACAGCTCCCCGCTGCTGCCAAGCGCCAGGCACTGCTGCGCACAGTCTCTGGACAGGCACGCATTGTCATTGGCACACATGCTCTACTCAGCGACAAAGTCGAGTTCTTTGACTTAGGCCTCGTTGTTGTCGATGAACAGCACCGCTTTGGTGTTGAGCAACGTCAGGCACTGCGCGTGAAGACAGAACTCACCCCTCACGTCCTTGTCCTCACCGCAACGCCCATTCCCCGCACCGTGGCAATGACGGTCTTTGGAGACCTTGATGTCTCTGTCATTGCAGGGTTGCCTGCAGGCCGTGCCGGAATCACCAGTCATGCTGTTGCGCTCGCCGAACACCCCACCTGGATTTCACGGGTGTGGGAACGTGTCGAGGAAGAACTTGTTGCTGGCAGGCAAGCCTTTGTGGTCTGCCCTGCCATCGATGCCGCAGGGGCACCCGAAGATGACCTTGACGCTCTCGTCGAAGATGACATTGAACTCGATCCAGAAGTTGTGAAGCCAGAGAAAGCTTCAGTTGAGTCCATTTCTGCGCTGGTGCGTGAGCACCCCTTACTGAGCAAGCGCCGCATTGCAGAATTGCATGGCCGGATGAGCAGCGATGACAAGGACGCAGTCATGCAGGCCTTCTCCGCAGGCGACATCGATGTCATTGTCGCCACCACCGTCATTGAAGTGGGCGTGGACGTGCCCAACGCCTCCACCATGGTTGTGATGGATGCCGACCGATTCGGCGTCTCTCAATTGCACCAGCTCCGTGGACGTGTGGGACGAGGGGGAGTGCCCGGTCTGGCACTGTTTGTGACCCATGCCCAGCCTGGAACTAATGCTTATGAACGCGTGGAGGCAGTGGCAAGCACCACTGATGGTTTTGAGCTGGCTCGAATTGACCTTGAGCTGCGCAGTGAAGGTAACGTGCTGGGCACGAGCCAGTCCGGTGGGCGCTCATCCCTGCGGTTACTTCGCGCAGCACGAGATGGCGATGTCATCATGGATGCCCGTGATGCGGCTGCAGAGATTCTTGCCTCAGATCCAGGATTTGCTGGCCACCCAGTGCTTGCTCAGGCCATCTCGCGTCGACTCAGTGAAAGTGAACGCGATTTCTTGGACAAAAACTAGCATTTTGCCTGCCCAGACGCCTGTTTGGTGCGTAGGGTGGAGACATGCGCAGGATCGCCGTAGTCCCTGGTTCGTTTGACCCGATCACCCTCGGTCACATGGATGTCATTGCTCGAGCAACAAAGCTCTTCGATGAAGTTCACGTTGTCGTGGTGCACAACCCGGATAAGCATGCGCTGCTCCCGATTGCTCAACGTGTCACGTTGATCGAAGAAGCAATCGAAGAAGCAGGCTTGAGTGACAACGTCGTTGTCGCATCCTGGAGTATGGGTCTTCTCGTGGACTACTGCTCTGACGTGGGCGCAACCGTCTTGATCAAGGGCATTCGTACCCAGCTCGACATTTCCTACGAAACTCCCATGGCTATGGTGAACCGTAACCTGGCCGGCATGGAGACCATTTTCCTCATGCCAGAGCCTGGCCACTCCTACGTTTCCAGCTCACTGGTGCGTCAGGTTGCCTCGCTCGGTGGAGATGTTCGTCCCTACGTTCCCCACGTCGTGGCACAGTATCTCCAAGGCGCCTAATACGCTGTATCTATGGCTGAAAAATCACGCTGGTCGCTAGGCGCCAAGCTCAAAGGGCTCTTTGCGCGCGGTGACGCAGATGACACAGTCGAGGACATCTTTGACGATGTCCCCTCGCTTCCTCGAAATGAAGAGGTTGAGCGCGAGGTAGCACCTGCACCTAAAGCAGTTGTTGACAAGCCCAAGGCAGAAAAGAAGCCCGCACCTGACAAGGTTGTTGAGCCTGTCGATGTTGTCGTTGAAGAACCAGTTGCTGAAGTAAAACCTGAGCCAGTAGCCGAGCCAGTAGCCGAGCCAGTTGCTGAGCCAGTTGCTGAGCCTGACGTTGTTGTTCCGGAACCCATTACTGAGGTAGTTCCTGAGCCAACTCCTGAACCTGAAGTCGTGGCTGAGCCAGAGCCTGTTCACGAAGTTGTCGAAGAGACAGTCATTGCACAGCCTGCTCCAGCTCCAGTAGTGGCTACAAAGCCTGCAAAGGCAAAGCCTGCTGCCAAAGTTCCTCGTCGCGCAGCTATCGACGAGGACATGTGGGAAGAGCTGGAAGAAACCCTTCTTGCTGCTGACTTTGGCCCCGATATCACCGATGAGCTCATCGAAGTCATGCGTGCCAATGTGGCCAAGTTTGGCACCACAGACCCCGATGACTTCATTCGTTTGTTGCGTGAAGCAATCGAAGACCGCCTGAACAAATTCGACACCACCCTCAAGCTCAGTGAACGTCCTGCTGTGATTTTGGTTGTAGGGGTCAACGGTGTGGGTAAGACCACCACCATTGGCAAGGTGGCCAAATACATCTCTAACGCCGGCAAGAGCGTTGTGGTTGGTGCAGCAGACACGTTCCGTGCTGCCGCTGTTGATCAGCTCGCAACCTGGGCAGAGCGTGCCGGGGTAGATGTTGTCAAGCCCCAGATGGAAGGTCAGGATCCTTCTGCAGTGGCCTACCAAACCATTGAATGGGCAATCAACAAGGGCACCGAGATAGTCATTATCGACACCGCCGGTCGCCTCCAGACCAAGAGTGGTCTGATGGATGAACTTTCCAAGATCCGCCGCGTGATTGAGAAGCAGGCCCCTATTTCTGAGGTTCTTCTGGTTCTAGATGCCACAACAGGCCAGAACGGTCTCTCTCAGGCAGAAGCCTTCCTTGAGCACGCTGGTGTGACCGGATTGGTTCTCACCAAGCTGGATGGCTCTGCCAAGGGTGGCTTTGTTCTTGCCGTTCAGGAGCGCACAGGTATTCCGGTGAAGCTGGTGGGTAATGGCGAAGGCATCAATGACTTGATGGGCTTCACGCCACACGCCTTCGCAGCCCAGCTCGTTGGCTAGGCTAGAGGGGTTATGGCAACCTTCGGCACACTCTCCACGCGTCTTACTGAGTCCCTCAAAAACCTCCGCGGTAAGGGAAAACTTTCCCCCGCAGATGTAGACGGCACTCTGCGCGAGATTCGTCGCGCCATGCTGGACGCCGACGTCTCGCTCAATGTGGTCAAGAAGTTCACGAACGATGTTCGTGAACGTGCCCTCAGCGACGAGGTCAACAAGGCTTTGAACCCTGCCCAGCAGGTTGTTCAGATCGTGAACGAAGAGCTCGTCACCATCCTTGGTGGTGCACAGCGTCGTCTTGAATTCGCCAAGAAGCCGCCGACCATCATCATGTTGGCTGGTTTGCAGGGTGCAGGTAAAACGACCCTGGCAGGAAAGCTAGCCAAATACCTCGCCAAGGACAAGCACACGCCACTTCTGGTCGCTTGTGACCTCCAGCGTCCCAACGCTGTTCAACAGCTCGAGGTTGTCGGTAAGAACGCCGGAGTGGCTGTCTACTCACCCGAGCCAGGAAATGGCGTGGGAGATCCGGTCAAGGTCGCGAAAGATTCCATCAAGTTTGCCAACGACAAGCAATACGACGTAGTCATCATTGACACCGCCGGACGCCTGGGTGTTGATGCTGAGCTGATGAAGCAGGCAGCGGATATTCGTAAGGCCACCAACCCTGACGAAGTTCTCTTTGTTATTGACGCCATGATCGGCCAGGATGCTGTTGCCACAGCACAGGCCTTCCAAGAAGGCGTGGACTTCACGGGTGTTGTGCTCACCAAGCTTGACGGTGACGCCCGTGGTGGTGCTGCCCTCTCTGTAGTTTCTGAGACCGAACGCCCCATCATGTTTGCCTCCACGGGTGAAAACCTTGAAGACTTCGAGCCTTTCTACCCAGACCGCATGGCCAGCCGTATTCTCGACCTCGGTGACATCCTCACCCTGATCGAGCAGGCGCAAGAAGCGTTCGATGAGAAGGAAGCGGCTCAACTTCAAGAGAAGTTCGCCACCGATTCCTTCACCCTTGAGGACTTCCTCAAGCAGATGCAGCAGCTCAAGAACATGGGCTCCATGAAGAAGATGCTCGGCATGCTTCCTGGTGCAGGCGCCATGAAGGAGCAGCTCGAGAACTTCGATGAGAAGGAACTCGTTCGAACCGAAGCCATCATCCAATCGATGACGAAGGCTGAGCGTCAGAACACCAAGCTTCTCAACGGTTCACGCCGCTTACGTATTGCCAAGGGTTCCGGTATGACCGTGACCGAGGTCAACGCGCTGGTTAACCGCTTTGAGCAGGCCGCCAAGATGATGAAGACCGTTGCAAAGGGTGGAATGCCTCAGATTCCCGGCATGGGCCCCATGGGTGCTATGGGTCACGGTGGCAAGAAGCAGGTTGCTAAGAAGAAGGGCTCCAAGTCTGGAAACCCTGCCAAGCGTGCTCAGGAAAACGCTGCACTTGCTGCCGGTGGAGTCAAGCCCGGAAATGGTGGCGGTTTTGGCCTGGGTAACCAAGGCACTGCAGGCGGTCCAAGCCCTGAAGAACTCGAAGCTCTGCAGAAGATGCTGGGCAAGGGCTAATTAACTCATCCAGGAGAAGCAATGAGCTATTCAGTAGATAAGTCCGAAGACCAGTGGCGCGCTGAACTCAGTGCGGAAGAGTTCGCGGTGCTGCGTCAAGCTGCAACCGAGCGACCTTGGACAGGTGAGCTCTTGGATGAAAAGCGTGCAGGTCTCTACACCTGTAAGGCGTGTGGAAATGAGCTATTCAAAGCAGGAACCAAGTTCGATTCCGGCTGTGGCTGGCCTAGCTTCTATGAATCTGTTCGTCCAGAAGCTGTTGAACTTCGTGAAGATGCAAGTCTGGGTCAGATCCGAACCGAGGTCCTCTGTGCGGGGTGTGGTTCACACTTAGGTCACGTTTTTCCTGACGGTTTTGGAACTCCGACGGGTGACCGTTACTGCATGAACTCTATAGCTCTCAACTTTGAGGCCGAATAAGTATTACCTCAGCACTCTCACATCTGCAGACGTGAGTGATTCATTGAGTACAAGCTCATCATCTCTGAGAGTTATGTTTTGAGCTTGCTCTGAAGCGGCGATGAGGTGAGCTGCCGCATTTCGAAGCTGACTAAAGGCAGCATTTGCAACTGCAGCTTCGGGGCTCATGGCATCGAGGCCTTGTTGTGCGAGTCGTTCAATGATCGCTCCGGCAGCTAGCTCATCTGCCACATTGTGTGTTTCTGCATCTGAGCAGACAATCAACACAATGACCCGTCTTTGTTGCTCTAATTGGTAGTTTGCCACCCAATCTGCAACCGCAAACGCATCAAAGTATGAGCCGACCAAGACCTTGCTGTCCCCGGGGAATGAATCCAGTTGGAGGGGGAGAGGCGCTGATTGAGACAGTGCATTAACCCAAATCACAACATCAGGGTTCACGCTTAACCGTTGTGAACCTGAGAGCCCCCAGGTGCACATCACTTGGTAGTGGGGTCTGTTCATTTCTCTCCTGGACTGGTTTCTTCAAACATACCTGCTGATTTTCCCTCTCGATTAGCCAATTAGGGCTCAAACCTGCCAGAATAGGAAGTCGAGTTCGACTCATATCCGACCCTCTAATCAGATATGTGCCGAAACCCTTAGAGCTTGTACCGAGTGTGCCCCCACGCTCACGGTCGTCAGTTCATCCGTTACACATCACTCACAGGAGAATTGTGGCTGTCAAAATTCGTTTGAAGCGCATGGGTAAAATCCGTGCACCTTACTACCGCATCGTCGTAGCCGACTCGCGCACCAAGCGCGATGGTCGTGTTATCGAGGAGATCGGTAAGTACCACCCCACCGAGAACCCTTCGTTCATCGAGGTCAAGTCAGACCGTGCTCAGTACTGGCTCTCCGTTGGCGCACAGCCAACCGAGCAGGTAGAAGCACTTCTGAAGCTCTCCGGTGACTGGGGAATCTTCAAGGGCGACAAGAATGCAAAGAGCACCATCAAGGTTGCTGAGCCCAAGGCTGCATTCGTTGTCGACACCAAGAAGAAGCCAGTTCTCGTACCCAAGACTGAGAAGGCACCTAAGAAGGAAGAGGCAGCTGTTGAAGCTGCTGAAGAAGCCGTCGTAGAGGCCGCTGTTGAAGCAGCAGTTGAAGAAGCAGTAGTCGAGGCAGTTGCTGAAGCAATCGTCGAAGAGGCTGTAGCTGAAGCTGTTGTTGAAGAGGTAGCAGCTGAGGTTGTTGCCGAGGCTGAGGAAATCGTTGAGGCTGCTGAAGAAGCAGCTGGCGAGGAACAGGCCTAACCAACATGCTCGCATCAGCAGTCAAGCACCTCGTCAAGGGCATCGTAGAGAACCCCGATGACGTGAAGGTTGCTGTGCGTTCGAACAATCGTGGTGAGGTCCTCGAGGTTCATGTGAACCCCGAGGACCTTGGCCGCGTTATTGGCCGTTCAGGCCGCACTGCCAAGGCCATTCGCACTGTTGTGAACGCCCTGGCTGATGGTCGCAACGTTCGTGTCGACGTCGTCGACACCGACGCTTAAAGTGACCGCTGAATCTAGACAGACCCAACTTCGCGTAGGTCGTCTCACCAAGGCCCACGGCCTCAAAGGTGCTATCAAGGTCGAGCTCTATACAGATGAGCCCGAGAAGCGCTTTGTTCCCGGGGCCATTTTCTCTGTTCAGGTGCCGGAAGAATCTCCCTGGCACGGCAAGAACATTGAGCTGATCGAACTTCGCTGGTACAACAGCCACCCCGTAGCTTTCTTCAAGGATGTTCCCGACCGCACTGCGGCAGAGTCTTTGATCAAGGCCATCCTCTGGGTTGAGCACGACACCACTGTCCTTCCTGATGATCCCGAAGCCTGGTATGACCACCAGCTCACTGGCCTCAAGGCTGTGCGTGACGGAGTTGAAGTGGGAACAGTTGCTCGTGTGGATCACTTCCCTGCGCAGGACCTATTGGTGATCAAGACTGCAAACGGCGATGTCATGGTTCCTTTCGTCAAGGCCATCGTTCCCGAGGTTGACATCGACAAGGGCATTGTGACCCTGACTCCTCCGGGCGGACTCTTCGAAGAGCTTCCTGAAGACGAGGATGACGAAACTCCTACTGAGGGCTCCTCCGAGGCTTAAATGCGCATCGACATCGTCACGATCTTTCCGGAGTTCTTCGGCACTCTCGATGTTTCACTCCTAGGCAAGGCACGACAGTCTGGCTTGATTGACACCCGCGTGCACGACCTGCGTGATGCGACCACCGACAAGCACCGTACCGTCGATGACACTCCTTATGGGGGCGGAGCCGGCATGGTGATGAAGCCTGAGCCCTGGGGTGACACTCTGGATGCGATTCTGGCGGATCCCGAAAGCTCCAAGACACCTGTGCTGATTGTGCCTTCACCTGCGGGGGAGCAGTTCACTCAGGCTGTAGCGAAAGAACTGGCTGAAGAAGAGCAGCTCATCTTCGCCTGTGGCCGTTACGAAGGTATTGACCAGCGTGTGAGCGATCACTTTGCTAGCCGCATTCGAGTGCGCCCCATTTCGCTGGGGGACTACGTGCTCAACGGCGGGGAAGTAGCGTCTCTGGCCATGATTGAGGCCGTAGGCCGCTTGATTCCAGGCATGGTGGGCAATCCTGAGTCTTTGGTGGAAGAAAGTCACGAAGACGGATTGCTGGAATATCCCAGCTATACCAAGCCTGCCGAGTGGCGTGGATTGGAAGTTCCACCTGTATTGCTTTCAGGAAACCATGGCGCAATTGCCACATGGCGTCACGAACAGCAGCTAGAACGCACCAAAGCTATTCGCCCCGATTTACTTCCTGAGTAAATCTCTGGCAGAATTGAATCTTGTGCCGTTGGTCTTACCCTGCCACAGGGGGCACTGAGACTTACAACACAGCACAATTACTTTTCATCATTCACGTATGAGACCTGTGGCTTGTACAGATTGAGATAAATCATGCACATTCTTGACGCTGTAGACGCACCATCGCTGCGTAGCGACATTCCAGAATTCCGCGCCGGTGACACCGTAAAGGTTCACGTAAACATCATCGAAGGTAACCGCTCTCGTATCCAGGTTTTCCAGGGTGTTGTTATCGGTCGCTCCGGTGAAGGCGTTCGCGAGACCTTTACCGTTCGTAAGGTTTCCTTCCAGGTAGGCGTGGAGCGTAAGTTCCCCGTTCACTCGCCCGTTATCGACCACATTGAGCTCGTCTCACGTGGTGACGTACGTCGTGCGAAGCTCTACTACCTGCGCAACCTCCGCGGTAAGAAGGCAAAGATCAAAGAGAAGCGCGACTTCTAAGTCGACTTCCCATCAGACCCCCGGTTCTCCCGGGGGTCTTTTGTTTTCCCTGCGGTGTTTCTTATGCACCACTCAGGCTTTTGTCGGAATGCGCAACCTAGACTTGAGAAGCAGAAGAGAGATACACATTCATGACAGATGCACCACCCACACGACGAGCCCCCATGCGCTCGGTGTTGCTGTTTCTGCGTGATGTTCTTGTCATCTTTGGAATTGCGATCCTGGTCTCTTTCCTGGTCAAGACGTTCCTTGTTCGTTCGTTCTTTATTCCTTCTTCTTCAATGGAGCAAACCCTCCAGATCGATGACCGTGTCATCGTCAATGAGCTCGTTCCCAAGGCAGTTGCGGTGGACCACGGTGACATCGTGGTGTTCAAAGATCCTGGTGGCTGGCTTCCCGCCAGACCTCCTGTGGAGGTCACGGGAATCCAAGCCGGAACCGAATGGGTTCTTTCGCTTTTTGGTCTAGCTTCGCCAGATAGCAATGATCACCTCATCAAGCGAGTGATTGGTTTGCCAGGTGACACGGTTCAGTGCTGCTCTGCAGACGGCAAAATCATTGTCAACGGTGTTCCCATCTCTGAGCCATACATCACCATTCCTGCGGGGGAGACTCGGGCTTCAGCTATCGACTTCAACGTCACAGTTCCCGAGAACTCACTTTTTGTGATGGGCGACAACCGATACAACTCCAAAGACTCTCGCTACAACACTGATAAGCCCGGTGGCGGTTTCGTCGGGATGGACAATGTTGTGGGACGAGCGTTTGTCTTGAGCTGGCCCATGAGTCACTGGGGTTGGCTCTCCAACTACCCCGAAGTCTTCGCTGACGTTCCTGACGCCACAACCACAAAGTAATTTTCATGCCTGCTGAACCCACCCTCGAAGTCGAGCAGGAACTTTTTGCTTCGGGCTCCACGCTCATCATCGGTATCGATGAAGTCGGTCGTGGAGCGATGGCCGGACCGGTCATGGTGGGAGTGTGCGCACTGAGACCTGGAATTACAGAGTTTCCAGCGGGTCTGCGTGATTCCAAGCTTGTCTCTGAAAAGAAGCGCATCTCGTTGTTCCCCGAAGTTCGTGACTGGGCTCCCACGGCCGTGGGAGAGGCGTCAGCTGCCGAGATAGATGAACTAGGCATCACGGCATGTTTGGGGCTTGCCGCGCGCAGGGCGCTCATCCAACTCCATGAAGCAGGTATCCCGGTTGGAGAAGCAACAGTGCTCCTTGATGGCGCGCACGATTGGTTGAACCCTGCCCTATCGAGCAAACTTCCGGTCATTACTCGGGTCAAGGCCGACCAGGATTGTGCTGTTGTTTCCGCGGCATCCATTGTGGCGAAAGTGACCCGTGATGAGCTCATGGTTTCACTCGATACCCAGCACCCTGAATATGGCTGGGCATCGAACAAGGGTTATGGCGCTGCCGTGCACTTGGAAGCAATCAAGACCATCGGGTTGACTCCCTATCACCGTGCTAGTTGGGTGAAGTAAGAGTTCAACTCTTAGACGTAGGATTGACTCACCATGGATGAAGAAGACTTCGACGACTACGACCGCGAGGCCGAGCTTGCGCTCTACCGCGAATACCGTGATGTTGTTGGTCAGTTCTCCTATGTGATCGAGACGGAACGTCGTTTCTATCTCGCCAACGAGGTCGACGTGAAGCGCATCGATGCTGAACATGATTTCTACTTTGAACTCACAATGAGTGACGTCTGGGTTTGGGATGTCTACCGCGCTGACCGATTCGTCAAGAGCGTGCGTGTATTGACGTTCAAGGATGTGAACGTTGAGGAGCTCTCCTCAAAGGAGTTTGAACTCCCGAAGGAACTCGCTCTCGACGAGTAGTCCTCCACAGTTGTGGCGGAGTGAACTCGGCCACATCTAAGTTTCTCTATGGGTTCATGATCCTGTGTTGAGTTGATGATTCTCTTCGGAGGTCATCATGACAACAATTTGTGGATTGCCCAGCCTGGCTGTTGAAGAGAACATGCAGCAGGTGATGCCGGGCGAAATGACACAAGAACAGCTGGCAACAGGGTTTGCTCGTGCCGCTTGGAGCACATTAATTGAACCGGGCGACAGGGTCGCCGGTCGACTCATCAGTATCTTTGGGCCAGAGCGGGCGCTCCAGTTTCTTATTGATCATTTCCGTGCTGATGAGATCGTCAAGGAATACGAAGAATTCGATGAACTTGAGATTGAACCAGCTCAGTTCGAGGAAGATCTCGCCGAGGGTATTGCTCGATGGCTACCGCGGCTCAATTCAGGAGATGCGCTGAATGCGGTGGCGCATGCGGCCAAACTTGGAGCATTTCTCATCACTCCTGAACAAGAACTATGGCCTGAGGGGCTCAACGATTTGGGGATGCATGCACCATTGGTTCTCTGGGGTCGTGGCCAATACTCAGCGCTTCGTAACTTTGAGAATTCTCTTGCCGTTGTCGGTTCACGTGCTTCAACCGGATATGGCGAACATGTGACGATGGAGACCGTTTCTGCCATTGCTGAATCTGGGGTGTCGATTGTTTCTGGTGCCGCATACGGCATCGATGGCATGGCCCATCGATCAGCGTTGGCAGTGGGTGGAACAACCATGGCATTTCTTGCTGGTGGAGTGGATCGCTTCTATCCCAGCGGGCATGATGCCCTATTGGGCAGGATCATGGAATCTGGCGTGGTGCTCGCAGAAGCCCCTTGTGGGTATGCGCCCACGAAGTGGAGGTTTCTGTTGCGCAATCGTTTGATCGCTGCTTCCAGCCAGGCCACCGTAGTGATGGAAGCAGGGTGGCGCTCGGGCTCTCTCAACACGGCAAACCATGCCGCAACATTGGGGCGACCTCTCGGAGTTGTTCCTGGTCCAGTAACCAGCGCTGCTTCAGCTGGGTGTCATAGATTGCTGCGTGAATATGACGCCGTCTGCGTCACGACAGCTTCAGAGATGTTGGAGCTGCTGCCTGGCCAGCCACCAGCTCTAAGCGAGTCAGAGCGTGCAGAAGCACAAGAGTGAGGCATTCTTGAACCTATGCAGCTTGAGAGTGCCCTAGACGGCTTCATCGCCTATCTGGGCGCTGAGCGTGGCTATTCCGAGCACACCATCAAGGCGTATTCGTCAGACCTCAGAGATCTGGCGAGCTATGCCGAACGTCGGAATGTGAAAACTCTGGAGGGAATCAACCTCGAGTTCCTCCGAGACTGGCTTTATGAATCTGCTCAAACTGGACTGAGTAAGACAACACTCGCACGGCGTTCGGCCAGTGTTCGAAGCTTCACAGCGTGGATGCGACGACAGGGTATTTCTGAGAATGATGCCGGAGCCAGACTCAAGTCGCCCAAAGCGGATCAATCCCTACCTCGAGTTATTTCGATGCCTCAACTCGACGAAATCTTTGAACACCTCGTCGACAACGCCAGTGAAGGTGAACCGCTTGCCCTGCGAGATCTCGCCCTCATTGAACTGCTCTATGCCTCAGGACTGCGAGTGTCAGAACTAGTGGGATTGAATATGGGAGACGTCGACCTCGATCGCCTCACTGTCCGAGTGATGGGTAAGGGTTCGAAAGAACGGGTTGTCCCATTCGGCATTCCGGCAGCTTCTGCGATTACGGACTATCTCACTCGTTCGCGGAAGAACTTGGTTGAAGGCAAGCCTGCGACCGTGGCTTTCTTTGTTGGAGCACGTGGCGGCAAACTCAGTACGCGTGCCGTGTATGGACTCGTTGCGTCGCTTCTTGAACCCTTAGGTGGCAGCGGACCTGCTGGTCCGCATGCACTGCGTCACACCGCAGCAACGCATTTACTTGATGGCGGTGCAGACCTGCGTATTGTGCAGGAAATGCTTGGTCACGCCAGCATGGGCACGACTCAGATTTACACTCACGTCTCTATGGAGCGACTGACGTCGAGCTACCAGCAAGCGCACCCTCGCGCTTAGCTGCTGCTTTCATCTGCTGCTTGAACCAAGCAGTGTCCGTGATGCGTGCCAGGACAGGTCCTGAGATCACGGTGATGAGCATGTAGGTAGCAGCAAGTGGTGCAATCAGTGGCTGAACGCCGGCAGAGACGGCGAGACCAGCAATGATGACAGTGAACTCACCACGTGGCATCAGAGCTAGTCCAGTACGCCATCGACCTGGGCGACCGATACCTGCTCGTTTTGCTGCCAGATAACCGGTGAGCACCTTGGTGCTCATGGTGACCACAGCGAGGATCAGCGCAGGGAAGAAGACTTCAGGAATGTCTGCGGGGTTCGTCGTGAGACCAAAGAAGACGAAGAAGATAGCTGCGAAGAGATCACGCAGGGGAGCAAGTAGCTTCTCAGCGTTGTGGGCAACTTGACCAGATAGTGCGATGCCCACCAAGAATGCACCTACAGCTGCGGAGACCTGTACTTCTGAGGCGAGACCAGCCACCAACATGGTGAGTCCTAGAACACCCATCAACAGGGTTTCAGGCTGTTCTGAGTGGAAGATGCGGGAGAGCTTCTTTCCGTGGCGAACGGCCAGATAGAGCACTACGGAAACCGAGCCGACTGCGATCGCCACAGTGATTGCTCCCTGGAGCAAGCTGGCACCAATAACAACAGCCGAGAGGATGGGCAGGTAGAACGCCATGGCTAAGTCCTCGAGCACGAGGACAGAGAGAACAATCGGCGTTTCGCGGTTACCCAAGCGACCCAAGTCTCTGAGGACCTTTGCAATGACACCGGAGGACGAAACCCATGTCACACCTGCCATGGCGAGGGCAGCGATAGGTCCCCAACCCAAGACCAAAGCAAACACAGCGCCAGGGATGGCATTGAGTAGTCCGTCCCAAATACCTGCCCGAGCAGATGACTTGAGGTTGCCCACCAACTCTGTGGGTGAATATTCCAAACCGAGCATGACAAGTAACAGCACGACTCCGAGCTCAGCTCCTGAGCTGAGGAAGTCAGTACTTGCCTGCAAGGGAAGAATGCCACCGGAGCCAAATACCAACCCCGCCGTCATGTAGAGGGGGATAGGGGATTGACCGAACTTGATGGCGAGGCGCCCGAGCAGACTGAGGCCCAGGAGCAATGCTCCTACCTCAATCAGCATCCAGGTCTCGTCGTGCATACCTAGACCTGACTGTGCGCCAGAAGTTTGTCGAGCTTGTCGAGACCTTCGCGAGTACCTACCGCAACGATGAGATCATCCAAGCGGAGGATTTCTGCGGGGGTTGGCGAAGGAATGACATCTTTGCCGCGCAAGATGGCAACGATAGATGTTCCAGTCTTAGTGCGTGCTTGCGTGTCACCGAGGGGGCGATCAAGGAAACGGGAATCTGCTGGCAGGACAAGCTGCTCGGTGAAGAGACCAATTGTTCCGCTCCCCAAGCCAGAGAGCTGGCTCAGCAGTGCAGCATGGCCGAGCAGGTCGGAGAGTGCTGCTGCCTCATCACCGGTCAGAGCGACAGAGCCGAGAATGGCGTCTGGATCTTCGGGGTCATAAAGAGCAACTTCACGGTGACCGTCGCGGAAGCTCAGGACACCAATGTGCTGGCCAGCTTGCGTCACGACGTCGTGACGAACACCAAAGCCAGGGAGGTCAATTTTTTCGATGCGTACACCCATGCCTCCACGTTATCTCAGTGCTGAGTGCAGACCTTCCGATACGTCTGAATCGAGGAAAGTGAAACCTGAACTTAATAGAACTTCAGGAGAGATCTTTTGGCTGGAAAGAAGTAGTTCACGACCTGCTTGCCCCAATACGAGGGAGATAGCGAAGCCGGGTGCGGGGAACCAATAGGGACGGCTCATGAGCTTCGCCAGTGCTTTCATGAGGGTTCCAGACGTTGCGGGGTTGGGAGCAACGAGGTTGACCGGACCGGAGATCTCGTTCTCAATGAGGAATGCCAGTGCGCGGGCTTCATCGCGCAGACTGATCCAGGGCCACCAGTCTTTACCGCCAGCAAGCGGGCCTGAAACAAAGAAAGAATTAAGAAGCCGCAGCGGACCTAGGGCACCCTTCTTGCCAAGAACTAAACCGGTGCGTGCATAGGCAACACGGGTGTACTTTTCAGCTGGCTGTGCTGCTGCTTCCCACGAGACCACAACATCAGAGAGGAAACCATCGCCACGGAGTGATTGCTCTGTCAGGACTTCATTGTCGCGGTTGCCATAGAAACCCACAGCTGAACCATTGATGAGCACCTGTGGTTTCTTTGTGGCCGTTTCTATTGCATCCACGATGGTGGTTGTTGCTGCTAAGCGTGAGTAAAGAATTCCGTGCTTGGTCTTGGCAGTCCATGGCATCTTGCTAATCGAAGAACCTGCAAGGTTCACAATGGCATCGACAGCACCGTACTCCGCCGCAATTGCGTCAAGGTCCAAGGGTGCAGACTCGGGGTTCCACAGGATGCGGTTAGAACCAGAAGATCGAGAAAGTAGAAGTACTTTGTGGCCGGAACTCTTGAGCTCAGCCGTCAGTGCAGTTCCGATCATGCCGGTACCACCCGCTATGAGCACGGTTAACGAACGAGCCACGACTGCCTCCAATTCAGGAAGCGGCCGTGGCTCGAAAAAGTGTGAGTTAGGCGGAAGCGCTTCCGCGTCCCACGATACCGGCGCGCACCAGCAACACATAGATTTGGCAGCCGAGGCAGTAGCCAAATACTGAGTTGAGGAAGGCTGCCACAAAGGCGAATGCCACGGCAACGATTGCTCCAGTGGTCAGACCCAACACAGCAAAGACCAAACCTGCCAAAGAAATGATGAAGCCAATCAGCTGAGCGAATGTGGGTGGCTTGGGATCTTCGAGCTCAGTGGGAGCCGACAGGCGGGGGCGAACCACGGCCTTGAAGATAGCGCCATAGGGGTGCTTCGCAATGCCTGCGAATGCGCCGATTGCGAAGATGGCAGTGATGTAGGTCAACAGGATGCCTGCGGGGGTGGCGAAGTTCTGGGCCAGAGAGTTGCTGCTGGAGAGTGCCTCAGGGTTTGCCAGCAGGAAGATCAACTCCACGGTGAGGGTGATCAAAGTGATGGTCGCGCCAAAGCGTGGACCACGAGGGTCAACGCCCTTGGTTCCGGGCTTGGCGGCGAGGGGGTTGGGCTTGTTAGATGACATAGCTGTCGTGTTCTCTCTTGATAGCGATTTCCAAACCAGCGGTGACTGCTTCGGGACGTGGTGATCCACCGATGCGAGCGGCGATGGCGCCGCTGTCATCGAGGATGAACGTGGTGGGGGTTTGCAGAATGTTGAACTGTTGAGCCAGGTCTTGACGGTTGGTGAGGTCAACATCGACGTGGGAGACGCCGGGGTGATCTTTCGCCACCTGCTCGAGGTATTTCCTGGTGCCAGGGCACTTGGTGCAGAACTCAGAACTGAACTGCAGCAAAGTTCCGATCTTGCCGAATTCAATTCCCTCACCTAATGCCGAGGGATCAATTCTGGTGAGGCCATCCTGCTTCTTCACGCGACCTTCAGCTGCTTTGATGATCAGGCCCAGCGCGGTGGAAACCACGATGAGTCCGCCGATCAGCAGAAGGATGAGTGAGAGGTCCATAGTTATTACAGACTATTTCTCCTCAACCCCGTCGTGCCGAGTGTGACGTAACGTGACGACGGGTAAGGTTTTATCCGTGGCTGAGATTGAATTTCGTTCAGATGTAACTGTTGAATTGGTGCGCTCGAGCGCCCACGACTCCGATGTGCTTTTTGCTGCACGTGTGTCGACCCAGGGAGAGCAGACTCTTGAAGAGTCCATGCACACTCCTGAGTCACGTGCGGAAGATGAGAAGCGCGACAAGGGTCTGATCAACTACCTGATGCGTGACCGCCACGGTTCTCCTTTCGAGCACAACTCGATGACGTTCTATGTGCAGGCACCAATTTTCGTTTTCCGTGAATTCATGCGTCACCGCATTGCTTCCTACAACGAAGAGTCCGCTCGTTACCGTGAACTCAACCCTGTCTTCTATGTGCCCGCTGTTGACCGCAACCTGATTCAGGTGGGTAAGCCTGGCGCCTATGACTTCATTCCTGGAACCCCAGAGCAGACCGCTCTGACTCAGGAAGCAACCAAGCGCGCAGTAACAGTTGCGTATGAAGAATACGAGCGCATGCTTGAAGCTGGAATTGCTCGTGAAGTAGCACGCGGTGTTCTTCCCGTGGCTACATACTCCTCGATGTACGTGACCATGAACTCGCGCTCGCTGATGAACTTCCTGTCATTGCGTACCAAGCGTGAAGGCACCCACTTCCCTTCCTTCCCTCAGCGCGAAATCGAAATGGTCGCTGAAAAGATGGAAGACGAGTGGGCCAAGCTCATGCCGCTGACCTACTCAGCGTTCAATGAGCACGGCCGCGTTTCGCCGTAATCTTCGGCTTTAGATACGCTTAATCTGTGGCTACCCCAGAAAACCCCTTCGGACAAGTACTTGTCGCGCTCGTAACTCCGTTCACCGCTGATGGTGAAGTGGACTGGAACGATGTTGAGCGACACATCGACTACGTTGTCTCCAACGGTGCTGATGGCATTGTTGTCACGGGCACCACAGGTGAAACCTCAACTCTGACCGACGATGAAAAGGTCAAGCTCGTAGAGGTTGGCAAGAAGGTTGCGGGTAACCGCGCCAAGATCATCATGGGTGGTCCTTCGAACGAAACCGCTCACGCTATTGAGCTGGCAAAGAAAAGTGCCAAAGCTGGTGCTGACGGCATCATGGCGGTCACTCCGTATTACAACAAGCCCACCCAAGCTGGTGTGCTCACCCACTTCCGCATGGTTGCAGACGCGACAGACCTGCCGTTCATCATGTATGACATCCCAGGCCGATCAGGTATACAGATTCAGTATGAAACCATCCTCCGCTTGGCAAAGCACCCCAACATTGTTGCGGTGAAGGATGCTAAAGGTGACTTCAGTGAAGTCAGCCGTGTGCTGAACCAGACTGACTTGCTGTACTTCTCTGGTGATGATGCCAACGTGCTTCCTCACATGGCTATTGGTGCATCTGGCTTGATCGGTGTCACCGCAAACGTTGCCCCTGCTCCTTACCGCGCCATGGTTGACGCAGTGAACCGCGGCGACCTCGTTGCGGCAACTGCAGAGCACAAGGCACTTGAACCACTGGTTCGAGCACTGATGACTCACGTTCCTGGAACTGTTGCCGCTAAGTATGTCCTGCACGGTCTAGGACACATTGGCAGCCCACGTGTGCGTCTTCCCCTCGTCGGTCCAGAGGAATGGGAAGCAGCCAAGATCGAAGACGAGATTTCTCTCGTGGGCGCTGTCGCTGGTCTTGACTTCTCTAACTTCCGCCCCGACCGCAATGCCGCCGCTGGCGGAGCATTGCCCAAAATCGCCGGCACTACTAGGTAGCGCCACACTCGTCAGGGCATCCGCCAGGGCGTGAATACGGATCCTCAGGATCCATGCTCGTAAGAGGAATATGCCTAACGAACTGTTTGACCCACCTGTATTAGAAAACGGAACGCTGCGCGTTGTCCCACTCGGAGGAGTGGGGGAGATTGGTCGCAACATGACCGTCTACGAACTCAACGGCAAGTTGCTTGTTGTGGACTGTGGTGTGCTCTTCCCCGAAGAGACCCAGCCTGGTGTGGACCTCATCCTTCCTGACTTCAGCTACATCCGTGACCGCATGGATGACGTGCTTGCCATCGTGCTCACGCACGGTCACGAAGATCACATTGGTGCTGTTCCCTACCTTCTTCGTTTGAAGAATGACATTCCTTTGGTGGGTTCTGGTCTGACCCTTGCTCTCATCGAAGCCAAGCTCAAAGAGCACCGCATCCAGCCCTACACACTGCAGGTTAAAGAGGGCGATAAGGAACAATTCGGTCCTTATGAACTGGAGTTCGTTGCCGTCAACCACTCCATTCCTGATGCTCTGGCTATTGCTATTCGCTCCGAAGCAGGCCTTGTCCTTCACACGGGTGACTTCAAGATGGATCAACTCCCTCTTGACGGTCGCCTCACCGACCTGCGTGCATTCGCACGCCTCGGTGAAGAAGGCGTCGACTTGTTCTTGCCTGACTCCACCAATGCGGACGTTCCCGGCTTTACCCCGCTCGAGCGTGAAATCGGTCCCGTGCTGGAAAGTGTGATTCACCGTTCTAAGCGCCGAGTCATTGTTGCTAGCTTCTCTTCCCACGTTCACCGCGTTCAGCAGGTCATTGATGCGGCGGTGGCAAACAATCGTCACGTGGTATTGATGGGCCGTTCCATGGTGCGCAACATGGGTATTGCTAGTGAGCTGGGTTATCTCGAAGTTCCTGAAGGAACCATCATTGACGCCAAGAAGGCTGCTGATCTTCCTGATGACCGTCTGGTTTATATGTCCACTGGTTCACAGGGTGAACCGATGGCTGTCCTGGCTCGCATGGCAAACCTGGAACACCAGATTGAGGTTGGTCCTGGAGACACCGTCATCCTGGCTTCCAGCTTGATTCCAGGAAACGAGAATGCCGTCTATCGAGTCATTGATGGTTTGACCAAGCTTGGTGCGAAGGTCGTCCACAAGGGCAATGCCAAGGTTCACGTTTCAGGTCACGCGGCGGCAGGGGAGTTGCTCTACTGCTACAACATTCTGCAGCCGAAGAACGTTTTCCCCGTTCACGGTGAATACCGCCACCTCGTTGCGAACGCAAACCTCGCTATCGACTCAGGCGTAGATGCACACCGCACTATTTTGGGCGAAGACGGCACCGTCATTGACCTCAAGGATGGCATTGCACGTGTTGTTGGTCAGCTCGACATTGGTTATGTCTATGTTGACGGTT
>NZ_CAKZII010000147.1 GCF_936931525.1 uncultured Aurantimicrobium sp.
GTGCGCACATCCCTTCAAGAAGCTGGCATTGACTATGACTCTGCAGATGCCGAGTTTGTGCCAAACCTCGAAGTAGAAGTTGACGCGGACACTGCACGCAAGGTTTTCAAGCTCATTGACGCTCTCGAAGACTCCGATGATGTTCAAAACGTCTACTCCAACTTCGACCTGAGCGAATCAGTCCTCGCCGAGCTCGAACAGGATTAACGTGCGCATTCTCGGGGTAGACCCAGGTCTGACCCGATGCGGCGTTGGCATTATTGACGTTGGTGCTAATCGAGAGCTCACGCTTGTCGATGTTCGCGT
This sequence comes from uncultured Aurantimicrobium sp., assembly GCF_936931525.1. GTDB lineage: Bacteria > Actinomycetota > Actinomycetes > Actinomycetales > Microbacteriaceae > Aurantimicrobium. Next base: position 307 of record NZ_CAKZII010000147.1, read on the forward strand.
GCTGCAAACACGTCCGACACTTGCACTTGCTGAGCGCTTGGGAATTATCAAGGCTCAGTTGGCTGCAGTGATGGACCAGTTCGCTCCGGACCACGTGGCGATCGAGAGGGTCTTCGCGCAGCACAACTTACGAACGGTCATGGGCACGGCACAGGCTAGTGCCATCGCGCTGGTAGAGGCCTATGAACGTGGCTTATCTGTCGAGCTGCACACTCCGAGCGAGGTCAAAGCTGCTGTCACAGGCAACGGTCGTGCGAACAAGGTCCAGGTGGCCAACATGGTCGCCCGCATCCTCAACATGGGGGAGCAGAAGTTCCTGCCTGACGCGACGGATGCCTTAGCTCTCGCCGTCTGCAACGCCTGGCGGTCAGGCGCGCCCCGAAGTGGAACAGCTGCCCTCACACCAGCGCAGCAACGTTGGCGTGATGCGGAGCGTCAGGCACGCAAAAAATAACCACCGCAATAGGCTGGCGACGTGATTTCGGCACTTCGTGGGCAGGTTCTAGCTCTGCGCAACGGCACCTGCACGGTTGACGTGCAGGGAGTCGGTTATGCCGTCCATCTGACGGATGGGCACTTTCGCTCGCTCAGCGTAGGTAGTTCAATCACGCTGATCACCTCCCTCGTCGTTCGCGAAGACTCGCTGACCCTCTATGGTTTTGAGGGAACCGAAGGGCTCGAAATATTCGAGGCATTTCTCGGCGTGAGTGGTGTTGGTCCGAGGTCAGCTCTGGCCATCCTGTCGCAACTCAGCCCCGCTGAAGTGCTCTCAGCCGTCGTGTCTGAAGACGACGCTCCGTTCCGCAAGGTCCCAGGTATCGGGCCAAAAACAGCGAAACACATCGTCCTCCAGCTTTCAGGCAAACTCAATGCACTCGTTGCCGAGTCTCACGTTAAGACGAGCCTGCCCTCCTCGCTGAAAGCGTCACCAGACGCTGTCGTTACTGCATTGGTTGGCCTGGGCTGGAATGAGAAAGCTGCGACCGACGCCGTTTCTGCTGTTCGTGCGCCAGATGTCGAGTCTGCTGAACTATTGCGCCTCGCTCTTGCTTATCTAGCCGGTGCGCGATGAGTGATGACCTCTCCGCAGAGGGCGAAGTACTCTCCCCGTCTCCGCTAGGTGGGGCGGAACTCGAATTCGAAGGCGCTTTGCGCCCGGAATCACTTGCGGAGTTCGTGGGGCAACCGAAGGCAGTTGAACAATTGCGTCTTCTCTTGGCCGCGGCGAGGCTCGATAACCGTGCCCCCGATCACATCCTGCTTTCTGGTCCACCCGGGCTGGGTAAGACCACGTTGGCCATGATTGTTGCTCAGGAGAGTGGACTTGCTCTTCGGATGTCGAGTGGTCCGGCTATTTCTCACGCAGGAGATCTTGCTGCACTGTTATCAAGCCTTGTTCCTGGTGAAGTCCTGTTTATCGATGAGATTCACCGCATGGCACGTTCTGCAGAAGAGATGCTCTACCTTGCCATGGAGGATTACCGCATTGACATCATGGTGGGTAAGGGAGTGGGGGCGTCGTCCATTCCCCTGGAGCTTCCCCCCTTCACTCTTGTGGGTGCAACCACGCGCTCTGGTTTGTTGGCGAGCCCACTTCGGGATCGTTTTGGATTTACAGCGCACTTGGAGTTTTATTCGCATGACGAGCTTCAATCTGTGCTCACGCGCTCGTCTCGCCTCTTGGGCCTAGATTTACAGCCACTGGCGCTTGAGATCATTGCGCAGCGAAGTCGGGGCACTCCACGTATTGCTAACCGCCTGCTGCGACGCGTCCGTGACTACCTCACTGTTCATCCCGAAGTAGATGCCAGTTCGGCAGCTGAGGCCGCGTTGGCTCTCTACGACGTGGATTCTCGTGGACTTGACCGTCTCGATCGCGCGGTACTTCGTGCTCTCATCGAACGTTTCGGTGGCGGACCAGTAGGTGTCTCGGCACTAGCCACCTCAATTGGCGAAGACGGTGAAACGGTTGAGAGTGTCGTGGAACCATTCTTGCTGCGTGAAGGATTCCTTGTTCGCACACCTCGTGGACGCCAGGCGACACGAGCAGCTTACGAGCACCTGGGAATCGCTCCTGCCGCCCAACCGCCAACCTTGCTGTGACCTATACTCGAAACCGGTGCACTTGCGCCGATTCTCC
>NZ_CAKZII010000148.1 GCF_936931525.1 uncultured Aurantimicrobium sp.
CATTTTGACTGCCCAGAGAGGGCCGTTGTAAACAAAAGCTGAGTATCCCTGAACGAGGGTTGCGCCAGCATCAAGACGCTCTTGTATTTGTTGTGCTGTTTCGATGCCGCCGACAGAAATAATGCACATTTGAGCTGGAACAATAGCTCTTATCTGCTTGAGTACCTCTAGTGAGCGCGAAGCCAAAGGTGCACCCGAGAGACCGCCAGCACCAATCGCTGCTACTTTGCCAGGATCTGACAGGAGACCATCACGACTAATCGTGGTGTTGGTGGCAATGATTCCATCTAGCTTGAGAGTGACGGCCAACTGAGCAATTTCTGCGATTTCTGCCTCAGTGAGATCTGGGGCAATCTTCACTAATAGAGGAGTGGAGCCTGCAGAGGACTTCACTGTTTCGAGCAGCGGCTTCAAGTGAGAGATTTCCTGTAAACCACGAAGTCCAGGGGTATTCGGAGAGCTGACGTTGACAACGAGGTAATCAGCCAAAGGTGCTAGAAGTTGTGTACTGATGAGGTAATCCTCAATCGCATTCTCAACTTCAGTAATGCGGGACTTTCCAATGTTCACACCAATAACTGGACGATGTTTCAGCGCGCGAAGCTTCTTCAAACGAGGGACAGCTGCTGCCGCTCCCCCGTTATTGAAACCCATTCGATTAATCAGTGCACGATCAGGGATAAGTCGAAACAGGCGTGGTTTTGGGTTGCCTGGCTGAGCATGAGCAGTCAGAGTCCCGACTTCAACATGGCCAAAACCAAGTGCATATAGCCCGGAAACCATGGTGACATCCTTGTCGAACCCTGCCGCCATTCCAAAGGGAGAGTCGAAGTGCAAACCTAAGGCCTGAACATGCAGTTCCGGCACAGGTTTGCTTGCCGCATGCTTGATTCCACGGATACCTGGCAGTCCTGCAAGTTTGATCACCAATGCACCGAGGTGATGTGCATCCTCAGGATCAAGGTATTTAAAGAACCCTTTGAAAATCAGGTTATAGAACGAGTGTTCCCCGTTGTGAGTTGCCACTACTTACTCAGCCTGACCGTTTTGACGCTCAGAACGAAGCGTTTGAACCGCCACTTCGAAATCTTCAAGCGAGTCAAACGCCTGATAAACACTGGCGAATCGGAGATACGCAACTTCATCGAGTTCGCGTAAGGACGGCAGAATGGCGAGGCCAATTTCATTGGCTTCAATTTGAGAAGCACCGGTGGCACGAATGGTTTCTTCTACCTTTTGAGCCAACACTGCAAGATCGGCATCAGTCACGGGACGACCTTGACATGCCTTACGAACACCCGCAACCACCTTTTCTCGGCTGAAAGATTCGACGACTCCTGAACGTTTGATCACGGACAAAGAAGCTGTCTCAAGCGTTGAGAAGCGGCCATTGCACTCTGGGCACTGGCGTCGACGACGGATAGAAAGTCCATCGTCACTTGTTCGCGAGTCAATTACTCGGGAGTCTGAATGGCGACAAAAGGGGCAATACATTCGACTAATTGTCCTCTGTGTTGAAACGGATATCTACAGCATCACCGTGTGCGGGTAAATCTTCATCATCGGCCAACACGCGAATACCCTGTGCAACTTCTTTGAGTGCATCTTTGCTGTATTCAATGATTTGTTGTGGCCGTAAGAATGTGTACGCCCCGAGACCAGAGGAGAACAAAGCTTGTCCAGCTGTAGGGAGAACGTGATTAGAACCGGCGGAGTAGTCACCCAGGCTGACGGGAGTGAAGTCTCCGACGAATACAGCTCCAGCATTCGTTATCTGAGGAACCAGTTGGGAAGCGTGTTCGCTCTGAATCTCTAGGTGTTCAGGTCCATATGCATTGGAGAAGTCCACGGCGACGGACAGATCATCAACGAGAACTATCGCTGATTGTGGACCCTCAAGAGCAATTTTTACTCGAGCTGAGTGTGGAGTAGCGCCTGCCTGTTTGCTGATTTCTGATTCGACCGCAGCAGCGAGTTCGACAGAGTCCGTTACCAGGACAGCGGAAGCCATTTCATCGTGTTCCGCTTGAGATATGAGGTCAGCAGCAACGTATTCAGCACGGGCCGACGAATCAGCAATGATAAGAATTTCTGTTGGTCCAGCCTCAGAATCAATCCCCACGCGGCCTCGTACAAGGCG
>NZ_CAKZII010000149.1 GCF_936931525.1 uncultured Aurantimicrobium sp.
CTCGAATGGAGTGAAGCCACAAGCTTGTTTTGAATCAAGAACCTAGCTCACAGGCAACATGTGCTGTGCAAAGAACTCTTGAAGTTCCTCTCGAGCGCTGATGGGGAATACCCCGGCAACATATTGGTCGGGACGAACCACAACGATGGCCCCCTCACGCGAAATATCTCGGTCACGGAAGATGTCACGACCGTGGCCGGCACTGAAGATCTGGTTGACGTCTTCGAGCACCAGTGGTTGTTTGATCGGCTTGAAAGCCTTGGGGGTGGGCCCAGGTTCAATCTCGGTGTAGTCCTGCTGGTAAATGACCTTGGTGTCGAAGGTGGCATCAGTATCGCCATCATCGGGTGTGTAGAGAACTCGTGGAGAGGCGGGGTTGCTCAGCCACCACTCAGCAAATTCTGCTGTGGGAGTTCCGGTCAATGCAGGTGCTGCCTTGTCTGCGAATACGTATACGCGCCAACGACCGTCAGCTTCGTGCAGGTGACCAAGGTGAATCCAGCGAACGTCTGAACGACGGATGACTTCGGCTGATTTAAATGCCTTGCCAACCGGTAGCCCCTTGGCAAGTGCTTGGTGTTTCATACTGGTCGTGATCTGGTTTTCTGGGTATTGCGTCATATAGCCCATGGGGAATTCAAAAGTCTGGTCGTAGAACTTCGCCAAACCGTCTGGATCTTCCCATTCGTCTACAGGCTTAGCCACGAGACCGGACCATTCCTTATCGAAGTCGATGAGGTTCTGGGCTATGACTTTGCGCTCTGAGGAGTAGGTGTCAAGGAGTGACTCAGGAGCGCGACCTTCGAGGACGGCAGCAAGCTTCCAGGAGAGATTCCAGCCATCTTGAATCGAAACATTCATGCCTTGTCCTGCCTTGGCAGAGTGGGTGTGACAGGCGTCGCCCATAATGAATGCTCGAGGGTGTACTTCTCCCTTGAGCTCTTTGGCAACGTCATCGAATCCATCTGTGACCCGGTGGGCAACTTCATAGACTGACCACCAGGCAACGCCTCGAACATCGAGTGTGTAGGGGTGCAAGATTTCATTCGCGCGATCGATGACTTTCTCGATGGGGGTATCACGGACAGTGCCTGCATCGTGTTCATCGGTTTCGCCGAGGTCGACGTAGAGGCGGGATAGATAGCCACCTTCGCGAGGTATGATCATGATGCTGCCCTGGTCGTGGGACTGAATCAGGCACTTGACCTGGTAGTCGGGGAAGTCAGTGTTCACGAGAAGGTCAAGTACACCCCACGCGTGCATGGATGCCTCACCGTGGAGGCTGTGACCTAGAGATGTACGAACCTGACTGCGTGCCCCGTCGCCACCAACGAGGTATTTCGCTCGTACAACGCGCTCTTCACCAGCTCGTGGACCTGCAACGTACTTTATGCGTGCTGCCACGGGGTATTCGTGACTGCGATCAATCTCGAGATCGAGGAATTCAATACCGTAGTTAGGCACAACTTTTCCTGGAGCGCGTTCTGCATCTCGAAGGAAGTAGTCAAGTACGCGTGACTGGTTCACGTAGATGTGAGGCCATTCGCTCAGGCCTTGCGCATCGTCGGGAACACGGGCTGTGCGAATGATGTTGGTGGGCTCCTTGGGGTCCGGAGACCAGGTGTTCATCTCAACGTTGCGGTATGACTCGTCTTGGATCTCGCTCGCGAAGCCAAACGCGTTGAAAGTTTCAACCGAACGGGAGGCAATTCCGTCAGCTTGGCCTTGCATGAGGCGGCCGTCACGCTTTTCAATGGCGTAGATGTTGACGCTGGGGAAGCGGGAGAGCTGTGCAATCACGGCTACGGCTGCAGGACCGGTGCCTACGACGAGGACATCCATCTCATCAGGCAGTTCAGTGGGGCGGTTGATTCCGTAGCCGGCTGCGGCCTTGATGCGGGGATCATTCGATACATATCCGCGTTCGTGGAACTGCATGTGTGAGACTCCTATGTCTAACGTGAAATGAGCTTGTGTATCTATAGTTGAGACACTATTCTAAATATAGATACAACGATACCTCCCTTCTTTCCCTAATGCAATACATTTGAGTCAGCCACCACTCGAGGAACTTATGAGCACAGTAGAGAATGCACCAGAGGGTGGTTCGCAGACCCTGTCACGAGGCCTTACTGCCCTCGACATCATTGGCTCTGCAGAAACCCCTGTCTCGGTGGTAGAACTCGCGCAGAAGCTTGGCATTCACCGTTCCATGGCGTATCGACTCGTGAAGACGCTGGAACTGCACGGATTCGTGGAAAAAACACCTAGCGGGTCCCTCATACTCGGCATCAAACTTTCCACCCTTGCCAGAGGAGTCGCTAGAACTCTCCAAGAAGCAGCAGCTCCGGCGCTTGCTGAGATCGCTGAAGAACTAGAAATGACAGCTTTCCTTGTCGCCTACGACGGGGAAGCAGCAGTGACTTTACGCAGCGCAGAGCCTCTACACGCCCAAACTACTGTGGCGAAGAAACCCGGCACGAGACACTCCATCGACTTGGGCGCCCCTGGGCATGTGATTCGGTCACAGCTCTTCCCTGTGGAATACCCACCTCAGAGCTTCGAGTTCAGTAAAGACGAAGTTTTGGCAGGGATCGCTTCTATCGCAGTGCCACTCGTCATCCCGGGAAATCAGCCTGCAGCTTTAGCAGTGCTGTATTTACCTCACGAGGTAGACATGGACCATATTTCTCAGGTCCTCCGTGATGCGTCAGGACGTATCGTCGCAGCGGCTGGATAAGTTTTTGGCAATAAAAAATCGGGGCGCCCTTAGCTGTTGAGGACGCCCCGAAGTTTTTTATGCGGTGTTAGCCGCTGATGACCTGAGGAATACCCAGAGCCTTGAGGCCTTCCACGCCGAATTCCAGGCCGTAACCGGACTGCTTGGATCCGCCGAAAGGAATCATGGGGTGTACGCCACCGTGAGAGTTGATCCAGACAGTTCC
>NZ_CAKZII010000150.1 GCF_936931525.1 uncultured Aurantimicrobium sp.
CAGATAGCTAGGATGTTGTGCTTCTCGTGGGTAGAGAAAGCAACGTGGTGCATACGTGGACCATCGCCACCGGTCATCGCGGTGTCGTGCACGGTTGCCTTGCGACGGATCCATGCCGCGTAGACAGTTCCTTCTTCATCCTGGATGTCTTCGGTTACGCGGTAACCGAGGTCCTGCATGTGCTTGACGCCACGAGGAACATCAGGGGTTACCTGGTTGAAGTGGTCAAGACGTACAAGTGCGCCGGGGGTGTACAGGTCATAACGCCATGCCAGGCGCTCCACGTGTTCAGTTTCGTAGAAGTACTCGAAGGGGAAGCCCAGTGGGTCGGTCACACGAAGAGAGTCACCAATTCCCTTGGTGAAACCGTCCTTGCGACGCTCGACACGGCAGCCGAGTTCGGTGTAGAAAGCTTCAGCCTTGTCTACATCTTCAGGGGTACGCACGCGGTAGGAGAACGCAGCAACTGCAGCGATGGGGCCCTTGCGAAGAACGAGGTTGTGGTGGATGAACTCTTCGATGCTCCGCAAGTAGATGACGTCGTCGTCTTCTTCGGTGACAGTCAAGCCGAGTACATCAACATAGAAGTGACGTGATGCAGCAAGGTCAGTAACGACGAGCTCCATGTATGCACAACGAAGGATGTCAGGTGGGCTTGCCTTAGGGGTTGCTACGGGGTTAGCTGCCTTGATAGGAGCTTCCGCGGTGACGTAGAAGCCACTAGAGGTCTTCTGGCGCCCTTTCAGTTCAGACATGTCATGTCCTTTCTTTATGTTGAGTGAAATAATTCACAGTTAGGTCACTGGTTGCCCAGTGAGGGAAACTACTTTCCGCTCACACCGAAACGAGGTGAGTGAGATTCTTCGAGGCTGATCTGCACCGACTGCTGGATGGTGTAGAAATCAATCGAGCGGTATCCGCCTTCGCGTCCGAGGCCGGAAGCCTTGACACCACCGAATGGGGTGCGCAAGTCACGAACGTTGTTCGAGTTCAACCAGACCATCCCCGACTCGATACCGTGTGCGAAGTTGTGTGCACGCTTGAGGTTCGTGGTCCACACATACGCGGCAAGGCCGTAACGAGTGTCGTTAGCGAGCTTGAGTGCTTCTTCGTCGGTGTCGAAAGGAGTAATCGCCACAACAGGCCCGAAGATCTCTTCCTGGAAGATACGTGCATCAGGCTTGACGTCTGCGAAGACGGTGGGGGAGATGAAGTTTCCGCCGGGGAGGCCCTCTGCTCGGCCACCACCGGCAAGGAGGCGACCTTCACCCTTACCGATTTCGATGTAGCTGAGAACCTTCTCGGTGTGGTTGGGGTGAACCAACGCACTAACTTCGCTCTGAGGGTCGGTGGGGAGACCCACAACGATGTTGCGTGCACGCTCAGCGAAGCGCTCTACGAAGTCATCGTAGATGTCGCGCTGAACGAGTACGCGGCTTCCCGCGGTGCAGCGCTCGCCGTTCAGGCTGAAGACGCCGAATACGGTGGCATCCAGGGCGGCTTCGAGATCTGCATCTGCAAAGACGATTGCGGGGCTCTTGCCGCCAAGCTCGAGAGAAAGGCTCTTGAGCAGTGGTGCTGCGTTGGTGGAAAGCATGGCACCGGTTGAACTGTCGCCGGTGAAGGAAATCAGTGGAACATCGGGGTGCTTGACCAGTGCGTCACCAGCAACGCCACCAGAACCAAGAATCAAGTTGAAGACACCGTCGGGAACTCCAGCTTCACGGAAGATGTCGGGCCAGAGCGCTGCTGAAAGGGGGGTGTAGCTGGCGGGCTTGAGCACAACGGAGTTACCCGTAGCCATCGCGGGAGCAAGCTTCCAGGATTCCTGCATGAAAGGAACGTTCCAGGGGGTAATTAAACCGGCAACACCAATGGGTTTGCGGTTGACATAGTTCATCTGGCGGCCGGGAACCTTGAATGCATTGTCGTGCTGAGCAACGATCAGGTCAGCAAAGAAGCGGAAGTTCTCAGCGGAGCGACGAGCCTGACCTAGAGCCTGGGTAATGGGAAGACCGGAGTCCCACGACTCAATTTCTGCGAGCTGAGCATCGCGAGATTCAACGATGTCGGCAATCTTGTGCAGAATGCGTGAGCGTTCGCGGGGAAGCATGCGAGCCCAGGGGCCCTCTTCGAATGCACGCTTGGCAGCAGCAACAGCAAGGTTGACGTCTTCGATCTTTCCCGATGCGGAGGTGATGTACACCTCGTTCGAGACGGGCTCGATGACATCAAAGGTGTCGCCGTCAAGTGAGTCGACGAACTTGCCATCGATAAAGTGCTGAATCTTCTCAGGCAGGTTTGCTGGGCGTGTAGACATAGGTTTCTCCGGGAGTGAATGTTCGGGTGAGAACTAGGCGGTTGGTGCTTTTTTCTTAGCGAGGAATTCGTTCAACGTCGCAAGACGGTGATCGCGAGCTGCAATTTCAATCTCAAGCGCAGGAGCTTTGCTTTCGATGAGGTTCATGAGTGCATCGTGTTCTTCAACGGAGCGAAGAGCGCGACCGGGCACATAGGAGAATGTGGATTCCCGAATTGTTGCTAGGCGGTTCCAGCCGCGGTGAACTAGATCAAGAATGTGCAGGTTGCTGCAGTGCTCGAAGATGACGGCGTGGAATTCATGGTTGAGCTCAGTGAAGCGCTTGGGATCGAAGTGTTCCAAGCACTCCCGCATTTCGCCGTTGATCTTGCGGGCTAGTGCAATATCTGAGGCTGTGATGTGAGGAGCTGCAGCAGCAGTGGCCCAACCCTCAACCAAGCTGAGGGTTTCCATGGTGTATTGGTATTCACGGTCATCCGTTGCAACAACCTGTGCCCCCACATTGGCGGTGAAGGTCACCAGGCCTTCAGCCTCCAGTCGGCGAATAGCTTCGCGCACAGGAACAACACTGACATCCAAGTCTTTCGCAATCTGGCCTAAAACCAGGCGGTAGCCAGGCCCGTATGTGCCATCGGTGATGTTGTCCTTGATGGAGACATAGGCACGTTCTGCTTTGTTGAGGACGACGGTAGACATTATTTCGCCTCCAGCCATGCGGTGTACTTCTCGCGCCACTCTTTATTCATGGGGAAGAGTTCTTCAACCCGGCCACCCGCGGTGACCATTTCCGCAATGAACTCTTCTTCACGCTCTTGAGTAATCGCTTCTTCAACGAGGTCCACAATCATGTGGGGAGGAATGACCAGCAAGCCATCCACATCGCCGACAATGATGTCTCCGGGCTGCACTGAAGCGCCACCACAAGCCACAGTGATGTCGATATCCCACGGAACGTGCTTGCGCCCGAGAACGGCTGGGTGCCCACCTGAGTGGTAGGTGGGGACGCCAATTTCAGTAACCACCGCGAGGTCGCGAACGCCGCCATCGGTCACGATGCCGGCTGCACCCAGGTTGCGGGCGCGCAATGCAAGGATGTCTCCCAGGGTGCCAGAGCCCGTCTCGCCACGAGCTTCCATGACGACCACGTCGTCGGGGCCGAGGCTGTCAAACAAGCGCTTCTGGGCGTTGTATCCACCACCGAATTGCTCGAAGAGGTCTTCGCGATTGGGGATGTAGCGCAGGGTGCGAGCTAAGCCCACTACACGCTTACCTGGCTGGGTGGACTTCAGGCCGTCAATAGAGATGTTGTTGAAGCCCCGCTTGCGCATCAGAGAGCTCAACGTCGCAGTGGCAACCGAGTTGATCTTGGCTTTGAGGTCTTCCGTGAGGATGCTTTCTTCTACAGGCAACCCTGCAGCTTCTCGTGAACCCCACGCTTCTTCTCGCTGAAGGTCATCAATCTTGGGCCCTGCACTGAATGAAGGGAGCTCAACGTCTCCCTGAGTCACCGTGGTGGTGAGCTTTCCAGTGGTGGGGGCACCTGGGGCGGTCGGCGCGTCAACCTCAACCTCAACCACGTCGCCAGGAACGATCACGGAGGAACCAGCGGGAGTTCCTGTGAGGATCACGTCACCGGGCTCTAGAGTCATGAGCTGAGAAAGATCTGCAACCAGTGTGCCGAAATTGAATGAAAGGCCTTCAGTTGTGTCGTCTTGCGCCAGGGTTCCATTGACCCAAGTGCGAATTCGGATAGCGTCCTGATCTAAGTTCTGAGCAGGGATGACGTTGGGGCCCATAGGGGTGTATCCGTCGCCGCCCTTAGAGCGAAGGTTGGAGCCTTTGTCGACATAGCGGAGGTCATAAACACCAAGGTCGTTTGCGGCGGTTATGCCAGAAACAGCAGCCCATCCCTGTTCAGGAGTTGCCCGGCGAACGGTCTGGCCAATGATGAGGGCAATCTCGCCCTCAAATGCGAGAAGCTCGGTCCCGGCGGGACGCTCAACCGTTCCGCCCGTGAAAGCCAACGAGGTCAGGGGCTTCAAGAAGAAGGACGGGTGTGCAGGTTTACGTCCCCGCTGTGCAATGCGCGAAGGGTAATTCAGGTGCAGGGCAATGATCTTCCCAGGGGAGAAGTCAGCGCCGAGTGCTGTTGTGCTCATGAATTATTCGCTCCTTCGCGAGTGGTATTTGAAATCATATACGATTCTAGTTTCTTGTCAAGATTTTGTGGAGAACACTTGAGATAGCGAGCAGGCGGCGGTCATCTCCACGCATTCCTTCCACGCCCAAACCGACAGGTAAGGCTCCCGCCAATCGTGGAATGGGAAGGCTCAGTGAAGGCTGACCAGCCAGCGAGCCTGAATCAGTATTGCTGATGGAATAGGGAAAAAGTGGGCTTTCCGCGCCATGAACGGTCACCGTGTCTTCGCCAATCCGTGGAGCGATAATGCCCACCGTGGGATAGGCCAAAACATCAATGGAGTTTTTAGCAAAGACTGCGTCGTAGGCCTCCTGGAGTACTTCTCTCCGGTTCAGGGCAGCGAGGTAGGTCTCTTCTGTAATAGGTGAATCCACAAAGTGGCTAAAGATCGATTTCACATCGGGGGAGGCTATGTCTTCCACAAACAAATGAAGCAAGCGCAACTCTGCATTTGTAAAGGAATCAGTTGAGGGGGTGAAACCAAAGAAGCTCAGTACTTCCCGGGGCGCCTCGAATGCCACCACTTGAAGACCCGCCAGTGCGATGTCATGTGAGCCCTCGAGTTCCACATCGACGAATTCCACACCCTCTTCCTCGAGGCGTTCGATGGCAAATTCCACGACTGTGGCAACCTCGGGGGAGCTCTGGGTGAAGAAACCCTGGCGTGGAAGCCCAATTCGAATAGAGGCTGCAGCCACGTCGAGAAGTTCGGTTTCTCCAGTGATGGCAGTATCAACAAGCGAAACATCAGAAACAGAGTTAGCGAGCACACCCACAGTGTCGCGGGTAGGAGAAATCATGAACACCCCTTCGCTGGGGTATCTGCCCGTGGTGGGACGAAAGCCGACCACACCGCAATACGCAGCAGGGATTCTGCAGGAACCACCTGTATCCGTTCCCAGTGCAAACGGCACAGAGCCATCGGCAACCGCAGCGGCCGAGCCACCGCTGGATCCACCGGCAGTTCGTTCGAGATCGCGAGGATTGCGGGTGGCTCCGAAGAAAGAGTTGTTACTCGTGGTGCCCAAAGCCAGCTCGTGCATGTTGAGGCTACCGATGCACTCAGCACCTACCTGACTCAGACGTTTCACAACCTCAGCAGATTCGTTCACAGGAGTATCCGGGAGTGCTGGTGAACCCGCCTGCATGGGGTGTCCCTGGACGGCAATGTTGTTTTTGACCCCGTAGGGAACCCCTGCAAGCGATATGAGAGGTGTCGCAGGTGTGCCTAGCGATTCTGGGAGCAGAACCGCCTCGGTGGCGTAGAGGTCGATAAACATTGAAGTATTAGATAGCGGGAAGGTCCAGCATTCCGTCATCCACGATGGTGGAACAGTCGAGAACAACTGATGATTCAACAGCGCGCTGTGAATTGGCCAACGAAACTCCCTTGTTTGTGGTGGTGAATGCGAGGCATTACTACGCCACGGCTCCTCTTTCAGCCTAGAAGTTGAGGGCAATCCGGGAGTGAAGAGGAGTTGTATGCGAGCGCACTACTTCACCGAGTCCCGGGAGATGAGTCCCACAGAAACTTTCTACTAAATCGATAGCTGACCTTGAGTTTGATCGTACGTAACACGTGGTCTAGCCCCATAACGAAGCCTGTTTGTCAGAGCGCGAACGAAGAGCATTTGTTTGCCCTGTGGCTCTTTCGCACCGTCTGGAAAGAGTGAAGAATCACTGCATCAACTCCTGGGTTTTCTCACGAATTGCCTGCACACAACGAAGAGGTACGCATGAAGGTCGCGATTATTGGCGGTGCCGGAGGTATTGGCTCCTCTGTCGCATTCAGCCTGCTCAGGACTCAGACCCCGTATGAGATTCTGATCATGGATAACCGCCCCAATATGATCACCAGCCATGTCATGGACCTACAAGACGCATTGTCTCTCGGTGGCGCTCTCAGTATTCGTGGGGCAGAAATTGCGGAAGCAGTCGACGCTGACATCATTGTGCTCAGCGCTGCCGTTCCCCTCACTCTCAATACCAGCCGTGACGTGTATTTGACCGCAAATGCCAGCATTGTCGCCAGCATTGTGGACACATTAGTCACTGCCGAATGGGACGGAATCTTTATTCTGATGACCAACCCTGTGGATCCTTTATTGACCTGGGTTGCGCAACGAACTGGATGGTCACATAAGAAGCTTCTGGGTTACACCCTCAATGACACTCAACGATTTCGCACGGGGATTGCTCACGCTTTGGATATCCAGCCTCAGCGGGTCTCGTGTTGGGTTGTGGGCGAACACGGCGCAGGCCAAGTGCCAGTATTTGGTTCCGTCCAGGTAGATGGCAAGCACGTGGAGCTCACATCTTCACAACGAGAGATCGCACTGGATTATGCCGATAATTGGTACGTCCGTCACGTAGCTCTCGATTCCGGACGCACCTCCACGTGGAGTTCTGGTATTGGCGGGGCACTGATGGTTGAAGCCATTACGAACTCTTCGCCAGAGCCTTTCCCTGCATCTATCATCCAGTCGGGAGAATATGGGGTTTCGGGGATGAGCCTGTCAGTTCCTGTCTATCTCTCACCTTCGGGAGTTACAGGCGTTGAGGTTCTCAGTCTGTCGGAAGCGGAGAACCTGGCTCTGCACACTACAGCAGCAAAAATTTCCGAACTTGCCGACACAATCTCGGTCGAAACGAAAGGCAACTAGCCATGGCTGATGCATCCTTCGAAGAGTGGAAGACCTATGACGATTTCGCCCACGGTATTGACACCTACCGCAGGCCCAATATCTCGCTGGCAGGGAAGACTCTGGCCATCAGTTTCGGCCGGGCTTCTCATCTGGAACTGAAGTTCCTCGACGACAACACAGTTGAGTGGAACGCCCAAGGTGAAATCTCAATTAAAACGGGCACTACTGACCCTTATGACGCCGTTTCGGTGCGGTCAGATGCCTCCTTTATCAACCTTCCGCTCACAAGCATCGAAGGTGAAGCACTCACCATTGCGCACTCAGCACGAACTGGACGGGTGATCATTGCGAAGTCTGTGATTGCTCCCGAAAAGGTTGAGGGGACCCCACAAGTTCAGCAACATTTCTGGGCGGGAACCGTCGATAACGCAACTGTGATGGGAACTGAGCCAGCCGAGAGTCGTGATCTCATTGGTATGCGCAATGTCTACCGTTACAGCCCTTCTCACCTGTACGAACACGTCTACATCTCTACCCAGCGTTATGCCTGGCAGTGCCTGGAAGGAGTCCAACGTGGCCACGGAGATATGGACCTCAGCACAGTATGGAAACTGGATGACGGCCTCTACCTGTTCTGCTTCCGTGAGTTCCGAATTTCGGTGGCAAGTGTCTGGCTCCACGATCTAGGTTATGGCCTGAACACCACAGGTATGTTCTTGGGTATTTCAGCCGCCGGTGAGTCTATGCACTCTCGTGCCGGTGGGCATATTTATCCGCTGGGCACCGCTCGTTATCCAGATGTTCAACCCGTGTAGTAATCCAACAGAACAGGAAAAAGATGTCAGCAGAAAGTATTGTCAAAGCTCACTACTTGGCTAGTGCCGAGGGAAACATCTCCGGGATGTTCCAGGATTTTTCTCCCGATATCGTGTGGAAAGAATCCGAGGGTGGTATCTATTCCGGCACCTTCACCGGGTTGGCGCAGATTGCACCTGCGATTTTCGACCGCATTAATTCCGAATGGGATTCCTTTGAGGTGGTACCTGAACTGTTCCTAGCGGATGAAGAAACCGGCCGTGTCGCAGCTATTTGCGACTACGTCGGAACGCACAAAGCCAGTGGGAAGGCTCAAGAGAACGTTAGGGCTGTCCACCTTTGGACAGTCAAAAATGACAAAATTGTAGCCTTTGAACAAATTTGTGACACTGCTCAACAAAACAAGTTCATTTCGTAGCTACTGGGTGAGTGCGTTTACCTCCGGAAGACGCACTCACCAGCAAACCAGGTCTCATCTGCCCGAGTATCAGCCAAATCTGTGACCGGGACTTTCCAGGGATTCTGGTTCAAGACAATAAAGTCTGCTGACTTTCCTGTCTCTAATGAGCCGGTGATTTCACTCAGGCCCAATGCTTGTGAGGATGCGGTTGTGTAGGCAGCAATAGCCTCATCGAGGGTCAAAGCCTGCTCTGGCCAAAGACTCCCGGGGAAGACACCGTCCGGATCAGATCGTGTGACGAGGCCTTCAATACCCAGCCAGGGGTTGGGGAGGGGTACCACCGGCCAGTCAGAACCGCCAATAACCACACCCCCTGCATCCAATATGGAGCGGTTTGGCTGCATTTTTGCTGCTCGCTCTGGGCCAAGCACTATCTTGATTGCTTCAAAGATTACGCCGGGAAACCACAATGTCGGAGAAATCTCTGCAGTGACATCTAGCTGTGCCATCCGGGGGATATCTGCTTCGGCAACAAATTGACCGTGCGCAATGTGCAGAGGCGTTGTGTAGCCAGCGTCGCGAACAAGTTGTGCGGCATCAAGTACAAGCCGAACCGAACCGTCGCCCGTGCAGTGAATCTTTGCTCCGATCCCTTTTTCTGCAGCCCGAAGCAACCAGGAGGCAAGCTCATCTCCACTCAACGAGGTTTCCCCGTGGTGGTGAGCCCCGTGTGCATCGGTGGGAAGATACGGCTCGAGAAAGCAGGCGGTGTGAGTGGGCGGAATGCCATCGAGGAAGATCTTGATGAAGTCGGGCCGGTGATGTTCAGTTCGGAATTTCTCCCCTTGCCAAACCAGGCCATCGCCAATCGGGTCAGCATCAAAGATCATGTTGTTTGCCATCATGCACGAAACGACCCATGCTTTGAGTTTTCCGCTGTCATCAAGCTGCTTCAGGGCTTGGAGAAGGTCCAGGCTCACTCCCGCATCTTGAAATGCGGTGACGCCGTAGGTGTGCAGAATCTCAATACCTCGTTCTGAGGTAGCCGCCCAGAGCTGCGGCGTCATTGGGGTGAGCTCATTCATCACACGTTCGACAATCAGCCCTGCTGTTTCGAAAAGCACACCAGTGGGTTCTGAAGTTCCCTCATAACGCATGATGGTTCCATCAATAGGGTCTGGAGTTTCTGCAGTGATTCCGGCCAAAGCCAGTGCCGCTGAGTTGGCCCACTTGTTGTGATGAGAATCATCCACCAGGAGCACTGGACGGCCACCAGCAGCATCATCTAAACGTGATTTCGTTGACGGTTTTGCCAGCTCTGCAATGAGGGTACTTCCCCAACTGCCGCCAACCACCCACGCATCTGAAGAAAGTGTGCTGGCGTACTCAGAAATCGTTGCCATAATCTCATTGAGAGAGGCGGTGGGGAGGAATTCCACTTCCATCAGCGACGCCTTGCCGGCAATCTGATGATGGTTATGCGCATCGTGGAGACCGGGCATCAGGGTCTTTCCGCCGAGATCATGCAGGACCGTGTTTGCTCCTTGGTGGGCATTCTGGATTTCTTGTAAGTTGCCCACCGAGAGGACTTTGCCATCCCTGATGGCGAGCGCCTCTGCCCAGGGTTTTTCGGGGTTGAGTGTGGCAATAGGCCCACCGTGAACTATGAGGTCAGCGTGTGAAGTCATGCGAAGACGTACTTTCTATGGACGACGAGGATCAAGATCCTCAGGGTAATTTGAAGTGCTGAGAACCTTGCCGTGCGAGCCGAAGGTGAAGTGGACAGTGTTCTCGCCAGACTCGTCCAAGCCAAAGAGAACCCCGTGTGATCGCAGGTTATCGAAATCACGGTGGTCGGCAACTGTCACCGAGGCGCACGGGATGACTTTCTCGCGCCAGCAGAAAACGAAGATACCTGGGCGAAGCTCATATGTTGTGTGCTCTTCAGTGTCGGCAAGTCCGCGCTCTGGGCCGGACAAGCAGTGCCAGGTGTACCACTGAGGGCTGAGGTAGACGTGCTCATAGGCGTGTGCCCGGGAATATCTCCAGTAGACCCTTCTGCCAATGAGTTCATTTGTAGGGGAGGGAACCAAGCTCGGATTTCCGTGCCCTCCAACAGTGAAGGTGGTGAATTTCTGAGTAACGGCGGTTACCCCTGCCGATGCCTCACCGATGATGGTGTTGACGATCAATCCAACTCCGTTGGTTTGATCGAGAAAGAATGACACAGCTTCGGATGGTCTTGCCTCGTCCTGGAACTGCACGTAATACAAACCGTCGGCAACTGAGAATGCTTCAAAGTTCACTTCTCTAGTTGAACCATCAACACCGACGGCAGAAAGAGAAAGTGTGGTTTCGGTAAAGACGTGATCTATTTCACGCCCGTCTGCTCTGATGGATCGGAACGAATAACCCGCTAGATCAGTGGTGAGTTCTGCTTTATTCTCGTCAAAGCCAGGAGCCAAGCCATCCAATGGAAGCCATGAACTGGTGTCACTCAAGTTTTGTGCCGACATCGTTGTCGCCTTTCACGTTGGAGCGGTTTTCGAGAAGAAATGTTATATCCAGACTGGGTTGTTAGCAGATTACCTCAGTTGCAGATTCAGCAGGAGTCCGCAGCTGAGTTGGGTGCAAACGTGGATCTCAACTTCGGTGCGTAAGTGCCGGTGAGTATTTTGGCCACTTCGTCGTTGAGGGGGAATTGTTGCTCTGGAGATTAGTCCAGTATTTAAACAAACTCAGCTGGCGTTATCTTTTGGGCTGAATCAACGAAGCTTCTAGAAGATCCAGCTCGCGTGGTTACTCTCAAGCCCAATGCCATTATTTGAGAATTTACCCCTGATGTATTGACACCGTCGAAGAATATGCGAAACTATATACGATTCGCCACGCCTTGATTCTGAACGCATCTGTTTGGACACCAGCGCAATGATGTTGATACGAGGAGGTATCCGGAAAATGGTTACATCTACTGAAAACAATTCCGTTGATGTTGTCGTTGTTGATGATTTCCACGAGTGGACTCAACTCGTCTCAAAGTGGTTCGTCCCCTTGGATGTGACAAGTGTCCATGGCGAAAATTTTCACGGTCGGGTCAGAACTCGGACCATCGGAGATGTTTTTATTTCCGATATCAGTGCTACAGAACACCAAGTAGAGCGCACACTTGCGCTCATCAACCAAGACGACACGTCATATTTCAAGGTTTCCCTTCTGCTGGCTGGTACCGGCTTACTGATGCAGGACAACCGTGAAGCGGTCATGACACCTGGTGACATCGCTGTGTATGACACAAACAAGCCATACACGCTTGTATTTAATGGTGACTTTCGTACCCTTGTTGTGATGTTCCCCCACTCACTGCTGGACCTTCCCGCGGAAACCATTTCTCAACTGACCGCTACGCGGATTTCTGGCGAAGACGGCCTTGCAAAGCTTGTGAGTCCTTTCCTTTCTCACCTTGCACACAACATGGAAACCCTGTCTGGCCACAGTGCAACTCGACTCATGCACAACACCGTCGATCTCGTCGCCACGGTGCTGCACAGTCAACTGGACACAGAGACTATGGACCGCATCCACAGTCACCGCTCTCAGTTACTTGCGGATGTATATGCCTACATTGATGAGCACCTGGGAGATCCCAGTTTGAGCCCGAGCGAAATTGCTGCCGCTTCCTTTATTTCCACCCGTCACTTGCATGGAATTTTCAAGGAGCAAGGAATTACCGTTTCAGCATGGATTCGGTCACGTCGACTTGAACTATGCCGCCGTGACTTTATGGACCCACTTTTTACGCACAAGCCTGTTTCGTATATTGCGGCGCGACGTGGGTTTGTCGATGCGTCGCATTTCAGCCGGTTATTTAGAGCTACCTATGGTCAAGCTCCCACGGCTTTCCGTGAAAATGCGCGACTCGAATCAGAATCCTCAGCAGAAGCTGCTTAGCGGAGCATAGTTTTTCACAAGAGAAAAACCACTTTTCTGTAAAAGTTATCTAAACGTGACCATTTATTGGTGCCTCAACATCCGCTTGTTTGTGCGCATCGGGGGAGCATTTCACCGAGAGTCAACCCTCGTGCAGGGGTTGTCTATGGCGCAAAACGTGAACAGTCGTAGTCTGTGAAATAGATATGCGGTGATGACTAGTTATCATTTTTGATCTACTTGCAAAGTGGCAAGTCGCGAATCCAATTCGCTTCTCGTCATCCGCAATTATTTCAAGGGTTTTAGCTAGTTATCGCCTTACCGTCAGATTCGTCTGGCACGTAGTCGGCATCACGAAGTAGTGATGCTCTAACTGAGAGGCAATTACATGCACATGTCCAAGAAAATGCTTGCAACTGTCGCCCTTGCTGGCGCAGCTGCACTCGTTCTCGCTGGCTGTTCTAGCGACAGCAGCGGTGGCGGAGAAGCAACCGGCGAGCCAATCGTCGTAGCAGCAAACTCAAGCCTTACCTTCTTCCCTGAGGCGCCTCAGGCAGTTCAGGCTGTATTCGATGAGTACAACGCAGCTGGTGGCCTTAACGGCCGCCCACTTCAGTACAACGTTTGTGATGACAAGGTTGACCCCGCAGCTTCGGCTCAGTGCCAGAAGGACGCTTTGTCCGCTGGTGCAGTTGCAATGGTCGGTTCTTCATCGCTGCTTGACTGCGCTGTGAACTGGAAGACCTGGGTCGATAGCGACATGGTTTCTCTCCAGGGAACCGGTGTTGACCCTTACTGCTTCGGAACTTCGAACGTAGCCCCAGCTAACACTGGTCCTTTCTTCGACGCACAGGCAACAATTCAGCAGGCAGCCGATGACGGTGGCAAGGCAATTTGTGTTCTTGCTACTACAGCAGACCCTTCAACCAAGCAGGCTTACGAAGAAATGATCGTGAACTGGGAAGCATTCAGTGGCGAGAAGTTCGCTGCTGTTGACACCAGCGCCGGTTACGGAGCTGACTACAGCTCGAACATTAGCGGTCTGACCTCTTCTGCTTCGTGTGACTCATTCGTATTCCTGGGTGTTGGTCCTGACATTCTCGGTATGATCAACGTTCTGACCCAGCAGGGTATCAAGGCGCCTGTCTACGTACAGACCTCTTGCTACTACCCAGAGTTCGCAGCTTCGGCCGCTTCTTACGGTGGAACCATCTCTGTTCCTGCTGAGTTCTCGCCACTGGATGACGCATCTAACGATGAGTTCAAGGCTCTGATGGACTCCGCTGGAGTTCCACAGTCGTCCTTCGCACAGGGTGGTTACCTTGCTGCAAAGAACTTCATCCAGATCCTCGAGTCCATCGAGGGTGACACCGTAGATGCTGCTTCAGTTACCGCAGCTGCTAAGGGTATGACCACTCCTGACGAAAACCCCATGCGTGGTAACTCATGGATCTTCGGCGAGGGTGAATCTCACCAGGCAAACGCATCGGCTTGGAACTTGACCGCAGCTCCCGGCTCTGGCGTATGGACCTCTAACGGACCATGGGTTGGTGCTAAGGAGATCGGCTTCAAGCCACTCGCTGTAGCAAAGTAGTAAAACTAGAAACACTGACAGTGGGGGGTCTCCAGCCCGGAGGCCTCCCACTCTCACCCTCTAGCGAAAGATTGAAGCTTCGCTAAAACCCCTTATTTTTCAGGAGATATCGTGCTCACAACAGCCCTATCGGGAATTGGTCCCGGTGGCTATTACGCCGTCATTGCGGTGTTGCTTGTGCTTATGGCGCAGCTCACCCGGGTCGTAAATTTTAGCCAAGTCGCCTTCGGTATGTTCGGCGCATATATATCCGTCGCATTGATGTCTGGTCAGTTCCAGCAGTCAATCAAAATTGGAATCAAGCTTCCTCAAGTCGTTGCCGTTGTAATTGGTATTTTGGTCGCCGGGCTTATCTCCGCGTTGGTCGGCTGGATCATTGCACAGTGGTTGCCAGAGGCAACCGGCACTGCCCGCTCAGCGGTGACAGTTGCGACACTTCTATCTTTGATTTCAATTGCTTACATTCTCTTCGGCTCTCGCCCGCAGCCATTCAAGCCGATTATTTTCGGACCCTTGATGGAATTGCCTGGCGGTATCGTCATCACCAAAATCAGTGTGTTCAGTATTAGCCTCGCTGTTGTTGTCGCAATAATTGCCAAAATCGTCTTGTCTAAGACAATGCTTGGTGTGCGACTGCGCGCTATTGCTGACCGTCAAACTGCTGCAGAACTACTTGGTGTCAACGTCAAGCTCATGAACGTTGCAGTGTGGTTCTTTACAGGAGCAGTTTCGGGTTTGCTGATCGTCTTCATCGCACCGACACAAAGCTCTGACATCTTTACTCTTTCTATGCTCGTTGTTCCTGGTGCTGCCGCTGCATTGATTGGTGCGTTTAAGAACATCTGGGCCGGACTAATCGGTGGAATCTTGCTGGGAGTAGTCCAGGGTTTCTTCGCAGGTTTGCCAGATCTTATCTATATCCGAGACTGGATCCCCATCATTGTGATCATCGTCTTCCTCTTGTGGAACCAACGTAAGGAGGTGTGGGATGTCGCTCGCTAACCGTGTTCGCCTTCAGGGCTCCCCTTGGAAACCCGTTCTTGTGGCGGTAGCCACGCTGATTGTCGGTCTCGCGCTGACAGCCATTCTGCCTGACCAAAAATGGATCAATATCGTGACCTCGGTTTTGGTCGCCAGTGTCTCACTCATGGGCCTCGGTGTAGTCACCGGATCCGCGGGAATGATTGCACTGTGCCAATTGACCTTCGCGGCTGTAGGTGCGTGGGTTGTGGAATGGCTTTTCGTTAACGAGCAGCTCACCTTCTTCGGTGACTTTGCTTTCGTGGTCTACATTCTCATTGGTGGCCTTGTTGCTGCCGTGGGAGGAATATTAGTTGGTTTGCCTGCTCTGCGGCTTCGTGGCGTCAACTTGGCAGTGCTCACTTTGGGTATCGCTGCAGCAGTTGACCTCACCTTGCTGAAGACGGGCTTCCCCGCATTCGTTGCAGGCATGAGAGTGGAGCGACCTTTCAACCTCGGCCCATCATCGGTTGCGAGCGACCGCGGTTACCTTGCCTTCGTCATTGTTGCAGTTGTTTTGATCTCTTTGATGGTTGTTTTCCTCCAGCGCAGTCGTTGGGGAGCTTCATGGAAGTCAGTAGCTTTCTCTGAACGAAGCACTGCTTCTTCTGGAACGAATGTGAGAACAGCAAAACTTTCTGCATTTGCCGTTTCAGCATTCCTCGGTGGTCTTGCCGGTGGCTTGTTTGACGGTCAAATCATGCAAGGTAATGCTTATTCCTTCACCACAATCAACTCTCTCGGTATGTACGTATTGAGTGTTGTTGCCGGTTCCTACCTGATTGATATGGCAATCTTCGGCGGAATTCTCTTTATCCTCATCCCAGAAATCCTCAAGGTTTTCAAGATTGATCTCCAGTGGGGAAATGTCGTCTTCGGTATTTTGGGTATCCAGGCTCTGACAACAAATAGCAACTTGGGTCAAGACATTCGTAATGCGATCTATAAGCGCAAGATGAGTAAAGTACCTCCGGTTGAGTTGAACTTGGCTCCAGTAGAGGAGAAGAAAGTTGTGGAGGTTCCTCAGGGAACCGGTAGAACTATTTTGAAGGTCCGTGATCTCGGAGTTGCCTTCGGCGCAGTCAAGGCACTTCAAAATGTCAACCTAGACATTGAAGAAGGAACCATCGTTGGGCTCATCGGGCCTAACGGTGCTGGAAAGTCAACATTCGTTGACGCTCTGACAGGATTCCTTCCTCACCACACCGGTGTTCTTACTCTGGAAGATATTGAGTTAGACAAGCTCTCCCCAAGCCGCATTGCGCGTGTAGGGTTGCGTAGAACATACCAACAGGACCGTGTCCCAGACACCCTCACTGTGGGGGCTTATGTTTACTTCGTATCCCGAGGTAAGGCTACCCCTGAAGAAATCGCAGATACTCTCGAGTTCTTCGGTTGCCCCGATCCAACTGTTCCACTTCGTTCCGTCGATGTGGGAACACGTCGCTTGATTGAAGTTGCGGCCAACGTAGCAGCTAAGCCAAAGGTTCTTCTCCTTGATGAGCCTGCTGCCGGCCTCTCTCACGACGAACACATTGCCTTTGGGGAGCGTTTACGCTCGCTTCCTTCGAAGTATGGTGTCACAGTAATCATCATTGAACACGACCTCGATCTCGTACGCAGTGTGTGCACGAGCATTACAGTCTTGAATTTTGGTGAAGTTCTCGCTTCTGGGTCTCAGGAAGATGTTCTTTCCAACCCTGAAGTTCTCAAGGCCTACATGGGTGAAACGGAGTTGCTATGAGCCTCGTACTAAATGACGTCACTGTTAGTCGCGGTGTCGGTCCAGTTATCTCCAACGTTTCACTTGAAATCAAGCCGGGTGAAGTCGTCACGCTAGTTGGCCCAAATGGGGCAGGAAAGACGAGTCTTCTCGAGTCTCTTTCTGGTGTCATCCGTCCAAGTAGTGGATCCATCACAATGGATGACGTTGACATCACCAAGCTGTCTCGTCGCAAACGCTCTCGTACGGGACTTCAGCATGTTGAACAAGGAAGAATGATCTTCCCCTCTCTCACAGTTCTGGAGAATCTTCGCTTAACTGCGCATTCCAAAGCGGACATCGAGGCAGCAATTTCATTGTTCCCTGAACTTGAAAAGCGCATGAATTCAGCAACTGTGTTGCTCTCAGGTGGTGAGCAGCAGATGGTGGTTTTGGCTCGTGCCTTTGCGGCAAAGCCGAAGTATCTCCTCTTGGACGAAATGTCTCTAGGACTTGCGCCAGTGGTGTTCATGCGTTTGCTGCCCATCATTCAGCAGATTGCTCAAACCGGAGTAGGAGTTCTCCTGGTTGAACAATTTGCGCACCTTGCGCTCAAGATCGCCTCTGATTCCATGGTGATTACGAGCGGACATGTTTCATACCATGGCGACCCAAAGAAGCTTCTCGATAATGAAGAACTTTTGCGTAAGTCATACATGGGCTAGAAATTTCACATAAACAAGAGGAGTTCAACCGGTGGTTGGGCTCCTCTTGTTTATACCGAGACCAAAAACAAGAAAACTTTGCACGTCAGCGCACACTCGGAGCCCCTCAGTGAAACCTTAGGTTTCTGTGTCTTTTCATTTTCTAAACTGACTTCAGGCACGCGTTATTCCTGATGGCAAGTGCGCAATCGAATTGACGTACATCGGAACCGCGAATCGAGGAAATATGTCCCCCTTCACTGAAGCCGAGCTTCTCGCCAAAATTCCTTCCCAGCTGTTCATCAACGGGCAATGGATTGACGGTTCCTCTGGAAAGACGATTGATGTGCTGGATCCCTCAACGGGAAAAGTAATCAAGACTATTGCTGATGCCTCCCCTGAGGATGGTATTCGTGCCCTCGATTCGGCCGTATCGGCCCAAGAAGAGTGGGCGGCCACACCTCCTCGTGTGCGGGGTGAACTGTTGAGGAAGGCTTTTGACCTTGTTCAGGAACGCAAAGAAGAATTTGCATTACTGATGACCCTGGAAATGGGGAAGCCTCTAGCAGAAGCGATGGGTGAGGTGAATTATGGATCAGAATTCCTTCGCTGGTTCGCAGAAGAAGCTGTGCGCATTAATGGTCGATACGGTTCTAACCCTGAAGGTTCTGGACGTGCGTTTGTGACATACCTTCCGGTAGGCCCTTGTTTCTTGATTACCCCCTGGAATTTCCCTTTGGCTATGGCAACCCGCAAGATTGCTCCTGCCTTAGCGGCGGGCTGCACTGTGGTAATCAAGCCTGCGACCTTGACCCCACTTACAACTCTTTACTTTGTGAAGATTCTGGAGGAAGTAGGCGTTCCTCGGGGAGTTGTCAACGTATTCACCACCTCAACGAGTTCCGCAGTCTCCAACCCCATCATCGTGGACAAGCGCTTGCGTAAACTTTCCTTCACAGGATCAACAGGAGTTGGGCAATCGCTCATGCGTCTGGCTACTGAGAACGTACTGCGGACCTCTATGGAGCTCGGTGGAAACGCCCCATTCCTCGTGTTTGAAGATGCCGATCTTGATAAGGCCGTGGATGGAGCAATGGCGGCCAAATTCCGCAATATCGGCCAGGCATGCACAGCAGCCAATCGCTTTATAGTTCACGAAAGTATCGCTCCAGAGTTTGCTGCTCGGGTGACGGAACGCGTGAAGGCAATGAAGATTGGCCGCGGCACAGAGGAGAATGTGTCAATCGGGCCTTTGATTGATCACAAGGCAGTTGCCAAGGCTCATGAATTGGTTCAGGATGCATTGTCTAAGGGAGCAACCCTGGAAACCGGTGGCCACATCATTGCTGGTGATGGTTCATTCTTTGAGCCCACCGTCATCACGGGCGTGAAGCCGGGCTCTGAGATTCTCACCGAAGAAATCTTTGGTCCCGTTCTCTCAATCACTACTTTCTCCACTGAGGAAGAAGGCATTCGCATTGCAAATGACACTGAATACGGCCTTGTTGGGTACGTTTTCACTGAGGACTTCAAGCGAGGCCAGCGCCTCATTGAAAAACTCCAGACTGGAATGATGGGGCTGAACGCTGGTGTCATCTCGAATGCTTCTGCTCCGTTCGGCGGTGTGAAGATGTCTGGGTTGGGCCGCGAGGGTGGTGCTGAAGGCATCTATGAGTACCTCTCGCCCAAGTACACAATGACGCCTAACCCTTTTATTTAGGAGCGGAAGCTGGTGGCAGAAGCCCCAAATCTATCCATGGCGGCAGCCCTCGCTTCGGGGCTAATATCAACAAGTAAGGCATTCTCGAAGGAGAGGACTGTTCGATGACCGTCAACTTTAGGCATGAACCACTCACGCTTGAGGTCAGCGGTGACAGCGGCGAATCCATCAACCGTTGGAGAGCGGAAATGGAACGCGCTTTTCCGCCGCTGACCATTCATACTGAAAGTACCCAGCCTTTTAGAGCTCAATATCGTTCGGCTGGGACCGAAGAACTTCAAATCAGTGACATTCAGGCGAGCGCTCACGTTGTTGAGAGAAATCCTGGAGTAGTGAGCTCCAAAAACTTTGAGTATTACAAAATCAGTCTTCAGGTTTCTGGAACAGGCCTCATGACGCAGGGCGACAGACAGCTTTCCCTGACCCCAGGGACTATCGCCGTCTATGACACAGCGCAAGCCTATGATCTTCGTTTTGATGACGATTATCGTTTCGTCGTCGCGATGTTTCCCAAAAAAGCTTTGGATATCCCTTCCAAGCTCGCCAACGAATTAGTCGCTTACCCGCTTGATGGCACGGCGGGTCCTGGTTCGATGCTTTCGAGCTACCTCATGGGCTTGGTAGAAAACCTTCATTATTTATCTGGTGCTAGCGGAGAACGGCTTGCGCGTACCGGACTTGATTTGCTCACGACCTTATTGTCTGCGGAACTGGAAGTTCATGGTTCGACTGCGAGTCCTGAGCGACGGTCACTCTTGGTGGAGATTTGTTATTACATCAATGAGCACTTGTCCAGCCCCAACCTCACGCCAGAAGTTATTGCCTCCGCTCACTTCATTTCAACCCGGCACTTATATAACGTGTTCCAAGAGGCGGGAGTGAGTATTGCGCAGTGGATCAAACTCCGAAGACTGACCGAATGTCGACGTGACCTAGCTGACCCCCTCAAGATGAATCTCACGGTTGCTCAAGTCGCAACCCGGTGGTCATTCGATGAAGCTGCATACTTCAGCAGAATTTTTAAGGAAAACTTTGGGCTGACCCCTAGCGAGTGGCGTAAATACGCTCTCGTTTCGTTTGCTTAGATCCATCTCCAAGTAATGCAGAAATTTACTGCATCAACTGCACTGGGCTACTAACACAGCACCCCAGGGTTGCAGGAACCTGTAAGTATCGCTCTTAAATGCAATTTTTTTGAGCGACCTCATACAGTTCTTGAAGGGAACACGACAATGACGTCAGACGAATTAGCGGCACTGCGCGGAATGCTTGCAGCGGCCCCATTTGATTTCACCACTCCCGCAGCGGAAGTCCGCGCAGCTTTTAACGGTGCAACGGCAACCTTCCCTGTAGACGAGTCATACTCTTTCGACGCCAAGTCGATTGGCGGTGTCTCAGGTTTGTGGATGGAAGCCTCCAAGAAGAGTGACAAAGTTCTTTTCTATGTGCACGGTGGAGCTCTCCTCGTGGGAGACACCTTCGGATACAGAGGGCTTTCTGGAAATCTTGCACATGCTGCAGGGATTAACATGTTCTCGATTGATTACCGTCTCGCTCCAGAGAGTACATTCCCTGCAGCGCATGATGATGTGCTGGCCGCGTACAAGGGCCTGATTAATGAGGGGTTTGCAGCCGAAAATATTGTGGTTGCTGGTGACTCCGCTGGTGGAGGCCTTGCGCTTTCATTGCTCCTTGATATCAAGGAAAATGGGCTTTCCCAGCCGGGCGCTGCCGTGGTTCTTTCACCGTGGGCGGACCTCACTCACTCCGGTGAGACCATGATCACCAAAAAGGAAATTGACAACTCGCTGACCCAAGAAGGTTTGCAGTCTGGCGCAGATCAGTACTTGAACGGCCACTCAGCTTCGGATCCTCGCGTGTCACCGCTATTTGGTGACTTCTCCGGATTTCCACCACTTCTTATTGAGGTTGGTGCTGATGAAATCCTGCTGGACGACTCTGTTCGCGTAGCGGAGAAGGCTAGCGCCGCTGATGTAGATGTGACTTTGCACGTGTGGCCAGACATGCCTCACGACTGGTCGCTGTTCGCATTCATGCTGAGCGAAGGCCGCGACATGATCGAAGAAGTTGGTTCTTGGATCAACTCCAAACTTAGCTAATTACGGAAAGTAGAAAAATGACTAAAACAATTGACGTTCTTGTCGTCGGCGCTGGATTCGCCGGCATGCTTGCAGTCCACAACATGCGTAAGCTCGGACTTTCCGTCCTCGGCGTTGAAAAGGGTGCTGATGTTGGAGGCACCTGGTATTGGAACACATACCCTGGCCTTCGATGTGACGTGGAAAGCGTGGAGTATTCCTATTCGTGGGATGAAGAGCTGCAACAGGATTGGGTCTGGAGTGAGCGATACTCAGCGCAACCTGAAATTCTGAGTTATGCGCAGCATGTTGCCGACCGTTTTGATCTGCGCAAAGACTTCGTTTTTAACCAGAAGGTTGTCACTACGGTGTTCAGCGACAAGGACAATACTTGGACTGTAACTACCGAGTCTGGTGAGGTATTCGTAGCACGCTGGGTCATCATGGCAACTGGTGCGCTTTCTGCGCCCAAGAAAGTCGATATTGCGGGCGCATCCTCTTTTCAAGGTGAAAGCTACTTCTCTACTGACTGGCCTAAGAATCCTGTTGACTTCACGGGCAAACGTGTAGCTGTGGTGGGTACCGGCTCGACTGGTATCCAGCTCTCCACGTTTATCGCAAAGACCGCCGCTGAACTCTTTGTTCTCCAGCGCACACCCTCGTGGACTGTGCCGGCCAACAATCAACCGCTGAGTGCTGAGTATGTTGCAGAGGTCAAAAAGACCTATGCCTCCGAGCGTGAGCGTAAGCGTCACTCGATGGATGGTTTGGGCTTGCCAGGACCGGTGAAGTCTGCTTTGGAGGCAACCGCCGATGAACGCGAAAAGCACTACCAGTTCATCTATGACAACCTCTCACCCTTTACTTTCTTTGGCTCATACACAGATGTGCTCGTCGATGATGAAGCAAACCAGACAATCTCTGACTTCTTGGCAAGCAAGGTTCGTGAACGTGTGAAGGACCAGGCTCTGGCTGAGAAGCTGATTCCCAAGAGCTATCCCTTTGGAACGCGCAGAACTTGTATCGACACCGGTTACTACGAGATCTTCAATCAGGACAATGTCCACTTGGTAGATCTTCTAGAAAGCCCACTCAAGCAGGTCACTGCGACTGGTTTCGAAACAGAAGCAGCCAACTATGACGTTGACATCATTGTGTATGCCATTGGGTATGACGCATTTACTGGAATTCTCAATGATGTTGATGTCATCGGCTTAGGTGGAGAAAACCTTCGTGAAGTCTGGAAGCAGGGAGCGAAGACCTACATGGGTGCAATGTCTGCAGGTTTCCCCAACCTATTCCTCGTGACGGGCCCACAAAGCCCTTCGGTGCTTTCCAACGTCGTAGTCTCACTGGAACAGCACGTGGAGTGGATTTCAGGCGCGATTGAGTACCTAGAAAAGAACAAATTCACGCGGATGGAAGCCTCACGAACTGCACAAGAAGACTGGGTTGCGGCAAACAACTTCTTGGGCGAGGTCACCGTTCACCGCAACAGCGGCTCCTGGTATGTCGGGGCAAACGTGGCCGGTAAAGCACGTGTAGTTCTGCCTGCCTTGATGGGAGTGGGACCCTTCCGTGCTGCTTGTACCGAGGTAGCAAATGACAACTATAAGGGTTTCATTCTCGCTAGTTAGTCCGGTGTCTGCCGGTGGCATTTGTCACCGGCAGACACACCTTTCACCCGCCACCTAACACAATGAGGAATCTTCAATGGGCACAATGCTTGCTAACAAAATTGCGCTTGTCACTGGTGGCGGCTCTGGAATAGGTAAAGCAACTTGCCTAGCTATCGCTGCAGAGGGCGCACGCGTCGTAGTAAATGATCTTGATTTATCAAGTGCGCAGGCGGTCGTTCAGCAAATTATTGATAACGGTGGGACCGCGAGTGCAGTTTCTGGGAACGTTTCTGTACCAGAAGATGTTGAAGCATTGGTCGCTGCCGTCCAAGAAAGCTATGGTGGACTTCACCTCGCCGTAAATAACGCGGGCATAGGTGGCCCATTGGGCCCCCTTGCTGATGTAGAGATCGAAGGCTACAAGCGTGTGATCGCGGTTAACCAAGATTCCGTGTTTTATGGGATGAAATATCAGATTCCGGCGATGATTGCCTCTGGTGGCGGTTCTATTGTCAATATGTCCTCAATCTTGGGCCTCGTGGGTGATGGATTCGTTGCGCCTTATGTCGCTGCAAAACATGCTGTAACGGGGCTGACCAAATCTGCTGCTTTGGCATATGCCAGCAATGGAATCAGGGTCAATTCGATCCACCCTGGTTACACCGAGACCCCGTTGCTGAGTGAATTACCTCAGGAGGCTTACGACGGTCTTGTGTCAGCTCACCCGATTGGACGGCTGGGACAGCCGGAAGAAATTGCAGATTTGATTGTGTTCCTGCTTTCAGACAAAGCAGCTTTCATTACAGGTTCGCAGCATGTCATTGATGGCGGCTACACCGCGAGGTAGTCAGATACTTCAGATCCAAAGAATCGAGGCCCCCAACCTGCTGGTGTGGGGGCCTCGAAGTTTAAGCACTTTTTGGAGATTAGCGCCAGTCGTCTGCGCTGTAGTCCCAGCCCACATAGCCTTCGGCGATGAAGGTCTGGCCTGCCTCGGACTCGGTGAACGAGTAGAGGTCGGCAACCTGACGCTTCTTATCGAACTCGGTGGCATCCGGTGCGATGTGAAGCATGGTGGTCATCATGTAGGAGTAGTTGGTGGCCTTCCAGATGCGCTTGAGTGCATCTTCCTGGTAGGTGTCCAAGAACTTCTCTGAACCAGAGCGGTAGTACTCGCGCAGTGCGCGGTTGAGCCACAGAACATCGCTGAATGCGAGGTTCAGGCCCTTGGCTCCAGTGGGGGGAACAGTGTGAGCTGCGTCACCCATGAGGAATACCTTGTTCTTGCGCAGGCTGTCGTGGACGTAGCTGCGGAACTTGAGAACGTCCTTGCGGAAGATGTTGCCACGCTTGAGTTCGTGCGTTGCCACACCTGCCTGCAGGATGTCCCAGATCTGCTCGTCAGTAACAGCGTTGACGTCCATGTTGGGGTCGCACTGGAAGTACATGCGCTGGATGTTCTCATCGCGGGTGGAGATGAGTACGAAGCCTTCTTCGGAACGGCTGTAAATGAGTTCTTCGGAGCTGGGTGGTGCTTCCACGAGGATGCCGTACCAACCGAAGGGGTATTCACGGGCCATGCCGCTGAACTTGTTGCCCGTGACGTATTCGCGAGCAATGCTCATGGAGCCGTCGGCGCCAATGACAAAGTCTGCAGAGATTTCGAATGCTTCGCCGGTGGCGGTCTTGCCCACAATCATGGGACCGTTGGGGCCGTCCACGACCTTGTCGGCGAGGTGCTCGAACAAGGGAGTCACGCCTGCTGCAACGCGGGCCTTGATCTGGTCCTTGAGCACTTCATGCTGAGGGTAGAGGTAGACACCCTTGCCAGTGAGCTTGGGGAAGTCGAAGCGGTGCGCGTGGTTGTCGAAGTGGAACTCGATGCCATCGTGACGCATGGTTTCGACGTAGTCGCGAGAGACAACATCAGTGTCTACGAGCACTTCAACTGCCGGCGCTTCAAGAATGCCCGCCTTCACGGTGCCTTCGATGTCTTCGCGGCTGCGACCGTCGATCACGACGGAGTCGATGCCTGCGCGCTGGAGGAGGTGAGCGAGCTGCAGACCTGCGGGGCCTGCGCCCAAAATGCCGACCTGAGTGCGGATTGTTGTGGTCATCATTGAACCTTTTCGATAGCGGTGAACGTCTAGGTCTATTCAGGCTTATGCGGAAGGCGCCAACAAGACTAAAGTTTCATGGGATGGAAGTTTCTGATTGGAGCAACTCATGAGCCCTGCACGAGTCGAAAGTGGTGCCCCCACAGCACTGCTGGAGCGCGCCATGGAGATCCTCAGTTGCTTTGATCCCAAGCACAGTGCCTTGACGTTGACTCAGATCGCTGAGCTGACCAAGCTCCCTATGTCCACCTGCCACCGCATTGTCGGAACTCTTGAAGCTGGTGGGTTCCTGAGTAAGGGTAGTGACCGCAAGTTTCGGGTTGGCACCAAGCTCTGGACCATTGCGCAACACGCTCCCTTGAGTGAGCGCCTGCGTGAAAGCGCACTTCCTACTCTTGCCCGTCTCTATGAAGAGACTGGCGAGAACGTAACTCTGGCCGTACTTGACCGCGGACAGGCACTTTATGTTGACCGCCTGGTGGGGGAGCGAAGCATTCCCACCATCAGCCGTGCTGGTGGTCACCTTCCTCTCCACACCACAGGTGTGGGCAAGGTGTTGTTGGCGTATCAATCAGAGAAAGCGATTGAACAATACTTGGCACAACCTCTCCCCAAGCCCACGCCACAGTCCATTACACAGCCGGATGCCCTGCGCAAGGATCTAGCGGAAGTGCGCAAGAACGGGTATTCCATTACTCGCCAAGAGATGACGCGGGGAAGCGGTTCTATCGCGGTTCCCATCATGCGTAATGGGCGTTGTGTGGCAGCTGTGGGCGTGATTGTGCACTTGAACAGGCTTGATACCAACCGCTTGGTATCGACGTTGACAGATGCTGCAGCGTCCATTGCGGCTGAACTCGACGGTCACTAATCCCTCCGGAGTTCCATGCGGATGCTGCTCTGCCAGTAATTGTGTATAACTGATAGCATTTGCTATATGTCTACCGTTTCAACTGTCGAACAGCTGCAGGCCGAAGCCCGCGCTGCTGACCTGCTCTATGCCAGGTCTCGGAAGATCTTGGTGGATGCGGTTCGAGCGGGTATCAAGGCGGGCCTGAGTCAGCGAGACATTGCTGAGGCTGTGGGCAGAAGCCAACCGGAGGTTTCGAGACTGGTTCGTTTCCATGGGCAGACGCCTTTGGGAAAAAAACTTCGCAACAACCGCAGTGAGGTCATCAAGATTGCGAAGTCTCATGGTGCTCGGGACCTCAAAGTCTTCGGAAGTGTTGTGACAGGTAAAGAGCATGAGGGCTCAGATATTGACCTGTTAGCAACTTTCGACAAAGGTGTCACCCTTTTCGATATGGTTCGCCTGGAATTCGCACTCGGCGAATTGTTAGGAGTTGAAGTTGATGTTGTCCCAGAGAAAAACCTCAGGCCCTTTTTGCGTGACCGGGTTCTTGGAGAAGCGGTACCACTGTGAGTAGAACAGATGAAGAATTAGTCCGCGATGCGTTGGATCACATCGAAATGCTCAATCACCACTTATCCCAAGGCTCGATAGAAGAGCCGATTATTTCTGACGCCGTCTGTATGCGCTTGTCGGCCTCAATCGAATCAATTTCACAAACGAGCGCTGAATTTAGAAATCGCTACTTTGCGGAACAGTGGCATTTGATGAAGGCAACGAGAAATCTTATTTCTCATGGGTATTTATTCGTGGACAATGAGGTTATTCGAGACACTGTCGCTAAAGATTTACCTGGTTTAGAGGCCAAACTTCGCACAGCTCTCACTGAGTTCTGAACCTAGGCTGTAAGGGTGACCGAGAAAAGCGTTCCGACCCGCACCGTGACTGGTCGTGCGCTCGCTGTGTTGGACACTTTCGATGTGAAGCATCGCAGACAGTCACTTGCCTCTATCTCACGTCGCGCTGAACTGCCCTTGACCACCGTTCACCGTTTGGTGCACGAGTTGGAGAAGCAGAACGCTTTGGTTCGTGGCTCAGATGGTGACTATGAAATCGGTAGCAAGATTTGGCGCCTGGGGCTACTTGCTTCGGTTCACTCAGACCTGCGAGAAGTGGCGCTGCCCTACATGGAAGACGTCTACCAACTCCACAACGATGCCGTCCAGATTGCCGTGCTGGATGGGTTGCGCTGTTTGATTGTGGAGCGCATTGCGGGCTCTAGAACCCTAGAAGTCATGAGTAAACCGGGCTCCCGGCTTGCTCTGCACGCCACAGGCGTGGGCAAGGTGCTTTTGGCTCATGGTGACGCGGAACTGCAGAAAGCAGTTCTGAATTCTCTTGATCGTTACACCGACCAGACCATTACAGACCCAGGGGTTCTCGAAACGCAGTTGAAGACCATCAAGGTTCAGGGCTTTGCCAAGACCCAGGAAGAGCTCGCGGAAGGTGCGGTTTCCATTGCTGTGCCCTTGCGGGGCAAGGGCGGCAATGTCATCGCCGCACTGGGTATTGTGGCGCCCAGCGATGGTCGTGACCTGGGCAAGTTGGTGCCCGTCATGCAGGTCACGGGAGCGGCATTGTCCAAGAAGCTGGTTGAAGCCGGCCTGGGTGACGCTGCTCGCCTGCAGGCAAGCACCTAAACCTCCTCATATTGCCCTTCCACTATCCGGAAGGCTCCTTGGTTTTCTCCTCTGAAATGCAGTTGTCTAGGAACAGGCATATTTGCGCAATTTCGAAGGAGAATCATGGCACGCGTCGTTCGAGGAACACCACGAACCCCACTTGAGATTGTGGACGGCCTTGCCGCTCTCGGATCAGCCACTGTGCACGAGGCACAGGGACGTATCGGTCTGTTGAACCGTCGCCTGCGCCCCATCTTCCCCGCCATGATTGCCGGCAACGCACTGACCTGTGAAGTTGCTCCTGGCGACAACTGGATGATCCACGTTGCTGTTGAACAAGCACAGCCTGGCGACATCCTCATCGTCACCCCCACCAGCCCCTGCGACGACGGGTACCTCGGTGACCTGCTTGCTGAGAGCCTGATGGCGCACGGCGTGCGCGGTCTCGTTATTGATGCTGGTGTTCGCGACGTAGCGACCCTCACCGAGATGGGCTTCCCCGTCTGGTCGAAGGCCATCAGCTCGCAGGGCACGGTCAAGGAGACCATCGCCAACGTGCAGACCCCCATCCTGATGGCTGACCAGTTGGTTCGCCCCGGTGATGTGATTGTGGCTGACATCGATGGCGTCTGCCTGGTCAAGCGCGAAGACGCGGAGAAGGTACTCGAGAAGGCCCTCGCGCGCGAGGCCATGGAGCTTGAGAAGCGCGGTCGCCTGGCCAACAAGGAACTCGGCCTCGACATCTACAACATGCGCGAGAAGCTCGCTGCCAAGGGTCTGGTCTACGAGGACTCCGCAGGTGAGTAACCACCGCGTCGCTAACACCCAAGTCGCCGTGTCGGCAGCGCTGATGCGCGGGGGCACGTCGAAGGGGCTGTACTTCGTGGCAGAGGACCTGCCCACGGATGTGGCAACGCGTGACAAATTCCTCCTCGCCGCCATGGGTTCACCCGATGTGCGCGAGATCGACGGGGTCGGTGGCGCTCACCCGCTCACCTCGAAGGTCGCGGTCGTCAGCAAGTCTGACCGCGACGGTATCGACGTGGACTACCTCTTCCTGCAGGTGTGGCCTGACCGCCCCGAAGTGAGCGACCAGCAGAACTGCGGCAACATCCTCGCCGGTGTCGGTCCGTTCGCCATTGAGCGCGGCCTCGTTGCGGCAGCCGATGGCGTGACCCCGGTCTCCATTTACATGGTCAACACCGAGTCGAAGGCCACGGCGTTCATTGAGACACCCGGCGGCAAGGTCAACTACGCCGGAGAAGCTCGAATTGACGGCGTTCCCGGCACGCACGCTCCCATCAACATCAACTTCGAAGACGTCGCGGGCTCAAGCTGCGGCGCCCTGTTACCGACCGGCAACGTGGTCGACGAGGTCAACGGCGTTCAGGTCACCTGCGTCGATAACGGCATGCCCGTTGTTTGTCTCAACGCGAGCGACTTCGGTATCACCGGTTACGAGACTCCTGCCGAGCTCGAAGCGAACGCGGAGCTCAAGGCTCGCGTGGAAGAGATTCGTTTGGCTGTCGGGCCACTGATGAACCTCGGGGATGTCACCAACAAGACCGTGCCCAAGATGAGCCTGCTGGCTCCAGCTCGGGACGGTGGCCTTCTCTCTACTCGCACCTTCATTCCTCACCGTGTGCACGAAAGCATCGGTGTTCTGGGTGCTGTCTCCGTTGCCACCGCCTGCATGCTGGAGGGCAGCGTTGCTGCCCAGATTGCTGGTCTGGATGCTGTGGGTTCCAGTCTCGAGGTAGAAGTGGAACACCCCACCGGATTCTTCACCGTCCAGATGGAAGTGGATAACTCCTGTGGCTCACCTGTAGTCACGAAATCTGCGCTGTTGCGCACCGCCCGCATGCTCATGTCGGGTTCTATTTATGTCCTCGAATCTGCTTGGGAGAACAACGCATGATTATCGATATCCACGGCCACTACACAACGGCCCCGGAGCTTCACAACCAGTGGCGCATTGACCAGCTCGCTGCCTATGCAGCAGGTCAACCCAGCCCTGAATACCCCGAGATCTCCGATGAGATCATTCGCGAGACCATTGAGCAGAACCAGCTCAAGCTCATCAAGGAGCGCGGCTCGGACCTCACCATCTTCTCTCCCCGTGCTTCTGCGATGGGTCACCACGAAGGTGACCAGCGCATCAGTCTCGAGTGGACCGTGGCCTGCAACAACCTGATCAAGCGCGTTGTTGACCTTTTCCCCGAAGACTTCATTGGTGTTGCTCAGCTGCCCCAGTCTCCTGGTGCTGACCTGACGGAGACCATCAAGGAAATGGAGCGCTGCATCAATGAGCTGGGCTTCATTGGAGTAAACCTCAACCCTGACCCCTCCGGTGGTCAGTGGCAGACCGTTCCCCTCACCGACAAGTTCTGGTACCCGCTCTACGAGAAGATGGTCGAACTCGACGTTCCCGCCATGATTCACGTGTCTGCATCCTGCAACCACAACTTCCACGCAACTGGCGCGCACTACATGAACGCAGACACCACAGCATTCATGCAGCTGCTTCAGGGCAACCTGTTCGGAGACTTCCCCACGCTGCGATTCATCATTCCTCACGGTGGTGGAGCTGTTCCTTACCACTGGGGTCGTTACCGCGGACTGGCAGACATGCTTAAGCAACCCAACCTGTCCACACACCTCATGAATAACGTGTTCTTCGACACCTGCGTCTATCACCAGCCAGGAATTGACCTGTTGGTCGATGTCATCGACAACAAGAATGTGCTCTTCGGCTCTGAAATGATCGGTGCTGTCCGCGGTATCGACCCTCAGACTGGCCAGTACTTCGATGACACCAAGCGTTACATTGATGCTGC
>NZ_CAKZII010000151.1 GCF_936931525.1 uncultured Aurantimicrobium sp.
CGAGGGCAACACATGCAGGAAGGAGCTCAGGTCGGCTGGTCATGATCTCAATGTGACCGCCGTCAGGCTTGTGGAATGTCAGGCGGTGGTATGCACCAGGCATTTCCTTGTCTTCGAGCTCTGCCTGTGCCACTGCTGTACGGAAGGTGACATCCCACAAAGTAGGTGCCATTGCTTGGTAAGCCTCACCACGAGCATGGTTATTGATAAAGGCAAGTTGGCTGGTGGTGATGGTCTCGTCAGAGATTGTTCGGTAAGTCTGAGTCCAATCAACTGAAAGACCTAATTGACGCCATACATCTTCAAACTGCTTCTCATCTTCGACGGTGAGCTTCTCGCAGAGCTCAATAAAGTTCTTGCGGCTAATGGGAAGTTGATCTGCAGCCTTTGAGCTCTTGTTATCCCCACCTTCGAAAGGTGGGACAAAGTTCTCAACATAGGGGAGTGTGGGATCGCAACGAACCCCGTAGTAGTTCTGCACACGGCGCTCGGTAGGAAGACCATTGTCATCCCATCCAGCGGGGTAGAAAACTTCCTTGCCACGCATGCGCTGGAAACGAGCGATGACATCGGTGTGGGTGTAGCTGAAGACGTGGCCGATGTGAAGAGAACCAGAGGCGGTTGGGGGAGGCGTGTCAATGGAATAGACAGAGCCACGAGTCTGTCCATCTTTGCGGAAGCGGTAGAGACCTGACTCTTCCCATTTGGTATCCCAGAGAGTTTCGAGACCTTCAAGAGCCGGCTTATCAGGAACGTTCGCGGGCGTAATGGTCATGGGTATTTCTCGCTCTCTATGGGCGGCATCGCGTCATTGTAAGAAAACGGGTTGTTTACCTACTTGATGCCTCAAATGGTGATGTATCTACTGTACTAAAGCCCATAGAATGATGAGTAACAACACCGATCCGGCTATCACCGGGGAGTTTTCGGAAGAACAGCCTTCGGGCTTAGTAGAACCGAACGGGACGAGCCCGTTATTGCTCATGAATAAGCGGTGAGGTAACTCTCACAAGCTCAGGTGGTACCGCGGAAGAAATTTCGTCCTGGCACAGTGTTTTACTCAACAACTGGAGCCCTAAGTGACGTATCCCCGCCGTAACGCATTCGGACAGCAAACCGAGATCGTTCCTTCGCCGTCGTTCCCCGCCATTGAAGAGCAGATCCTTGCTTTCTGGGAAAAGGACAACACGTTCAAGGCCTCTATCGAGCAGCGTGCAGACGGTGACGAGTGGGTCTTCTATGACGGGCCTCCCTTTGCCAACGGACTTCCTCACTACGGGCACCTGCTCACGGGATATGCCAAGGACCTGTTCCCTCGCTACCAAACCATGCGTGGCAAGAAAGTTGATCGCCGATTCGGGTGGGACACTCACGGTCTTCCTGCGGAGCTGGAAGCAATGCGTCAGCTGGGTATTACTAAGAAAGAAGAAATTGAGGAGATGGGCATTGCTGCGTTCAACGCAGAAGCTCGTTCTTCCGTTCTTCGCTACACCGGCGAATGGGAACAATACGTCACCCGTCAGGCACGTTGGGTCGACTTCGAGAACGATTACAAGACCCTCGACATTTCATTTATGGAGTCGGTCATCTGGGCTTTCAAGCGTCTTTATGACAAGGGCTTGGCCTACGAAGGCTTCCGAGTTTTGCCTTATTGCTGGAACGATGAAACACCTTTGTCCAACCACGAACTTCGTATGGATGATGACGTTTATAAGATGCGTCAGGACCAGTCCGTAACCGTGACATTCCCGTTAACAGGGGATATGGCATCTGAACTTGGTATTTCTGGGGTTCGTGCCCTTGCCTGGACCACCACTCCATGGACTCTTCCCACCAACGCTGCTCTGGCAGTTGGTCCAGACATTCACTACGCCGTTGTTCCTGCAGGCCCCAATGGTGCTGCAGATGGTGCAGCGTGCTGTGAAGCCGACTACTTGATTGCTGTTGACCTCCTTGGCAACTATGCCAAGGACCTCGGATATGAAGACGCTGCCGCAGCAAAGGCAGAAGTAAAAAAGACGGTTATTGGCAAAGACCTAGACGGTGTTACCTATGACCGTCTGTGGGATTACTACGCCGATGACGAGGAATATCAAGAAAACGCCTGGCAGATTCTTGTCGCTGACTACGTCACCACCGCTGACGGTACAGGTGTTGTTCACCAGGCGCCTGCATACGGTGAAGAGGACCAGAAGGTCTGCGAAACCGCCGGAATCGGTGTTCGCGTTTCAGTCGATGACGGCGGAAAGTTCCTTTCTCGTTTCCCCGAAGTCGCTGGAATGCAGGTTTTCGAAGCCAACAAGCCTCTGACCAATCTGCTTCGTGAACAAGGCCGTCTGATGCGTGTTGCTTCCTACGAGCACAGCTATCCACACTGCTGGCGTTGCCGTCAGCCCTTGATTTATCGTGCTGTTTCTTCCTGGTTTGTTTCGGTCACTACTTTCCGTGACCGCATGGAAGAGCTCAACCAGCAGATTAATTGGGTTCCTGAGAACGTCAAGGACGGTCAGTTTGGCAAATGGGTGGCTAATGCTCGCGACTGGTCTATCTCACGTAACCGTTACTGGGGTTCACCCATTCCAGTGTGGAAGTCGGACAACCCTGAATATCCACGCATTGATGTCTATGGCTCCCTCGATGAATTAGAAGCGGACTTTGGCGTTCGCCCAACCGATTTACACCGCCCCTTCATCGATGAGCTGACTCGCCCAAACCCCGATGACCCCACCGGTCAATCCACGATGCGCCGCATCGAGGACGTGCTCGATGTGTGGTTTGACTCGGGTTCGATGCCCTTTGCCCAAGTTCACTATCCCTTTGAGAATGCTGACTGGTTCGATAGCCACAACCCCGCAGACTTCATCGTGGAGTACATCGGGCAGACACGTGGGTGGTTCTATACCCTCCACATTCTGGCAACCGCGTTGTTCGATCGCCCTGCTTTCAAGAACGTGGTCTCGCACGGAATTGTGCTTGGTAATGACGGACAGAAGATGTCTAAGTCATTGCGCAATTACCCGGATGTTTCCGAAGTCTTTAACCGTGATGGCTCAGATGCCATGCGCTGGTTCTTGATGAGTTCACCTGTACTTCGAGGTGGAAACCTCGTTGTGACGGAGGAAGGCATCCGTGAAGGTGTGCGTCAGCTTCTTCTTCCTCTGTGGAACAGCTATTACTTCTTCTCGCTCTATGCCAATGCTGATGGCTACGAAGCCACTTGGCGAACAGA
Source organism: uncultured Aurantimicrobium sp. (assembly GCF_936931525.1). Lineage (GTDB taxonomy): Bacteria > Actinomycetota > Actinomycetes > Actinomycetales > Microbacteriaceae > Aurantimicrobium. The sequence continues at coordinate 3,230 of NZ_CAKZII010000151.1, forward strand.
CAGCACTAATGTTTTGGACCGCTACCTCCTGGCGAAAACTCGCGACCTTATTCTCGAAGTCCAAGGACACTTGGATGCGTTGGACTCAACCAATGCTGCTGAGTCTCTGCGAAACTTCGCAGATGTTCTGACGAATTGGTATGTCCGTCGTTCACGTGATCGTTTCTGGACAGGTGGGGCTGAAGCTCAGCAAGCTTTCGACACCCTCTATACCGTTCTGGAAACACTCTGTCGTGTTGCTGCGCCTTTGTTGCCACTCGTGACGGAAAACATCTGGCAAGGCTTGACCGGTGGACGATCTGTTCACCTCGAAGACTGGCCAGTGGCTGAAACCTTCCCGGCAGACCCCGAGCTCGTTGCATCAATGGATGCTGTTCGTGAAATCACTTCTTCTTCGCTTGCCTTGCGAAAGAAGGTTGGATTGCGTGTTCGTCTGCCATTGGCAGACCTCACCGTTGTTTCTGCACTCTCTGATTCGTTGAGTTCTTTCAGTGACATCCTTCGTGATGAACTCAACGTCAAGCAGGTCACCTTGGTGCAGCTCACCGATGGTTCTGCTTCCGAATACGGCATCACTTCCAAATTGACCGTCAACGCTCGTGCTGCAGGTCCACGTTTAGGCAAGCAAGTACAGCAGATTATTCAGGCTGCTAAGGCTGGGGACTGGTCTGAGAACAATGGAATTGTGACTGCCGGAGGTGTTGACCTGGTGGAGGGGGAGTACGAACTCACTCTCGAGACTGGAGAAGGTGGTGAAAGTTCCCGCGCTCTGGCACTTCTCCCAGCGGGTGGTTTTGTATTGCTGGATACGGTCACCACGCCCGAACTTGAAGCTGAGGGCCTTGCTCGCGATGTGATCCGTGCTGTTCAAGACACACGTAAAGCTGCAGGCTTTGATGTCTCGGACCGTATTCATCTCAACGTGTTCTGTTTCTCCCAGGTAGATGCTGCAGCGCTCAAGATGAATACAGCTGCGGATATTGCCGCTGACACGTTAGCTACAGAGTTTGGTGTGCATGACCCTGCGTTCCATTCTGAACTTGCAAGCTTGATCGAGGCATCACCAGCGGAATGGTTGCCAGGAATGCTGACAACAGCACCCGAGCACTTCGCAGTGATTCCAGCAGGTCAGTATGCCAACGAGGGAAACTTTGTCGTAGCCGTTTCTCGCGTGAATCGAGTTGTCAATGTCTAGTGATGATCTGACACCAGGTGGTTTTGCCAATGGCGATTTCTCTTCTGATGATGATTACGAAGGAATCGACCCTGCAGAGATGGATGAATATTCACGTGCAGCCCAGTTGGTGTTCCAAGAACTTTCAGTTCGTCTAGGCGAAGGAAATCCTCAACCACGTTTAGAGCCCACTCGTCGTGTTGTTGAGCTTCTTGGTGATGTCCACCGCGCTTATCCGGTAATTCACATTGCCGGAACTAACGGAAAAACCACCACGGCAAGACTTATTGAAGGAATTCTTCGTTCCTACGGTCTCGCCACAGGTGTATTCACCTCGCCACATCTGGTTTCGTTCAACGAACGTATTCTGCTCGATGGTGTTCCTGTTCGTGACGACGTATTGGTGACCAACTGGCTAGATGTAAAGCCTTATGTTGAGCTCGTAGATGCAGAACTTGAGGCCAAAGGCGAACCACGTCTGACGTTCTTCGAAGTGATGACCATCCTGGCCTATGGCACTTTTGCGGATGCACCAGTTGATGTTGCCATTGTTGAAGCTGGTTTGGGTGGAGAGTGGGATTCCACCAACGTCGCTGATGGTGTTGTTGCTGTGTTTACGCCCATTGCTCTCGATCACACCGATCGTTTGGGCAAGGATCTTGACGCTATCGCTCGCACGAAGTCAGGGATTATTAAGCCCTCTGCCATGGTGGTCTCAGCTGCTCAGGATCCTATTGTTCGGGCTGTTCTTGAAGAAGCCGTCGATCTCACTGAATCCACGCTGACCTTCGTTTCCGCCACAGAGAACCCTGAAGTGGGTAATCCCATAGCGGTGGTTTCACGCGCCGTTGCCGTTGGCGGACAGCTCATCTCTATCCAAGGTGCTGCGGGACGTTATGACGATCTGTTCCTAGCTTTGTATGGCGATCATCAAGCAGAGAATGCAGCATTAGCAATTGCTGCAGTTGAAGCATTCCTTGGTGGAGCTTCCCAGTCATTAGAACAAGCAGTTCTGGATGAGGCCTTTGCCACAGTGTCATCTCCAGGTCGTCTGCAGCTTGTAGCTGCTGATCCGACGGTTTTGGTCGATGCTGCTCACAATCCACACGGTGCTGCTTCTCTAGCCAAAGCGCTTGAGTCGTACTTCACATTTGATGACATCACCGTGGTGTTAGCCATCTTCGAAGATAAGGATGCTCAGGGCATCATTGACGCATTGGCGCCTCTCGCTACTCGTTTCATTGTGACCACTGCACCCTCTGAGCGTTCTCGTCCTGCTCGTGAACTTGGATTCTTGGTCGCTGACAAGGTTGGAGACGACAAGGTGTTTGTCGAGCCTGATCCTGTTGTTGCTTTAGCAATGGCTCGTGGCTATGCGGCTAACTCAGAAAAGGGAGCGGTCGTCGTGACAGGATCCATCACTTTGGTGGGTCTAACAGTCGGTCTTGCCGCTGAGACGCAAGGATGGACTTTGTGAGCACATCTCGAGCACCCCGCCAGCGATCAGCTCAAACGTCCCTCGGGCAGGTCGTCCTTGGGTTTGAGCTCATTGTTGTGGGACTTGCAGCACTGACCATTTTTGGTTTGGGTGCTTTGCCGCCAGCACTAGCGCTCGGTGGTGGGGCAGCTGTGTGCTTATTGATGCTTGCCACTATCGCTCTCATGATGAAGTACAAATGGGCCTTCATCCTGGGGTGGGCTATTCAAGCCATCATCGTGATCTCGGGCTTTGCCGTCACCATGTTGTTTTTGATTGGTGCTGTATTTGCTGGAATTTGGGCCTTTGCAATGACATCGGGCGCCAAACTTGACTCTCAAAAGAAAGAAAACTGATGACAACTATTGAAGAAACTCTTGTCCTGGTAAAGCCTGATGGTGTTGCCCGCGGGCTCACCGGTGAAATTCTTCGCCGTATCGAGGCAAAAGGTTATGCCCTCGTAGATATTCGTCTCGTGCAGGCAGATCGCGAACTTCTGGGGAAGCACTACGAAGAGCACGTTGGAAAGCCTTTTTATGAACCTCTCGTGAGCTTCATGGAATCGGGTCCAGTCGTGGCAATTCGCCTTGCAGGTAACCGCGTGATCGAGGGTTTCCGAAGCCTTGCAGGCACAACGGATCCGACTACTGCTGCACCTGGCACCATTCGTGGTGACCTAGGTCGGGACTGGGGTCTTGCAGTTCAGCAGAACCTGGTGCACGGTTCTGATTCTCCAGAATCAGCTGTACGTGAACTGGCTCTGTGGTTCAACTAAACACAGCACTTACAGAAGAAGCCCCCGCTCATGCAGGGGCTTCTTTGTTTTAAAGACTTCTTCTAGTGCTGAAGTTCACGTGCCATTTCTTCGGTACTGGCTGGACGCTTGAGGATGACGGCAATTGCAATGAGCCCAAGTGAAGCAATAGCACCAATCAAGAATGCTGATCGCATACCGCCTGCGAGAGCTTCGACATCACTGGCTCCACCGTCCCTTAGTCCGGCAGAGATGATGGTCATCACCGTGACGAACAACGCTGTGCCAGCAGCACCAGCAAGCTGTTGCAAAGTTCCAATAGTGGCGCTTGCGTAACTGTAGAGCTGGGGTGGAACTGAACTCAGCGACAGTGCGAAGAGGGGAGTGAACAAGAATGCCAATCCCACGCTCAGTAATGAATAGCTACCGAACACAAACCAGATAGAGGTCTGTGTTCCAAATGTCGTCATGGTCCAAAAAGCAACGCTGACGGCAATCGAGCCGGGGATGAGAAGTCGTTGTGGTCCGTGCTTGTCATACATGCGCCCGACCACTGGCCCGAGGAGACCCATAGCGAGTCCACCGGGAAGCATCATCAGACCTGTTGTGAGAGGTTCAACACCGAGAACATTCTGCATGTAGATAGGAATAAGAATTCCTGCACCAAACAAAATCATCATTCCGAGGCCCATGATTCCCATTGCTTCAGTGAAGGAACGCGAACGGAAGGTTCGGAGATCGAGAAGTGCGGAGTCTGTCTTTTGGAGACGCGCTTGACGCTGCAAGAACAGAGCAAAGAAAACGACGCCAATTCCCAATGGAATCCATGGTGAGAGTGTGGCAACGCCTCGAGCTGCATCGGCGAAGGAACTCAGGCCGTAAATCAGGCCAGAGAAAGCAAAGGCGCTCAAGATGACGGAAATGACATCAATAGGAATCTTGCGTGGTTCTTGGCTGTTTGAGATGCGAATGGTTCCGATAATCAAGGTCACGATGCCAATAGGCAACATGATCCAGAACAGCCAACGCCAATCCAACACACTCAACACCAGGCCAGAGAAGGCCGGGCCCAGAGCCGGAGCAGCAGAAAGAACCAACGAGATGTTTCCGTTGATGCGGCCTCGTAAATGCTCGGGAACGAGAACCATCACGGTAGTCATCAACAGGGGCATCATGATGGCTGTGCCGCTAGCTTGCAGGATGCGACCCATCAGGAGGACAAAAAAGTCCTGAGAAAGTGCAGCAACGAGTGTTCCTGTCGTGAAGAACGTCATTGCTGCGATGTACATCGGTTTCGTTGAGAACCGTTGAAGCAGGAAACCTGTCGTAGGGATAATCACTGCCATGGTCAGCATGTATGCAGTGTTCAGCCATTGACCAGTACTGGGCTGAATGTTCAGCTGCTCCATGATCTGGGGGAGAGCTACACCGAGTGCCGTCTCATTGAGAAATACGACAAAGGTCGACACCATAATGACGCCAAGGATGACCTTGTGTCGGGGGTCGAGCTTGTCGGAAACAGCAGTTGATTCCGAGGTAGACATTGTTACAGCGTAGCGACCCAGTTGAGAACGAATTGTGCGATCACGGCTTCAATCAAGAAACTCACCAAAATGATGATGGCAACCCAGCTCAACAGGGTTGACCCGAGTTTTTGAGCTTTGGATCCCCACACCCCATTTTTCATTGTCCAGAAGGTCACAACCCAGAACAATGGGATGGTGGCGGACCAGGTAACCATGCACCAGGGGCACAGAGTTCCTAAAACAAAAACAGACTGGCTAAACAGCCAAATAACGAACGCTAAGGCGATAGCCGCCCCCAGATTGAGTCCGCGCCAGAACCAATTGGCATAACGCGCACCAGCAAACATGCTCACACCAATGGTGATCACGACGGACCACGCCATCAGGCCAATGAGAGGGTTGGGGAAGCCCAACAGAGAGCCTTGCCATGAAGCCAAGTTCTTCCCACATTGAACGATCACGCTGTAATCGCAGGAAGCTGCCTCATCGGGGAAGAGGAGTTTGTGAATCTTCTCAACAGTGAGCGCAAAAGCTGCCGTAAGTCCTACAAGTCCAGAAAGGATCAAGAAAAGAGGAAAGCCAACGGGTCTTTGTGTTTCAGCTGAAGTCATGCTCACCTCTTCATTATGGCTGGACTACCTTTGAAAACACTCAGGAACCACACAGCGGGTGGAAACCTGACATACTGGTAACAGTGCGAAGGCGATGGCCTCGCGCGACGTGACAAACAAGACTTTGCATAACAACGGTTATGCGCACGGGAGATCACCGCGATCGCCCGCCACAGATCCAGAGCTACAAGCCGGAATCAGTGGGAAGACACACAAGATTTATAGCCAGAATTCTTCGGATTTCTGCAAACGAGAATAGTTACATCCCCGTGACGCGGTGACGCAGGGGGTAACGGGGAGTACACCACTGATGGTGAATAACACCGAAAATGAAGACAACAACGTCGAAGAATTTGTGACAGAAGTTGTTTCTGAAGCCGTTGAAGTTGCTGAAGACATCGTGGCCGAAGCAGTAGTAGTCGCTGAAGCTATTGTTGCCGAAGCAGAAGAGGTTGCGACCGAAATCGTGGCTGAAGCAGAAGCTGAAGCTGTAGTCATCGAAGTAGCTGCTGAAATCATCGCAGAGGCAGTCGTAGAAGCAGTTGCTGAGCCCAAGGTGGAGTACCCCACTTTTGAGGCCAAAGAGGTAACTGATTTATTCTTCTTTGCTCCAAACCTTCCTGGTTCTGAAGGCCGCATCCCCACTCGTGATGGTCGTGATCGACTTGAAGACCGTCGTCCGACCCGAAATAACCGTCCAGAGCGTGGCGCTTTCGGTCAGGTTGAAGACGACACAGCTGATGGCAGCACGGTTCGTCGCCGAGTTCGTCAGCGCCAAGGTGAAAACCGTGAAATTCAGGATGATTCAGGCAACACTGTTGTGCGAATCCGCACTCCACGTGCACCAGAACTGATCACAGAACCTCAGCGCATCAAGGGTTCAACTCGTCTTGAAGCAAAAAAGCAACGCCGTCGTGATGGCCGTGATGCTGGTCGCCGTCGAACTGTCGTGACGGAAAGCGAGTTCCTCGCTCGTCGTGAAGCTGTCGATCGCGCCATGATTGTTCGCGAAAAAGAAGACCGCGTCCAAATTGGTGTTCTCGAGGACAATGTTCTCGTCGAGCACTATGTTGCTCGTGCTTCTGAAGCTAGCCTCATCGGCAACGTTTATCTCGGTAAGGTACAGAACGTTCTACCTTCGATGGAAGCGGCTTTCGTGGATATTGGTCGCGGTCGTAACGCAGTTCTGTATTCGGGTGAAGTTGATTGGGATTCCGTAGAAACCGGGAACCAGCCTCGCAAGATTGAGAATGCACTGAAGCCAGGAGACAAGGTTCTCGTTCAGGTCACGAAGGACCCCGTTGGTCAAAAGGGTGCCCGCTTGACCTCTCAGGTTTCATTGCCTGGACGCTACTTGGTTTATGTTCCTAACGGCTCGATGAACGGGATTAGCCGCAAGCTTCCAGACACCGAGCGCACTCGCCTCAAGCGCATTCTCAAGGAAGTACTTCCAGAGAATGTGGGAGTTATTGTTCGTACTGCTGCCGAAGGTGCAACGGAAGAACAGCTCACCGTTGATGTACAGCGTCTTACTCAGCAATGGGAAGAGATTTCTCGCAAGGTTGAGACCGACAATGCTCCGGCCATCCTGCACAGTGAGTCTGATCTCTTGATCAAGATTGTTCGTGATGTTTTCAATGAAGACTTCCACCGCATGATCATTCAGGGAGATATTGCCAAGGGCACTATTGAGAGTTACCTCAACCAGGTGGCTCCTGAACTACTCGAGCGCGTTTCCGCATACGAAGGAAACCGTGACGCCTTTGATGAATACCGCATCACTGAGCAAATTGAGAAGGCACTTGACCGTAAGGTATGGCTACCTTCAGGTGGTTCACTCGTTATTGACCGCACCGAAGCAATGACCGTTGTTGACGTCAACACCGGCAAGTTCGTCGGTTCTGGTGGAAACCTTGAAGAGACCGTTACCAAGAACAACTTGGAAGCGGCCGAAGAAATCGTTCGTCAACTGCGTCTTCGTGACATCGGCGGCATCATCGTGGTCGACTTCATCGATATGGTTCTCGAAACCAACCGTGATCTTGTTCACCGTCGACTGATCGAATGCTTGTCTCGCGACCGTACCAAGCACCAAGTTGCAGAGGTAACTTCTCTCGGCCTGGTTCAGATGACTCGTAAGAAGCTAGGTCTTGGCTTGTTGGAGACTTTCTCCGAGGCATGCCAGGTGTGTGCTGGACGTGGTGTCATTGTTCATCACGAACCAGTGACACGTGCGGGAAATAACGGCGAATCAAATGCCGCAGAACCTCGTCGTCGTTCCAAGGGACGCGGAGGAGATAAACCAGCTGCTGCAGCAGTTGTGGCTCACCCAATCCCTGAGGGCGCGAAGAACGCACTTGCTCAGATTGCGGCAAGCACTCTGGGGCATTCCACTGAAGATCACGTAGACGCAGAAACTTCTGAAGAAATCGTTGAAATTCTAGATATCCCAGTTGTCTCTTCAGGCAAGGGGCGTAAACCCCGTGTTTCGGCGGAAAAGGCCGAAGTTATTCTCGAAAACGTCCTCGAAGCTCTGCCAGAGCCTAAAGCTGCCGGTCAGGGTCGTGGACGTTCACGTCGAGTTTCTACTGCAAATATCTCCACTGGTGAGGGCTCTGCGAGTCCAGAAAGTGATTCATAACGCAGTAGGGGAGTAATCCCGCTCACACGCCGGTCTTGTTGGTTTGACCACAGTGCGAGAAGTGGCTATTCTTGAACCTTGGTGCTCGTTCGATTCTGAGCGTGATTGCCCCAATCTTCTGCGGATAGTCCGGTTAGCCCAGGAAATCAACGCAGAAACAATTCATTAGCTTTAAGAAATTAGGTAGCAAAGTGGTTTACGCAGTAGTGCGCTCCGGCGGTCGCCAGGAAAAGGTAGAGGTCGGCACCATTGTCACAATGGACCGTGTCAAGGCTGACAAGTCTGGCTCCATCGAGCTTCCCGCAGTTCTCCTCGTTGACGGCGACAAGATCACCGCTGACCAGGCATCGCTGGCAAAGGTCAAGGTAACCGCTACGGTTCTCAACGACCTTCGCGGCCCCAAGATCATCATCCAGAAGTACAAGAACAAGACCGGTTACAAGAAGCGTCAGGGCCACCGTCAGGAGCTCACACGCGTTCAGATCACCGGCATCAAGTAAGGCCTAGGAGAGACTCAGATGGCACATAAAAAGGGTGCGAGCTCCACTCGCAACGGTCGTGACTCCAACGCACAGCGCCTCGGCGTAAAGCGCTTCGGTGGTCAGAAGGTTCTTGCCGGCGAAATCATCGTTCGTCAGCGTGGCACTCACTTCCACCCCGGCGTTAACGTCGGCCGTGGTGGCGATGACACTCTCTTCGCCCTCGCAGCTGGTGCTGTTGAGTTCGGTAACAAGGGTGGCCGCAAGGTCGTCAACATTGTGACTGTCTAACACCAGCACATACAGCTTTAGAGGAAGGGCGAGCTTTTTAGCTCGCCTTTTCCTATTTACATCCGCAACACAATCGCCTGAGCATCGGCAGAAAAGGAGCAGACATGGCAACGTTTGTCGATAACGTCACCCTGCACCTCAAAGCCGGTCACGGTGGAAATGGCTGTGTGTCAGTCAAGCGCGAGAAGTTCAAGCCTTTGGCTGGTCCTGATGGCGGCAACGGCGGAGATGGCGGAGATATTGTTCTCTTCTCAGACCCCCAAGTCACCACTCTGCTGAGCTATCACCGCGCCCCTCACATCAACTCTCCTCACGGTGGCCCTGGCATGGGCGATCACCGTCAAGGTTTCAAGGGTGAAGAACTCGTTCTTTCAGTTCCAGTCGGAACCGTGGTCAAGGACCCAGACGGCACCGTGATTGCCGATATGAACGTTCCTGGTATGCGTGTTGTTGTTGCGCCTGCTGGTCAGGGTGGCCTAGGAAACTCAGCCTTGTCTTCCACGAAGCGTAAAGCTCCTGGTTTCGCGCTTCTGGGAACAAAGGGCTTCGAGGGTGACGTCATGCTCGAGCTCAAGACGCTTGCTGACGTGGCTTTGGTTGGCTACCCCTCTGCTGGAAAGTCCTCTTTGGTTGCTGCACTCTCAGCTGCACGTCCCAAGATTGCGGATTACCCGTTCACAACCTTGCACCCCAATTTGGGTGTGGTTCAAGCTGGTGAGGTTCGCTACACCATCGCAGACGTCCCAGGTTTGATTGAGGGAGCCTCCGAGGGCAAGGGCTTAGGTCTCGAGTTCCTCCGTCACGTAGAGCGCTGTACGGCACTTCTGCACGTGATTGACTGTGCAACCCTTGATCCAGGCCGCGACCCTTTATCTGACCTCGACGTGATTCTGGGCGAACTAGCCGCATATCCCGTCCCAGGAGATCAGGTTCCCTTACTTGATCGTCCTCAGCTCATTGCGTTGAACAAGGTTGATGTTCCTGATGCCAAAGACTTGGCAGATATGGTTCGCCCTTACCTTGAAGAACGCGGCTACCGGGTCTTTGAAATCTCTGCCGTCTCTCACGAAGGTTTGCGTCAACTTTCCTTCGCTCTTGCAGAGCTCGTTGAGCAGGGTCGTAAGGAAGCGCTTGCGAATGAAGTAATTCCTGTGATCATGTTGCGTCCACGTGCTGTGGATGACCAGGGATACATTATTCGCGTTGAAGGCGGTTCCGGCGGAAACATCTACCGCGTCATTGGTGCAAAGCCCGAACGCTGGGTGGAACAAACCGACTTCAATAACGAAGAAGCTGTGGGATACCTCGCTGACCGTCTTGCAAAGGCTGGCGTTGAAGACATGCTCTTTAAGAAGGGTGCAGTCGCGGGTTCTACTGTCATCATCGGTGAAGGTAATGGTCTTGTCTTTGACTGGGAGCCCACCATGACCTCAGCTGCAGAATTGATGACCGGTCCTCGTGGAACAGACGACCGCCTCAACCAAAACAATCGTCGTACCAATAAGGAACGACGTGATGAGTATTACGACCTCATGGACGCCAAGCAGGAGGCTCGTGAAGAGCTTGTTCGGGAACGCGATGCAGGTCTCTGGCAGGTAGATGACGAGATTGCAGATGAGAGTTAGTAGTCGTCAAGATATTCCTGCTGCTCGCAGGATTGTGGTTAAAGTTGGTTCTTCATCCATCAGTGGTGAGAACGCACACCAAATCAAGACCTTGGTTGAAGCTTTAGCGGAAGCTCATGGCCGCGGAACCGAAGTTGTGCTGGTTTCCTCTGGAGCTATGGCTACTGGTTTTCCATATATCAACCTCACGTCACGCCCAACGGACCTTCCCACGTTGCAGGCTGCTGCTGCTGTTGGACAGAGCCGATTGATGGTTCGTTATCAAGAACTTCTTGATCACTCCAACATTGTTGCTGGCCAAGTTTTGCTGACCTCAGGTGACTTTGAAAATGACAGCACACGGTCCAATGCTGCCTTGGCAATGGAGAAGCTACTGGAGCTTCGTGTGCTACCGATTGTGAACGAAAACGACACCGTAGCAACCCAAGAGATTCGTTTTGGTGACAACGACCACCTGGCAGCTTTGGTAGCTCAGCTCGTGAATGCAGATGTGCTTGTGTTGCTTTCAGATGTCGATGGTATCTATACCAAGCCTCCTGCGGAGCCCGGAGCTGAGCGCATTGAACTCGTTCCGTTCGGCCATCTTCTAGACCACGTGGAGTTCGGTTCCATTGGTTCAGCTGGTGTGGGCAGCGGGGGAGCAGGCACCAAGGCTGCTGCTGCCCAATTTGCAGCAGAATCGGGGACTGCCGTTCTGATTACACATGCAGCGTTAGTATCTTCCGCTCTTCGTGGTGACAACGTGGGTACCTGGTTCGACGCCTCCGCTGAATAATTCCCTTCTGTAGCATTGAGTTATGGCTATCCCCACACTTTCTCCTGCATTAGTCTCCAAGCTAGAAGCTTCTCAGACCGCATCTCGAGCCTTGGCAACTCTGACCACTGCTCAGAAGAACGCTGCCCTCTCCGCTATTGCTGATGTGATTGATGCGAATCAAAGTTCGATTTTGGCTGCCAATGCCCTCGACATAGCAGCAGGGGAATCCAATGGCATGACTGCTGGCCTGTTGGATCGTCTTCGATTTACCCCAGAGCGCCTGACCTCCTTGGCTCAAGCTGTTCGTGATGTGATCTCTCTTCCCGATCCTGTCGGTGTTGTCGTGCGTGGAAATGACATGCCTAATGGAATTCACCTCAGTCAGGTACGTGTCCCTTTCGGTGTCGTAGGGGCAATCTATGAAGCTCGACCCAATGTCACGGTTGATATTGCTGCGTTGTGTATCAAGAGTGGAAACGCGTCAGTTCTTCGAGGTGGTTCCGCTGCGGAAAACACCAACACAGTTTCCGTCGGCTTGATTCAACAAGCTTTGGTCTCGGTAGGACTTCCCGCGGAGGCAGTTCAAAGCATTGATGAATTAGGTCGCGAAGGCGCTACCCAGCTCATGGCAGCTCGTGGGTATGTTGATGTTCTCATTCCCCGTGGATCAGCGAATTTGATTAACGCAGTTGTGTTGGAATCTAAAGTTCCCGTCATTGAAACCGGTGCTGGTGTAGTCCACCTCGTTATTGACGAGAGTGCTGAAATCTCCCAGGCGGTTGAGATCGCTCACAACTCAAAAGTTCAACGTCCGAGTGTGTGCAATTCCTTAGAGACACTCATTGTTCTCGACACAGTTGCTCCACGAGCTCTGCCCCCGATTCTGACCAGATTGGTTGAGGCAGGTGTCACACTCAAGGGTGATGCCAGAACCCGTGAGATATTTCCCGCTGCTGGTGTCGCTACAGATGAAGATTATGCAACTGAGCACATGAGTCTTGAAATGAACGTCAAAGTAGTTTCTGACCTCGATGAGGCTATTTCACACATTCGACGATTCTCCACCAAGCACACCGAGTCAATCTTGACAAACAACGTTGCTCACGCTGACAAATTCCTTGCGGAAGTTGATGCAGCGGTAGTGATGGTGAACGCATCAACACGCTTCACAGACGGTGGAGAGTTTGGTTTCGGCGCAGAAGTGGGAATCTCAACCCAGAAACTTCATGCTCGTGGCCCTATGGGGCTTCCTGAACTCACCTCAACCAAGTGGTTGGTCCGTGGTTCTGGGCAAATTCGCCACTAGACTTTTATTAGTAACCAACACACACGTGGAGTAACAATGAACGCTGTAGAAATTCTGGCAAACGCCGAAGGTCACGAGAGCTTCCCTCTCGTTATTCCTGCAATCGCATTCGCGATTATCGCTGCCGGTTTCTTCACCTTCCTTGGCTTGGTTACTTACAGCTACAAGGACGTTGCAGCCCGTCACCGTCAGAAGTGGTCTGACGCTAGCGACCACGCAGCTCACCACTAAGCGAATTCATATGACCGTTCACGGTCAACACTCTCGTATTGGTGTTCTTGGTGGCACATTCGATCCGCCACAAAACGGCCATTTAGCAGTTGCTGGCGCCGTTCTTGAACGACTTGACTTAGATCACATTCTCTTCGTGCCTGCAGGCGACCCGTGGCAAAAGAACGAGGAAGCTACCTCTTCACAACGGTCAGAAATGGTCAAACTCGCCATTGCGGGGCAGGAAAATTTCTCTGTTAGTTCAGTCGATGTAGACAGGCCAGGACCGACATACACAGTCGATACTTTGCGAGATTTAGCGAAGATCTATTCCGGTGCAGAACTCTTTTTCATTCTCGGCGACGAAGCTTTTGAGAGCATTCATACCTGGAAAGACTATGAAGAATTGGCTTCTTTGGCCGCCTTTGTTGTCGTTTCTCGCCACGGCACACACCCAGAAGTTCCCGCAAAGCTTTCACCCAGCGTAAACTTGCTAGAAATATCGACTTTGCCGATTTCGTCCACGCAGTGCCGTGAACAAATTGCGAATGGACTCTCACTTGAAGGTCTTGTTCCAGGCCCAGTCGCTGAGTACATTCAAGAACATCAGTTGTATCGGAGAAATGCGTGAGTGGTGATACTCCCGAGATCGTCCTGAACGAATTCGGTGACCTTTCGCGCAAAGCTCGTCGTGAGCTAGAAGCACGAGGCATCGATCCTGACACTGCTGTTGTTGAATACATCGCAGCAACCGGACAGATTCCTGTCATCACACCAGAAACTGCTGCCGCTGCCAACGCAGAAGCACAAGCAGAAGCTGCTGCAGCACGTCTGGATGAAGCGCCTTCTATCGAGACGTCTGAGCCCGTCCAGGTTACTGTTTCTGAAACAGTTCAGACCCAGCCTGTTGTTGAAAATGTCGTGCCACCTGTTTCTGTACCAGTGACGGCAGCTGAAACTGGTCCCATTGAGCCGCTGACAGTAGCTCCTGCTCTAGATTCAGGTTCCTTATCTGCTGTTGAAGAAACACTGGCAGCCGTTTCTGATCAAACAGGGGAAATAGTAACTTCTGGTTTTGATTCACTTGTCAATGTCGAAACTACTGATGTTCCTACAGGTCCTTCTAAGGGTGAAGCGCGACGTCTAGCTCGCAAGGAAAAAAAGGCTCAGGCACTCGAAGCTAAAGCCCAGAAGGCCGCCGCAGCTCAGGAAGCTAAAGAAACTGCTGCGCGAGAAGCTGAACAAGCACGAGCAGACAAAGCAGCCCAGCTTGAACTAGACAAAGAATTAGCTCAAACCCACGCACGTGAAGCTGAAGAAGCACAAGCAGAATTAGCTCGAGAAGAAGAACTCGCTAAAGCACGTGCTGCAGAAGAGGCAGAAGACGCTCGTATTGAAGCAGAACGTCTTGCTTTAGCTGCTGAGGAAGAGGCTCGAGCTGCTGAGGCGAGAAAGGCTGAAAAAGCCGCTGAGGCGCTTGCTCAAGCAGAAGCAGAAGCTGAAGCTGCGGCTCAAGCCTCCATCGCAGAGCAAGAAGTAATCGAAGACACCATCATTCCTGTGCTTGACGCAGAGGAAGATGATGAAGACGGTGAAGAAGAACTTGAACCGCAAACCATCTCAGAAGCCACAGCAGCTATTGCTATCGCTGAAGCTGTAGCAGCTGCTGAGGCAGTTGTTGAGGCGGGCGAAGTAAGTATTGAATACGGCAACCTTGCCAATGCTGTCCCTGCAACTACGGGATCAATCTCCGTCATCAGTAACGCACTTATCTTGCCGACACTTCCTGAGACCACAGGTTCAATAGCTCCCATCAACCCCACTGGTGAAATCGTCATCACGGGTTCTATATTGATCCCCTCTTCGGTTTCTCAGGTTGGTGCAAACCTTGAGAACCTGGACACATCAGAAATCGATGTCATCAGGGATGAAGATGAAGTCGCACCCACCCAGGGAATGGCCCCAGTTTCTGCAGCATCAGCTGTCTCCGCATACAACATCTCAAACAGCGTAGTCACGACTCCTCGTGGCATGAACGAACGTCTGCCTTTCATCCTCTCCATCACAGCTGCCGGTTTAGCTGTAGGAGTGGTTGCTTTATTCGTTGCCGGTTATTTCTTAGGACTGTTCTAATTGGCTGCTACTGAAAACGCCCACCGTCTGCTTCAAATTGCTGCGAAAGCTGCAGATGAAAAGGGTGGCTTTGATCAAGTTGCTCTCGACATCTCAGAGCCGCTTCCTTTAGTCGACATCTTCCTTCTCGTCACGGGTCGCAACGAGCGCAACGTCATCGCAATTTCTAACGAAATTGAAGACAAGATGATCGAAGCTGGTGTGAAGACGATTCGCCGTGAAGGTCGTGCAGAAGGTCGTTGGATTCTTCTTGATTTTGGTGACCTTGTTGTTCACGTCTTCCATGAAGAAGAGCGCATGTATTACGGTCTTGAGCGTCTCTGGAAGGATTGTCCTGCAATCCCTCTTGAATTCGTTCAGCACACTGAGGTGTAGTAATCTAAACAAGTTGTCTCGCAGTGATGCGAGGTTCCGGGTCTGTGGCGCAGCTGGTAGCGCACCTGCATGGCATGCAGGGGGTCAGGGGTTCGAGTCCCCTCAGATCCACAA
>NZ_CAKZII010000152.1 GCF_936931525.1 uncultured Aurantimicrobium sp.
AATATCGGCCAGAAGATTCTCAACTCCTTCACCATCAGCATTGGTGCGGTGCTCATCAGCCTGTTGCTGGCTTTTCCGGTCGCTTATGCCGTGAGCGTGGGCAAGCATCGTCTTCGCCCTGTTGTCATCACATTGAGTGTCTTGATCTTCCTGCTCCCTGTTGAGTCGGTCGCATTCCCCATCTACTTGCTTTCCAAGATGACTGGTCAATATGGCAGTGTCGGGTTCCTCATCATGCCGTTAGGAATTATTGGCAGTGCATTCGCCATCTTCCTCCTTGCCAACGTCATGAATCACATCCCTTCGTCACTTGCTGAAGCTGCAGAGATCGATGGCGCCAACAAGTGGCAAGTGATGTGGAAGGTTGGTCTTCCCCTCATGACCCCCACTGTTTTGACTGTTGCTTTGCTGTTGTTTGTGAACAACTGGAATGAGTATTTACTCACCTTGCTGCTGTTGCCGGACTCAGAGAGTCAGACTGTTCCGCTAGCCATCTCCATGGTCAACTACGGCCAGTTCGGCGGGGCTCCTGGTGAACTCATCGCGGCAGCAAGTGTTCTCGCTGCGCTGCCCTCCCTGCTCGTGTTCTTGTTCTTCCAGCGCACCTTGGTGCGGGGCATTACCGCAGGGACGCAGTAGTTCACTTCGCATGAACGGTCGCGAGCTCATCCCAGCGGGTGGTGGCGCGCAGTGAGAGCATCTCTCGCTTCATCTCCCAGTGACGTGGGGATTTGAAGCCGGCGGCGCCTAAGCCAATGCTGAAGGCGCCGTGCTTCTCCATCACGGTATCCAGCACTTCACCGAGCTGTCTGCTCTCATGAACGGGAGTGAACAGGTCGAGATATTGGTGGGAGGTCTTGGGGCTGACGTCATGCAACATGATTCCTGCCCGCACATACTTCCTGCCATCCTCAACGCATTCCAAGAGAACAGAGCTCGCTGCTTTGAGAATCTCCACCGGATCATTGGTGGGAACCGAGAACACGGCGTTTCTGTAGGGGGAGTGGAAGGGTTCATTGGCAAAGCGGGAGGTGCCGGCGAAGCAGGTCAATGCTCCGGCCACAGAACCCTGCTTACGCAGGCGTTTGCTCACTCTCTGGGCATAGACCGCCAGAACCTCTTCCATCTGCTTACGCGTGGTCACAGGCGTGGCAAAGCTGCGGGAATACATCACTTGGTTCTTCACTAAACGCTCACCTTCGAGCTTGATGCAGTCAATACCGCGCAGTTCATAGAGCGAGCGCTGCACCACCACCCCAAACTTCTTTTTGATGCGGACCGGGTCCGCATCCCTGAGGTCTTTGATGGTGTGGATGCCCATACTGTTCAGGCGCTTACTCAGACGCCTGGCAATGCCCCAGATGTTGTCCACTGGCAGGGCTTCCATAATCCGGTCAATGTGTTCGGGGGAGAAGGTGTCGAGATTACATACGCCATTCAGCCCAGCGGATTTCTTAGCCCCGCTATTGGCCAGCTTGGCCTGCGTCTTGGATCGGCCAATGCCCACGCAGACGGGTAAGCCCAGCTTGTTCTGAATAGCGGCTTTGATGTCATAGCCCAGGGCGACGAGCTCCTCGGGCGTTCCCTTGACCTCGAGGAATGCTTCGTCGACGCTATAGACCTCCACGTGAGCGGAGAACTCATGCAGGATGCTCATCACGCGGGAAGACAGGTCGCCATAGAGCTCGTAGTTGGACGACTTGGCAACCAGTCCTACGGATGGTGCCCAGGCAGAGATCTTGAACCAGGGGATGCCCATCTTCACGCCGAGTGCTTTGGCCTCTTTGCTCAGTGCCACCACACAGCCGTCGTTGTTGGAGAGCACCACAACAGGCTTGCCTTCCAGGCTGGGGTCAAAGACGCGCTCGCAGGAGGCGAAGAAACTGTTGACGTCAACTAAGGCAATGCGGCGCTGAGATTCGGGCAGGGAAGCTGAATCAAACATGGTGGAGACACCTGGTGACAACACCCCAAATGGTGAGTTCACTCAAGGTGTCCACGGCAATATCGGGAAAGCGAGGATTCTCTGCTTTCAAAAGAACGCGTTCCGAACGAATGTATAAACGCTTGAGGGTCAGCTCACCGTCGAGCACTGCCACCACGACGTCACCGTCGCGAGGTGTCAGGGCTCGATCCACGATGACTTCGTCACCATCGCTGATGCCAGCATTTTTCATACTGTCGCCGGCAACTCGCACGATGAAGGTGGAGTTCACGTCTTTGATCAAGTGAGTGTTGAGGTCTACTCGGCCATCAAAATAATCTTGCGCGGGGGAAGGAAAACCTGCTTGAACTGCAGTGGAGGCAGCCAGAATCGCCGGGAGTGACTCTCCCGAGAGTGGTCGAACCACTAATTCTGTTCTTGGCTGAGCCATGCGGATCCCCTCCTGTTGTTCGAATAT
Organism: uncultured Aurantimicrobium sp.; assembly: GCF_936931525.1. GTDB lineage: Bacteria > Actinomycetota > Actinomycetes > Actinomycetales > Microbacteriaceae > Aurantimicrobium. The sequence continues at coordinate 2,403 of NZ_CAKZII010000152.1, forward strand.
ATCTTCGAATAGTTGAGCATAGCCCACGGACAGCCGTCACACCACTGCCCAAAATGCAACGGCGCCACTTGTAATCAAGCGGCGCCGTTGGGTGAGAACTGGTCTTTAGGCAGAAGTCAGTTGCTTCTTGCCTAGGTCGTCAAAAAGTTGCTGATTGAGCGTGAACGAATACTGAACCTCTTCGACTAATTGAGCGATTTCTTCGTCGCTGAGAATCAAGCTGTCGAGGGTTGCTCGGTAGTTCTCCTTGTAGTGAACGATATTTTCAATCTCTGTGAAGTTGCAGAAGTTCAACTGTTCCGGGGTTGCACCGTAGTGCCGGGCTACAAGTGCCGAAATTGCCTGGCCTCCAGAGAGATCTCCGAGGTAGCGGGTGTAGTGGTGTGCGACGAGGCGAAAATCTGCTCGACCGTTCAGTCGCATCAGCGCTGAACAGTATTCTGCGAGGCCTTCACTGGAGGGGAATCGTTCACGCCAGTCTGCGGCTCCCAAGGCAACGAGGTCACGTTCAATGGAAGCGAATCGATCGAGTTTTGGATCCCAGAGATCTTCGGAAGAGACGAAAGGCTCGCCTTGGTGTGTTTGTAGTTCAAGAGCTTCGTATACCCAGGCCAGATTGGCTAGATATGCCGCGTATGCATCAAGGTCTAATTCCCCGCGCATGAGCTGTGTGATGAAGCTACTTGATTCGGCAGCCTTGTGCTGTGTTGCGGATGCTTCTTTCAGCAACTGTGAGAGTGGTGTTGACATAAAGATTCCTTGAGAGTGGCAATTTACTTAGGTAAGGCTAACCTAACTAATTTGAAAAAGCTACAGCTAAATAAGCAATTTTCTGGAAAAGGTTGGATTGGAACATCGATAGTTTTGCCGAAGTTTTTTCCGGATTTATCTGACATACACAGGCGACAAGGGAAAGTCCCATCCGTAAAGCAAGTAAAAAAATCCCCCGGAATTCCGGGGGATTTCTCTGTGTGGAGGGGATGACGGGAATCGAACCCGCGTGATCAGTTTGGAAGACTGAGGCTCTACCATTGAGCTACATCCCCGTGCTGCCCACAACCAGTTGGCGCGGGGCACTCGACCTATCTTATACGTTAGAGTGGTACTCGGTCATTTCGCCTCGGCGAATACCGGCCTTGCTTGAGTTTCTTTCATGAATAACTTCAGTGCAGGACCGGGGCGTAGCTCAGCTTGGCTAGAGCGCCCGCTTTGGGAGCGGGAGGTCGCAGGTTCGAATCCTGTCGCCCCGACCACATCCAGATCCATCACCATCACAAGCAGGAGTACCCCTTCGTGAAGACTAAGGTCGAAAAACTCAGCAACACCCGCGCGAAACTCACCATCACGGTGACCGCAGATGAGCTGAAGCCAGCAATCAAGCACGCCTACGAGCACATTGCTGAATCCCTCAACATCCCCGGCTTCCGCAAGGGCAAGGCACCTGCGGCACTGATCGACCAGCGCGTTGGTCGCATGGCTGTGCTCGAGCACGCTGTGAACGAAGGCCTTGAAGGTTTCTACCGCCAGGCAGTCGTCGACGAGAAGGTGCGCCCCATGGGTCGCCCCGAAGCAGACATCACCACCTGGCCAGCCGAGAAGGACTTCACCGGTGACCTCGTTGTCACCATCGAGGTTGACGTTCGTCCCGAGGTTAAGCTTCCCAAGCTCGACGGTCTCACCGTTGAAGTTGAAGCAGCTGCTGTGTCCAAGGAAGACGTTCAGAAGGAACTCGACGAGCTGCGTAGCCGCTTCGGCACCCTCGTCACCGTTGACCGTCCAGCAAAGAAGGGCGACTTCGCTCAGCTTGACTTGGTTGCAACCATTGGTGGCACCGAGGTTGACACCGCACAGTCCATCTCCTACGAGGTTGGCTCGGGCGAGCTCATCGAGGGTATCGATGAAGCTATTGACTCTCTCACCGCTGGTGAGTCCACCACCTTCGAGTCCAACCTGCTTGGTGGCGACCACGAAGGCGAAAAGGCACAGATTGCTGTCACCGTTACCGCTGTCAAGGAGCGCGAGCTTCCCAAGGCTGACGATGACTTCGCTCAGATCGCATCTGAATTCGACACCATCGCTGAGCTGACCGAGAGCCTCAAGGCTCAGGCAGAGCAGCGCAAGGTTGCTGTTCAGGCTCGTGAAGCACGCGAGAAGCTCGTTGCTCAGCTCGTTGAAGCAACCAAGATTGAAGTTCCTCAGGCTGTTATCGATGACGAGGTTCACCGCCACCTCGAGGGTGAGGGTCGTCTCGAAGATGACAAGCACCGTGCAGAGGTCATCGAAGAGTCACAGACTCTGTTCGCTACTCAGATCTTGCTCGACACGATCGCTGAGTCCGAAGACGTTCAGGTTAGCCAGGACGAGCTCACTCAGTACATCATCCAGGGTGCAATGCAGTACCAGATGGATCCTTCTGAGTTCGCCAAGATCCTCACCGAAAACAACCAGATCGCTTCCATGGTTGCTGAAGTTGCCCGTAACAAGGCCGTCAGCATCATCCTGGGCAAGGCAAAGGTTGTGGACACCAAGGGCAAGGCAGTCGACATGAGCGCATTCGCTCTCGTGGAAGACAAGAAGGCTGAGAAGCCCGCCAAGGCTGAGAAGGCACCTGCCGAAAAGAAGCCAGCTGCAAAGAAGCCCGCAACTAAGAAGGACTAGTTCTTCACACTTTTATGCGTTTAGCCACGTATGGAACATTGGGGCCAGGTAAACCCAACCATCATCACCTTTCGATGATTGACGGGAACTGGTCAACAGGTTCTGTGCGTGGCTTTTTGCATGATGCTGGCTGGGGTGCTGATCTGGGATTCCCCGCGATAGTTCTTGATCCAACAGGTCCAGAGGTTTCTGTTGATGTGTTGGAGAGTGAGCAGCTCTCAGAACATCTCGAACGCCTAGATGATTTTGAAGGCCCTGCTTACGCGAGGGTGCTTACCGAAGTGACTACTTCAGCCGGCAAGGTTGAAGCCTATATCTACGTTCTAGCCCAGTAGGTGCTGCACGAAGCTGATCAGCAAGCTCATACCCAAGGTGAACATCACCACGGCAATGATGGCGTCAAGAACGCGCCATGCTGAAGGCTTCTTGAATACGGGATCGAGCAGACGTGCTCCAAAGCCCAGAGTGCTGAACCAGATAATGCTGCCGAGTATGGCGCCGGCGGCAAACCACCAGCGGTTGGCTTCATAGGTTCCAGCAACTGAACCCAAAAGTAGAACGGTGTCTAGGTACACATGCGGGTTCAGATAGGTGAGCGCTAAAGCTGTTCCGGCGGCAACTTTGAGGCTGACTGCCTTTCCGCCGGTGTCTGTGTTGAGAACTTCAGGCTTCCACGCACGCTTGGCTGCCATCACGCCATAGGTGCACAGGAACACACCGCCAATGACTTCAATGAGAAGTAATAGCCACTCGAGCTGCTGAATGATCGCACCCAGCCCGGCCACACCGACTGCAATGAGGGCAGCGTCCGAGAGTGCGCAGATCGCCACGATGACAAAGACGTGTTCTTTGCGAAGTCCCTGGCGAAGAACATAGGCATTCTGGGCGCCAATGGCCACGATAAGAGAGAGTCCAAAGCCCAAGCCGGCGAGCGCAGCAGCAAGAACAGGAGTCATGCATTCAGTGTAGTTCTCAGCTGATGCGTGGCTGTCTCAAGGTGATTTCACAGACTGTTTTTGTTTACTGGGGGAGAAGCCTCCAATGCCTCATTGAATAGTCGGGTCTCCTCACGTCTCTAGGAGCCCGACTTTCATTTGCTTGCTGTGGGCGAACGCCACTCCGCCTGAGGCGAACACTGCCGTGTCGAGGGTGTGTGCTCCGCTAGATTCGAAACACCGCAAGAGAAATGTCTCGTGGTTGTTGAAATGGAGCTGACATGGCCGAAATGGTAATGCCGAACAATGTGTTTGAGCGTCTTCTGAAGGACCGCATCATTTGGTTGGGTTCAGACGTGCGTGACGACAACGCCAACGAGATTTGCGCGAAGATGTTGCTTCTTGCTGCAGAAGATGCCGAGAAGGACATTTACCTCTACATCAACTCTCCTGGTGGTTCGATTACTGCCGGTATGGCGATCTACGACACCATGCAGTTTGTGCCCAACGACATCGTGACTGTGGGTATCGGTATGGCCGCTTCCATGGGCCAGCTGTTGTTGACTTCAGGAACTAAGGGCAAGCGTTACATCACCCCCAACGCTCGTGTTCTTCTTCACCAGCCTCACGGTGGTTTCGGTGGAACCGCATCTGACATTCAGACTCAGGCAGCGCTCATCAACTCGATGAAGCAGAGCCTGGCCAAGATCACCGCTGACCAGACCGGCAAGTCCGTTGAGCAGATCAACGCTGATGGTGACCGCGACCGCTGGTTCACTGCTCAGGAAGCTCTCGAGTATGGCTTCGTTGACCACGTTCGTGCATCCGCAAGCGACGTCGCTGGTGGCGGCGGAACCAAGACTGCGTAAGCGCCGGAAAAGATACGAGGACTCATTATGACTATTCCTAACTTTGAGAGCCGTTACGTTCTTCCTACTTTTGAAGAGCGCACCGCTTACGGTTACAAGCGCCAGGACCCCTACGCCAAGCTGTTCGAAGACCGCATTATCTTCCTCGGTGTTCAGGTCGATGACGCATCTGCTGATGACGTCATGGCTCAGCTTCTCGTTCTGGAAAGCCAGGACCCTGACCGCGACATCGTGATGTACATCAACTCTCCCGGTGGTTCCTTCACCGCGATGACCGCGATCTACGACACCATGCAGTACATCCGCCCCCAGGTTCAGACTGTCTGCCTCGGCCAGGCAGCTTCCGCTGCAGCTGTGCTGTTGGCAGCTGGTGCTCCTGGCAAGCGTTTGGCTCTGCCTAACGCTCGCGTACTCATTCACCAGCCTTCAGCTGGCGACGGTGGACGTGGCCAGGCTTCGGATATCGAAATCCAGGCCAAGGAAATCATGCGTATGCGTGAATGGCTGGAAGAGACCCTGTCTAAGCACTCCAACCGCTCGATCGAGCAGGTCAACAAGGACATCGACCGCGACAAGATCCTCTCGGCTGCAGAAGCACTCGAGTATGGTCTGATCGACCAGGTTCTGACCTCGCGTAAGAACGCTGTGATCACCGCGTAATTTGAAGAAATTCAGAGAAAACCCCGGCTTCGGTCGGGGTTTTCTGCATTTCGGCACGCCGACACCCAAATCCACAGGTGAACGGGAAGGTCTGTGGTTCGGGTTAGGCTCGAATGTCTCATAAAACAGACGTTCTAAGGAGTTGACCATGGCACGTATCGGCGAAAGCGCTGACCTGCTCAAGTGCTCCTTCTGTGGCAAAAGCCAGAAGCAGGTAGCTCAGCTCATTGCGGGCCCTGGCGTCTACATCTGTGACGAGTGTGTTGAACTCTGCAACGAGATCATTGAAGAACGTCTCGCAGAGGCGAACGAAGAGGGCGTCATCGCAGATTTCGATCTGCCGAAGCCCCGCGAAATCTTTGCCTTCCTGGAGGAATACGTCATTGGCCAGGAGCCTGCCAAGAAGGCTCTCTCGGTTGCGGTCTACAACCACTACAAGCGCGTGCGCGCAGGTGAGGGTGTCAAGACCGCCGAGGACAAGGCCAACGAAGTTGAGATTGCCAAGAGCAACATTCTTCTCATTGGTCCCACCGGTTGCGGTAAGACCTACCTCGCTCAAACTCTTGCTCGCCGTCTGAATGTTCCGTTCGCTGTTGCAGATGCAACATCGCTGACGGAAGCCGGCTATGTCGGTGAAGACGTCGAGAACATTCTCCTGAAGCTCCTGCAGTCCGCTGACTTTGATGTGAAGCGTGCTGAACAGGGCATCATCTACATCGATGAAATCGACAAGATCTCCCGCAAGGCAGAGAACCCTTCGATTACGCGCGACGTGTCCGGTGAAGGTGTTCAGCAGGCACTGCTGAAGATCCTTGAAGGAACTATTGCTTCTGTTCCACCACAGGGTGGTCGTAAGCACCCCAACCAAGAATTCATTCAGCTGGACACCACCAACGTGTTGTTTATCGTTGCCGGTGCGTTCGCAGGTCTGGAAGACATCATTCAGTCCCGTGCAGGTAAGACTGGTATCGGCTTCGGTGCTCCCTTGCAGAGCAAGGACGAAGCACGCGATTTCTTTGCTGAGGTTCTTCCTGAAGACCTCCACAAGTTTGGTCTGATTCCTGAGTTCATTGGCCGTCTCCCCGTTATTGCCACGGTGTCGCCACTGGATCGCAGCGCACTGATCGACATCCTCACTGAACCTAAGAACGCTCTGGTCAAGCAGTACCAGCGCATGTTTGCTCTCGATGATGTGGAGCTCGAATTCGAGCCCGCAGCTCTGGATGCGATTGCTGACCTCGCTGTGCTTCGTCAGACCGGTGCTCGTGGCCTCCGTGCAATCTTGGAGAACGTCCTGGGTCCCATCATGTTTGAGGTTCCCTCGACCGATCAGATTCACAAGGTCATCATCACAGCGGAATGTGTCAGCGAGAACGCAGCGCCCACCATCATTCCTCGCTTGGCATCCGCCATCGTTGATGAGCCTGAAGAACGCACTGCCTAAACAGCACTGCTAATATTTCTTTATCGCCGTAACAAGCGAGTAAGCGACTGCCGAGCCCGGCCCACGCTTCGCGGATAACAATCCTGTTTATCCTTCATGCGAATTGTGACCCGAGGAATTTCGATGAGTAACGCACCTGCCACTAGCTCTTCTGAGCTCAACATTGGCGTGCCCTTTTCGTTCGAGGTCTACCCGCCCCGCAACCCTGAGCTCCAAGAAGCACTTCACCGCACCATTCTTGAGCTAGCTGCCTCCGGCCCTGACTTCATCTCTGTCACCTATGGCGCGGGTGGATCCTCTCGCGATGCCACCTTGGACTGCGTTAAGTTCATTCTCGCTAACACTGACGTGGAGCCCATGGCTCACCTCACCTGTGTTGCCGAGTCCTACCAGGGCGCCAATGAGCTTGTGAGGACTTTTCTTGATGCAGGCGTGCGTTCATTCCTCGCGCTGCGTGGAGACGCTCCAGAGGGCACACAAGAGGGCGAGAACTTCCTCGGAGACCTGGGAAGTGCCGCAGAGCTCACCCAGCTCATTCACCGCGTTCAGGCTGAGCGTGAGCCCTTTGTCTTTGAAGAAGAACCCCGCTGGCATGCAGGAGCTACTCGCCTGAGCCAAAAGCGTGAGTTTGTCCGTATTGGTGTTGCTGCATTCCCCAACGGCCACCCGCAGTCACGTTCCAAGACACAAGACATTGATGTTCTTTTGGCTAAGGAGGCTGCTGGTGCCAACCTGGCCATTACTCAACTGTTCTTCCACGCTGATGACTATCTTTCTTTCGCGCAGAAAGCGAAAGAGGCTGGCCTCACCATGCCGATTATTCCCGGAATCATGCCCGTGATTAGTCCGGGTCGTCTGCGCCGCATGATTGAGATCTCGGGCGAAGAGATGCCCAGTGATCTTGAGATTGCTCTCGAGATTGAGCCCACCGCTGAAGGGCAGCGCGAGATTGGTGTTGAGCACGCGGCCAGTCTGGCCAAGGAGCTCATTGCTGGGGGAGCACCAGGTATTCACTTGTATGCGTTCAACCAGAGTGGTCCTGTTCTGGATGTACTTGGTCGGCTCAATAACTAAATCACAACGTAAAAGGCCCCACACGCTGTATTCAGCATGCGGGGCCTTTAGCTTTCTGGGGCTTAGACCGAACGGAGTACGGTCACAACCTTGCCCATGATGGTGGCGTGGTCGCCCAGGATGGGTTCGTAGTTGCTGTTACGGGGCAATAGCCAGGTGTGACCATCGCGTTGACGGAAGACCTTCACGGTTGCTTCATCATCGAGGAGTGCAGCAACGATGTCACCGTTCTCTGCAGTTTGCTGCCTGCGAACGACAACAAAGTCGCCGTCGCAGATAGCAGCGTCGATCATGGATTCACCCTTGACCTTGAGCATGAAGAGTTCACCCTGCCCAACAAGCTGGCGGGGGAGAGCCATGGTGTCTTCGGTGTTCTGCTCTGCAGTGATAGGTCCACCGGCTGCAATCTGTCCTACGAGAGGAACGTGGACCGCTTCTCCCATGGGGAAGACGTTGTCGGCAACAGGTGCTGGTGTGCGAGCAGCTGTGCCCTGACCAAGTACCTCGAGTGCACGGGGGAGCTTGGGGTCGCGACGGATGTAACCGCCGAGTTCAAGCTGCTGAAGTTGGTAAGTAACGCTCGCCAGTGAGGAGAGACCTACAGCATCACCGATCTCCTGCATGGAGGGTGGGTAGCTGTTCTGATCAATGTAGGTAGTGATGACGTCGAGGATGAGCTGCTGCTTGGCGCTCAGTCCTTTGCGTCGTTTGCTTTCGCCAGCTGGTGACTCAGTCATGGCTTATCCGTTTCTGTTGGGTAAGTTCCAAGCTTCCCGACGTGAATGTCCGTGGCTCGTGATGAACTTTTCTCAATACCGAAAGAGTATTCGAAGAATGTCAATAAAACAAACACATATTCGAAGATTCTTGAAGTTTTATCCATAACAACCTTCAATATGTACTTGACATTGAAGAAATACGAATATATCTTCGAAACATATCTTCGAATCGGGTTCTCCCGGCCGAGGGCCCGATTCGAGATAAACACAAGGAAAAGGAGAATCTCATGAGCGCAGTACTCGCATTCACCGCACCAATCCACCGTCCCGTTGAGCCCGAATACATTGATGAGCCATGCAGTGAAGCTGGCAATGTCCGTGGGTCGCACCAGATTAACAACGTGACTTACGTGAACTTCCTCCCCGCAGCAGAACCCAAGACCCGTCTTCGCATCACCAAGCGCGGACGCCGTGTCCTCACCGCCGCAGTTGCACTGCCCCTCGTGATCGGCGCTCTTGTCGCCGCACTCAACAGTGGTGGCGCAGCAGCAGTTGCTGAAGGTGCCTCTAACGACTTCACCTACGTCACCATCGCTCAGGGTGAAAGCCTCTGGCAGCTCGCTCAGGAGATCGCACCGAACGCAGATCCTCGCGACGTTGTTGCTGAGATTGTCTCCCTCAACCAGCTCCACGGAGAAGTCCAGGCTGGTCAGAAGATTGCGATTCCAGCCGGGTACTAAACCTTCAATTCCCTTTCCTGAGAATGCCGGTCCCTTCGGGGGCCGGCATTTGTGTGTTTGCTACGCCCGTAAACTTGTTATGTGACCAGCTTTGAAGATCTCCCTATCCGTGATGACCTGCGTGGAATGAAGCCCTATGGCGCTCCCCAGGAACACGTGAGGGTTGAGCTCAACGTGAACGAGAACACACACCCCGTTCCCCCTCAGGTTGTGATGGACATCATGGGGCGCATTCACACGGCACTGGGTCGCATCAACCGTTACCCTGACCGTGAATTCACCAACCTTCGTGTTGCTCTTGCTGACTACCTCGGCCACGGTCTGGAAGCAGAGAATATCTGGGCAGCCAATGGCTCAAATGAGGTCATTCAGCAGCTCCTGCAGGCATTTGGTGGACCTGGGCGCTCGGTTCTGGCTTTCCCTCCGACCTATTCCATGCACTCGATCATTGCGGCGGGAACGGGAACCCAGTGGATCCCAGCTCAGCGTGATGCTGACTTCGAGATTTCACCGGCAACTGCGGTCGCGGCAATTGCTGAGCACAAGCCCGACATCGTCTTCTTCTGCACGCCCAATAACCCCACTGGTACTCCTGTGTCGTTGGAAACCATTGCAGCTGCCTATGACGCCACCGAAGGAATTGTCTTTGTCGATGAGGCCTACGCCGAGTTTGCCCCCGAAGGTGAGCCCACAGCTCTGAGCTTGTTGGCTGGACGCCCACGCCTAGTCGTCTCTCGCACCATGAGTAAGGCTTTTGCTTTCGCAGGTGCTCGTGTGGGCTACCTCGCTGGTGACCCTGCAGTCGCAGACGCTCTGCGCTTGGTGCGCTTGCCGTATCACCTCTCTGCGTTGACTCAGGCTGCAGCTGAAGGCGCTCTTGCTCACACTCCTGCCATGTTGGCCATGGTGGATGACATCCGTGTTCAGCGTGACCGTTTGGTCACTGAGCTAGCAGCTCTCGGATACACGCCCTATCCCTCCAGTGCGAACTTCGTACTCTTTGGTGGAGTTCGTGATCCCCAGGATGTCTTTGAGAAGCTTCTTGCGCAGGGAATCATCATTCGTGACATCGGAATGCCAGGCCACTTGCGTGTGACAGCGGGTACTGAAGCAGAAACAACCGAGTTCTTGAACGCATTAGCTGCCCTCGATGGCTCGATCAATGGTGCTCTCTAAGCCCTACTAAACTGGTGTTATGACTACAGCACCGCGCATTGCGAGCATTTCTCGCACCACGAGCGAGTCAAGCATTGAACTCACGATCAATCTTGACGGCACGGGTGTGAGCAACATCGAGACGACTGTTCCGTTCTTCGACCACATGCTGACCGCGTTTGCTAAGCACTCATTGTCTGACCTCACAGTCAAGGCTTCTGGTGACATCCACATTGATGTTCACCACACTGTTGAAGACATCGGCATTTCTCTGGGTCTCGCCATTCGCGAAGCACTCGGCGACAAGGCCGGTATTTCCCGCTTCGGCGACGCACTTGTTCCTCTCGATGAGGCACTGGTGCAGGCCGTCGTGGACATTTCTGGACGCCCATTCCTGGTTCACTCAGGTGAGCCTGCAGGTTTTGAATTCCACCTCATTGGTGGCCACTTCACTGGTTCTATGGTTCGCCACGTTTTCGAAGCAATCACCTTCAATGCGGGTCTCACCACCCACATCACGGTGTTGAACGGCCGCGACCCTCACCACATTGCTGAAGCTGAATTCAAGGCGTTTGCTCGCGCATTCCGTCAGGCCAAGGCTCTTGACCCTCTCGTGCAGGGAATCCCCAGCACTAAGGGTGCTCTGTGACCCAAAAGTCCGTCGTTGTTTTCGACTACGGCACGGGGAACATCCACTCCGCCATCAAAGCGGTTGAGCTCGCAGGAGCGAAGGTCGAACTGACGCGCGACAAAACAAAGTGCGCTGAAGCTGATGGCTTGCTTGTTCCTGGTGTCGGGGCATTTGCTGCCGTCATGGAAGCGTTGAATGCTGTTGATGGTGGCGAGATCATTGAGCGCCGCCTTGCTGGTGGTCGTCCTGTGATGGGTATTTGCGTGGGCATGCAGGTCATGTTTGCCAACGGACTCGAAGGTGGTGTTGATACTCCCGGTCTTGGCGAGTGGGATGAAACCGTGCACAAGCTCGATGCACCAGTTCTTCCCCACATGGGCTGGAACACTGTTGAGGTTGGTGAGAACTCGCAGCTGTTCAAGGGCATTGAGAATGAACGCTTCTACTTCGTGCACTCCTATGGTGTGACCGAGTGGAACCTGGATGTCATTCCTCCTTTCCCCAAGCCCTCAGTGACATGGGCCGAACACGGCCAGCGCTTCATCGCTGCTGTGGAGAATGGCCCACTTGTTGCTACCCAGTTCCACCCTGAAAAGTCAGGCGAAGCAGGTATTCAGCTGCTGCGCAACTGGCTCGAGACTCTCTAAAGAACAAAGGAATACACCCTCATGACTGCGCCTATTCTTGAGCTGCTCCCCGCTGTTGACGTCGCTGAGGGTAAGGCTGTGCGCCTGACCCAGGGTGCTCTGGGCACCGAAACAGACTTCGGTGACCCCGTTGACGCCGCAGCAGACTGGGCACGTCAGGGTGCTGAATGGATTCACCTCGTCGATCTCGACGCAGCATTTGGTCGCGGAGAGAACCGCGCCCTGTTGCGCCGGGTAATCGTCGAAGTTCCTGGCGTGAAGATTGAACTTTCTGGCGGTATTCGCGATGACGCCTCTCTCGAGAATGCACTCGAAAGCGGTGCTACTCGTGTGAACTTGGGAACTGCGGCACTTGAGAACCCTGATTGGGCAGCGTCAGCTATTGAGCGTTTCGGTGACCAGATTGCCGTGGGCTTGGATGTGCGCGGTGAAACACTCGCAGCACGTGGCTGGACAGAAGAAGGCGGAAACCTGTGGGACGTGCTCGCACGTCTCGAAGATGCTGGCTGTTCCCGTTACGTCGTGACCGATGTCACTCGCGACGGCATGCTCAACGGCCCTAACTTGGAACTCCTGACGGCAATTACTGAGAAGACCGGTAAGCCTGTCGTGGCCTCTGGTGGCATTGCGAGCCTCGATGACCTGGTTGCACTGCGCTCACTGGTTCCCATCGGTGTGGAGGGTGCGATTGTGGGCAAGGCTCTCTATGCTCAGAAGTTCACCCTCGAACAGGCCATCGCGGTCGCCTACAACTAGGACACATCATGTCTCACAACCACGACGGTCACATGTTTGGCTCTTCTGACAGTGCCGACTCCGCTGGGCAGCCCTGGGAAGGTCGCGAGTTCGAAGAGAACCCTTTTGCCACAGATGATGGCACTACTCCCGAGCACCTCAAACTGGCTCTGGATGCCTTTCATGGTCTTCCCTTGGATTCAGAGGAACGTGCCGGCCGTCACATGAACGTCGTGGATGCCATTCGCATCTCGCGCTTCCTTGTTCCTCTCCTGGCGGAAGCCGGGGATGTGGGAGTGAACGCCGCCGGTCTCGTCGTCGATAAGACTCAAGAGTTAGCCATTGTCACCGTCGCTGGTCCCACTGGCCAAAAAGTTCTTCCTGTCTTCACATCGGTCGAAGCTATGCAGAAGTGGAAGCCAGAGGCACGTCCCGTTCCTGTTGAAGCACGTCGAGCAGCGCTCGCCGCTGCTGCAGACGGTGCTCAGTGGATTGTTATCGACCCGCAGAGTTCCACAGAGATCGTGCTCCGTCGTCCCACAGTTGAGGCAATTGCTAAGGGAACACCATGGGTTCCTAATCACATTGATCCCATGCTGCAGAAGGTGTTCAACGACTCGATTGAAGACGAACCCTTTGTGAAGGCAGTTCGCCTCACTTCTGGTGACCCTGATGCGCGTGGTTTTGACGAAGAACTTGTTGTTCAGGTGGTTCTTCCACCGAGCCTCGAACAGAACGAAGTGGAGCGCGTTGTGCGCTCACTGTCGAACAAGTGGTCTCAGCACAGCATCTTCTCGGAGCGTGTGGATTCGATGCGCTTGACGCTCGTTCCTGCGATCTAACTCAAGAACTTCAGTGGAAACCCAGCCCTAAACGGGCTGGGTTTCTTTGCTGAGTGTGGTGATCGAAACGTGACGCTTGCGTGAGATGGCGAGTGCTGTGAACAGCACTCCGCCCAAGCTCCAGAGCACCAGTGCGGTTACAGCTGAGGCAAAGCCTGAAACGTTGCCGGAATTGATGACTGCTTGGAGCGCTGTCACAGCGTCATTTGCAGGAGTAAATGTCAGCAAAGTATCCAGCAGCTCAGGAACTGTTGAGATGACACCAGTCACCAAGATGAGGATTCCCACTGCAAGAGAGACCATGCGTCCGAAGCCACCCAGGATGGCATTCAGTGCTTGGTTCGTTGCCGTGAAGGCAACGCCAATCAACGCGGCAATTGAGGTCACGCTTGCCCATTCGCCAAGGTCATAACCATTGGCCACGGCAATAACCGTCGCAACAGCAGCACCCTGAATGATTCCCACAATCGCCGGAACCACAAAAGATCTGGTTGCCAATGACAGTGAAGAACGGGTGGACTCGAGTAGTCGCTGGGGGAGGGTCCGCAGGCCGATAAAGATGGCCAGTGCACCAATCCAGAGGGAAAGCACCACATAGAGCGGGGTGCTGTTTGCGCCGAAGGTCAGTGTTCCTGCATCTTTGAGTGCCACAGGTGCTGTGACAACCTCGGAGAGCTTTTTCGTTTCAGCTTCGGTATAAACAGGAATGTTTTCCACTGCAGTGTCGAGTCCGGTGGCTAGGCCAGCAGCTCCACCTGCGACTGCTGTGGTGCCAGAGGCGATGCCTTCCACACCTGTCGCGATGCCGGTGCTTCCAGCAGCGAGCTCAGTAATTCCGCCACTGAGTGTGGAAAGCCCGCCAGCAAGACCTGAGGTCCCGGCTGTCAATCCAGCTAAACCGCCACAGAATTGAGCCTGTGCGGGGGCAACAACGACTTGGGTGCATGTTGCAGACAAACCAGCAAGACCATCTGCGAGCTGCTGGGCATTTCCTGGAATCGCAGCTGCCTGAGATTGCAAAGCCCACATACCGTTAGAAAAGGACGTTGCGCCAGATGAGAGAGTATTTGCCCCATCGGCAAGCGAAGAGATGCCGCTACTGAGCTCGTGAGCACCTGTTGCTGCCTTGCCCAAGCTTTCGCTCAGGGTACTGAAACCAATGAGAACGTTCTCGATGTAGCTCGCACTGAGCTGCTGGTTCAGCAGAGTCACTGCAGTTGAGGTGATCGCAGTTGTCAGGGCGTCATCAACAAGTCGGGTTTTGTCACTCGAGGTGACATCAATAATGGCTTGCTCGGGGTTTGAGGCGTCGCTGAACGAAGATGTTGCAACCTCAGAGAAGTTCTTGGGGATAGTGACGACAGCGACATACTCGCCGCTTTCCAGGCCTGCCTTGGCTCCAGCGTCATTGGTAATGACCCAGTTGTAGTTGGTGTCACTGCCACCACCATCAACGAGGCCTGCGGTCAATAGGCGGCCCAGAGGAGTGAGTTGACCATTGATGGTCACGGGCTCATCGTTGTTCACAATGGCTGCCGTGACGGTGTTGAGGCGGTCTGTGGGGTTCCACAAACCCCACATCAGAGTGCCCACCACAATCAGTGGCACGAAGATGAGTGCAGCCAAGGTGATGATGCGAGGCTTACCCTCGGTCTTGGCGGAGTTCTTGGATAGGCGTGTGATGAGTGTGGCCATGATTATGCCTGCACTTTCTTGCTCGAGGACGAGGCATGGTCGAGGTCAAGCACCACCGAGTTAACGCGGGCGCTGAGGAAGTTACCCCAGGTCTCGACAGGCATATCGTTGGTGGTTCCGACAAAGACGGTGAGAGTATGACTTGCCTTGGAAGCTACTTCGCGGGCTGCATTCAACGCGTCAGCAACGGCATAGCGCTCACTCTCTGAGGAGAGGAAGTCAATGTTGTCGAGAATGATGACGTGTGGCTTCTCTGAGGAGGCATCCTCGATAGCTGCCACCGTGTTGCGGTTGGCGTGCTCAGCAACGTCAATCAAGGCTACTCGTGAGCGCACAGCTCCTGATCGCACAGGTAGGACCATGTCAGCGACCTTGAGCTTTCCGGCGTCAGGATCAAGGCGACCACTCAGGGTCAACAAGAGTGCCGAGGTGGCAATCTTGTCGCTTCCGGTCACAAACAGGGTTGTTCCGTTCGGAACGGTGAAGCTGAGGTTCTTGAAGTAGGAGCGGGTGCCCTCAGCATTTTTCAGGCTCAGCCCTTCTGCTGCGACAACCACGTTCTTTTCGGCAGGCCAGTTAGCGAGTTCAAGTTCGTGCTGAACTCCTTCACCTTCCACGTCGAAGTGGGGGAGAACGCGGTCAAGCCACTTGGGCATGTACCAGGCCTTGTCGCCCAGGAGCTGGAGCACGGCAGGAACAAAAGTCATGCGCACAATGAAGGCGTCTACAAAGATTCCCACGGCCAGCGCTAGCGCGATGGCCTTCATGCTGCCGTCACTTTCAGGGACGAATGCGGCGAAGACAGCGAACATAATGACTGCTGCGGCTGTAACAACCTTCGCGGAGCCCACGAAGCCGGTCACGATCGACTTCCGTGCCTTGCCTGAGTGGACATAGTCCTCACGCATGCGGGCTACGAGGAACACTTCGTAGTCCATGGCCAATCCGAAAAGAATACCCATCACGATGATCGGCATGAAGCTGATCACAGGACCGGGTTTGTCCACATGGAGTAGTTCAGCCCCCACGCCCTCTTGGAGCACGAGAGTGACCACGCCGAAGGCGGCCACCACGCTGAACAGATAACCCACGGCTGCCTTGATGGGGACCCAGATGGAGCGGAAGACCATAGTCAAGAGAATGAGGGAAAGTCCCACCACCACGATGCCGAAGGGAAGTAGGGCATTACCAAGCAGCGTGGAGATATCAATTCCGCTGGCGGTGAAGCCGGTGACAGAAAGGTCAACGCCATACTTCTTCTGGAAATAGTCATGCTTGTCGCGAATGGCTTGAACTAGAGCTTTGGTCTCGGGGGAGTCAGGTGCACCCTCGGGGATGACCTGAATGATGCCGGTGTCTGCGGTCATGTTGGGCGTAGCAAGTGGGACTGCTGCCACGCCTGGAATCTTTTCCAGCTCTGACTTGAGATCATCCATCAGTCCCAGTGGATCAGTGCTGGTGACGATGGTGCCAGTTACCAAGAGGGGGCCATTGAAACCCTCACCAAAGTTCTCAGCGACAAGGTCGTAGGTGCTGCGCG
>NZ_CAKZII010000153.1 GCF_936931525.1 uncultured Aurantimicrobium sp.
CTGTCATGTGCTTTGGCTCGAACAGCACCAACAATGCGGGAGATGGAATCGGACATGAAGAAATCATGCCCGTTCCATCACTACCAGCTCAGGAGTTATCCACACCTCACCCGAGTACGGGAGGAGGTGGAGTTGATGGCAACTCAGGCAAACCTGTGTTGAGCAAGGAGTCAATCATTCGAAGCGCCTTCTGAGGAAGGACATCCCCGGGGAAATATTCCTCGAATAAACCTTCAAGTTCCTCAAGTGTCGATAATCCGGTTATGGCAAGCAAATTAGCTATGTCTTGATCGTCACGACCAGTACGTGAAGCAGCAAGCTTCATCACCAACATGACTTCAGGCGTGGTCACCTTGAAGGAGACTCCCTTGTTTTCATACAAGGTTTCCCAGGTGACGCTCTTTCCTAAAGATGGAACGAATTGGGTCGCAGCATTGTTGATCCAGTCAGGATCCCAGCCGTTGATGTCAGCAACAGCTTCTGCAGAAGGACGAATAATGTCGAAGTTAAGGGCACGCAGATCAACATCACTGGTCAGACGCCTGTCGAAGTATCGAAGCACAAGTGCGGCACCGCCGATGATAAATATTTCAGCGGAAATACCGCGGCTATTGAGATCGTCAGCAAGTTCCTTGAGTCCACGAATGATGTCATCGCGCGAAAGTGATTGAGTCATTAGACGCTCTCCATCGCGATAGCAGGGAACAACACATTGTGGCGTTGAAATGCAGCTGATACCTCGTCGAGGTCTGGAGTTGGACCGTAAATTCCTTCTCGCAAATGTTGTAATTCAGGAAGAAAAAATTCTGAACTTTCGAGCCACGAAGGCAATGGCAAAGACGCATCAATCAGCCAATGCTCGACTAGAGCAGCAATTGCTGCGTCATAGAGTGCCGAGCCGGTAGATTCTGGGGCCACCAGCGTAAGCACAACACGGACAGCTGGAGTCTGTTTCCTCAGAGAATCACTAAACGAGATGAACTCACGGTAGGCAGCCTGATTGTCACCCTCAGCAAGAAAAAGGGCGATACTTTCCGCTACTTCTCCTGCTGTGCTGGCCAAAGTCGGAATTGCAACCAACCTGTGACGTGATTTCTTAAGCAGCGATGAGAATCTCTCAACACTTACTCCACGCGCTCCAGTCTCAATTTGGCTAATAGCGGCAGCAGAAGTGCCGCCCAGATCCGCCAATTTACGCACGGTAAACCCACGAGCACGTCGTGCGCGTCTGAGTTCTTTACCTGCGTCCAAGCTTCTCTCCTCTGTTATCAAATATGATAACAGAGTTTGACTGGTCGTCACTTCTTTGACCAATCAATGTTGAGCTTTTCAATAACGTGCTCGTATAGCGCCGCTGCCACTGCGACAGACTTGAGCTTTTTGCCCTTCTTCAGCAGCAAGAACTGGTGTGGGTACTTCTCTATAAATGCCAGAGGGTCTTTGACGAACTGATCGTAATCAATAACTCTCTCGTTCGAATGGTGGGCCATGTTATTCCTTCTTCGTTGAATAACCGCTTTCGCGGCCCCCTCCTAAAGGAAAGATTGCCAGCACCCACTGACAGCACAGAGTCGAATTAGCAGAGCTTCTGAACGACTCCAGAAACAACCAGGTTGAGCTCTGCTGGCCAGTCTGCAGTTGCTTCAGCACCTGGTTCCAGTATCAAGTTCTTTGTCTTACCCCAGGCTATGAGCTCTTCTGCTGATGAGATATTGCTGGTATTCGCTGAATCTTTTGCCAAGGCACGAACAAACTCGCCCTTGCCCTTCTTGTTGAAGTGGTTCAGCGCACGCAGCTGACCGTTCTCACCTTTGGTCACCACACGCAGATAGACCGTGTTCTCCGCAGGAGCAAGCGGGGCTAGAGCCGAATAGCCTTCAGAGCGCAGATCCAGCACGAGCCTAGGTTCTGCCTTGAGCTTCTTGGCCAGTGCCTTGCTTCCTGCCTCTGCCCATGCCTTCTTGAGGCTTCCAGCGGCTAATGCAGGCAGTTTGGAGTCGAAGGAGAGTCGATATGCCGGGATGGGTTCTAATGCCCCCACGGGCCCCAGAAGCGCGGATTGAATCATGACGTTATCCCGCAGGAAGTTCCGAGAAGGTTCATCGAGATTCATGGCGGCAAGGCCGTCATAGAGCACACCGGTATAGCGATCTATGGCCGGCATGGTGGGTGAGGTCTTGACCGCCTTGTTGCGGTCAACCTCTCCCATCTGCTTAGGGCTCAGCTTCAATACTTCAGCACACACCTTGGGCTTGCGCGCCAATGACACTGTTGCAGCCACCACACGCTTGCGAATGGCATTGAGCTGAGGAAACGACAGTGCTGATTCGGCAAGAAGCTGCTCCAGCGGAGCACCCTCTCCCCCATCACGCTTCGTTTCCGAAGGTGGTAACAAAATCAGCATGAGATTCCCTTAAGTGCAAACGCCCGCAGGAAGAGAAACTCTTCGACCGCGGGCATTAGCGTGTGAGAGGTTAAGCGTTAGCCAACCAATTCTGCGGCAGAAGCAACAACAGAAACGTTGTTGTTTTCAACCGAAAGGAAGCCACCAGCTGCGTTAGCAGTGATCTTCGAGCCGTCCTCAGCAGTGACGCGAACTTCACCACCGGCGAGAATCGCCAGCATAGGTTCGTGTCCGGGAAGGATACCGATCTCGCCCTCGCTGGTCTTGGCAACAACCATAGAGGCTGCGCCAGACCAGACTTCCTGGTCGGCAGCTACGACGCTGACCTGAAGGAGAGAAGAAGCCATGATTAGCCGTTTTCCTTCTGGATCTTTGCCCACTGCTCTTCAACGTCGGAGATAGCACCAACGTTGAAGAAGGCCTGCTCAGCCACGTGGTCGAATTCACCCTTAGCAATAGCGTCGAAGGACTCGATGGTTTCCTTGAGGGGAACGGTCGAACCTTCAACACCGGTGAACTTCTTCGCCATGTAGGTGTTCTGCGAGAGGAACTGCTGAATACGACGTGCGCGCGAAACGGTGATCTTGTCTTCTTCAGAGAGCTCGTCAACACCAAGAATCGCGATGATTTCCTGGAGTTCCTTGTTCTTCTGGAGGATCGCCTTGACGGTGGTCGCAACGCGGTAGTGGTCTTCACCTAAGTAGCGAGGGTCCATGATGCGCGAGGTCGAGGTCAGTGGGTCCACAGCAGGGTAGAGACCCTTCGATGCGATTTCACGAGAAAGCTCGGTGGTTGCATCGAGGTGAGCGAAGGTAGTCGCTGGAGCGGGGTCGGTGTAGTCATCCGCAGGAACGTAAATAGCCTGCAGCGAGGTAATCGAGTGACCACGAGTCGAGGTAATGCGCTCCTGGAGGATACCCATTTCGTCAGCCAGGTTGGGCTGGTAACCCACAGCTGAAGGCATACGGCCCAGAAGGGTCGAAACTTCAGAACCTGCCTGGGTGAAACGGAAGATGTTGTCGATGAAGAGCAGAACGTCCTGCTTCTGAACGTCACGGAAGTATTCCGCCATGGTCAGAGCAGACAGTGCTACACGAAGACGGGTTCCGGGTGGCTCATCCATCTGGCCGAAGACGAGGGCGGTCTTGTCGAAGACGCCTGCTTCTTCCATTTCGTGGATAAGGTCGTTACCTTCACGGGTACGCTCACCCACACCGGCGAATACCGATACACCACCGTGGTCCTGAGCTACACGCTGAATCATTTCCTGAATCAGAACGGTCTTACCCACACCGGCACCACCGAACAGACCAATCTTTCCACCCTGAACGTAGGGGGTCAGAAGGTCGATGACCTTGATACCAGTTTCGAAGAGCTGAGTCTTGGACTCGAGCTGGTCGAATGCTGGTGGTGTGCGGTGGATGGGCCAGCGCTCCTTGATTTCAATCTTTTCGCCGGGCTTACCGTTGAGGATGTCGCCGGTGACGTTGAAAACCTTACCCTTGGTGACATCACCAACGGGCACGGAGATAGGAGCACCGGTGTCGGTGACTTCCTGGCCGCGCACGAGGCCGTCGGTGGGCTTGAGGGCAATGGCACGCACGAGGTCGTCACCGAGGTGCTGTGCAACCTCGAGGACAAGCTTGGTGCTCTCGCTGCCGAGGACGACCGTGGTCTCCAGGGCGTTGTAGATGCCGGGGATCGAGTCGTGTGGGAACTCGATGTCGACGACGGGACCGTTCACGCGGGCGATGCGACCAGTTGCGGTTGCTGCCTTCTTGGGAGCCGCTGCTTTCTTAGCAGGTGCTGCCTTTGCGGGGGTCTTAGCCTTAGTAGCTGGTGCTGCTGCCATTGCTCTTCTTCTCTCTTACCGGGTTTGGAAAGTCTGTATTACTTGGCGGTCGACAAGGCGTCGGCGCCACCAACGATTTCGGAAATTTGCTGGGTGATCTCGGACTGACGAGCGTTGTTCGCCAGACGTGTGTAGTCGCGGATCAACTTGTCGGCGTTGTCGCTTGCCGACTTCATTGCGCGCTGACGGCTGGCGTGCTCGGACGCAGCCGACTGAAGCATCGCGTTGTAGATGCGGCTTTCGATATAAACCGGAAGCAGTGCATCCAGAACCTTGTCTGCCTCGGGCTCGAACTCGTAGAGGGGAAGAACTTCTTCTTCACCAGGAGCTTCGACACCTTCGACAACTTCCAGAGGAAGCATGCGCACAACGGTGGGAACCTGAGAAACCATCGATACGAAACGGTTGTAAACAACGTGGATTTCATCCACGCCACCGTCTGCGTAGTCGCGCAGGAAGCTTTCGAGAACTGATGCAGCAATTTCCTGCGCAGTTTCGAAGACGGGCTGGTCAGTGCCACCGGTCCAAATACGCTCAGCGGGACGCTGGCGGAAGGAGAAGTAGGCGTTTGCCTTGCGGCCAACCAGGAAGTAGACAACTTCCTTGCCCTGCTCACGAAGAAGCTCAGCGAGCTGCTCCGATTCGCGCAGAACCTGTGAGCTGAAAGCACCAGCAAGACCGCGGTCAGATGCAAGGATCACAACTGCTGCGCGCTGAATCTTTTCAGGCTCGGTCGTGAGGATGTGTGACACGTTGGTGTACGTGGCAACAGCCGACACGGCGCGAGTGATCGCACGCGAGTAGGGCGTGGACTGCAGAACGCGTGCCTGCGCTTTTTGAATGCGCGAGGCAGAGATCAGCTCCATTGCACGCGTGATCTTCTTGGTCGTCTGGGCAGAACGAATTTTCTGCCTATAGACCCGAAGTTGCGCTCCCATGTCTCTCCTGTGGTTTCTCTAAAAGGTGGTTGATGTCAGTGAAAAGGCGCTTAGCGCTTCTTCTTGACGATCTTTTCCTGCTTGACGTCAGCTTCGTCGATAGCAACGAACTCTTCCTTACCAACCGAAGCCAGTGAAGAACCGTCGCCTGCCTGGAATTCCTTCTTGAAAGCAACAACGGCCTTCTCGAGGTCTTCGACAGTCTTGTCATCGAGCACGTTGGTGTCGCGCAGAGTGGTCAGAACCTTGGTCTTGCGACCGAGGTAGTCCAGGAACTCACGCTCAAAGCGCAGGATGTCCTCAACAGGAACCTCATCGAGCTTGCCGGTAGTACCAGCCCAGATCGAAACAACCTGGTCCTCAACGGGGTAAGGGGTGTACTGAGGCTGCTTGAGCAGTTCGGTCAGACGAGCACCACGAGCCAACTGACGACGGCTTGCGGCGTCAAGGTCGGATGCGAACATCGCGAATGCCTCGAGTGAACGGTACTGAGCCAGTTCGAGCTTCAAGGTACCGGAGACCTTCTTGATCGACTTGACCTGAGCGTCACCACCCACACGAGAAACCGAGATACCTACGTCAACGGCTGGACGCTGGTTCGCGTTGAACAGGTCCGACTGAAGGAAGATCTGGCCGTCGGTGATCGAGATCACGTTGGTGGGGATGTATGCCGAGACGTCGTTTGCCTTGGTCTCGATGATGGGAAGACCGGTCATCGAACCTGCACCGAGCTCGTCAGAGAGCTTTGCACAACGCTCCAGCAGACGGGAGTGTAAGTAGAAGACGTCACCGGGGTATGCCTCACGTCCTGGTGGACGGCGAAGCAGCAAGGAAACGGCACGGTAAGCCTCAGCCTGCTTGGAGAGGTCATCGAAAATGATGAGAACGTGCTTGCCGCCGTACATCCAGTGCTGACCAATGGCAGAACCGGTGTAAGGAGCAAGGTACTTGAAACCTGCGGGGTCAGATGCAGGAGCAGCCACGATGGTGGTGTACTCCATTGCGCCAGCGTCCTCGAGTGCGCCCTTTACAGCAGCAATCGTGGAACCCTTCTGGCCGATAGCAACGTAGATGCAGCGAACCTGCTTGTTGGTGTCGCCGGACTCCCAGTTAGCCTTCTGGTTGATGATGGTGTCGATCGCGATAGCGGTCTTACCGGTCTGACGGTCACCAATGATGAGCTGACGCTGTCCACGACCAACGGGGATCATGGCGTCAATAGCCTTGATACCGGTCTGCATGGGCTCGTGCACCGACTTACGCTGCATAACGCCAGGAGCCTGGAGCTCGAGAGCACGACGGCCCTCAATCTTCTTGATGTCACCGAGACCATCGATGGGGTTACCCAGTGGGTCAACCACGCGACCGAGGTAGCCTTCGCCAACGGGAACGGAGAGAACCTCGCCAGTGCGGGTTACTTCCATACCTTCCACGATGCCGGTGAACTCACCGAGGACAACAACACCGATCTCGTTCTCGTCGAGGTTCAGGGCGAGACCAAGAGTGCCATCTGCGAAGCGGATGAGCTCGTTAGCCATCACACCGGGCAGGCCCTCAACGTGTGCGATACCGTCGGCTGCGTCGATGACGTGGCCAACTTCGGTCTTCGAAGCCTTGGTGGGCTTGTAGGAAGAAACGAAGTCCTTGAGAGCGTCGCGGATCTCGTTGGGGCTGATCGTAAGTTCTGCCATTGTGTTTTCCTTGTCTGATTCAGTCGGTTGACTGAGAGGTTTTGGTAAGTGTTACCGGCTATCCAGCGAGCTGGAGTCGCAGTTCTTGAATACGGGACGAAACTGAACCATCAATCACGTCATCGCCGACCTGCACGCGCAGGCCACCGATAATCGCAGGATCAATGATGAGGTTGATGTTGAGCTCGCGTCCGTAGACCTTCGCCAGGGACTTGCCCAGGCTGGTGAGCTGCGCTGCAGCAATAGGCTGCGCACTGGTCACGGTTGCAATGGAAGCGCCTGCCTGGTCCGCAACAATGTCTGCTGCGTAAGAGAGCAGGGCGCCAATGCGGCGACCACGAGGCTGCTGCACAAGCGCAGACACGATGGCAATAGTTGCCGCCGATGCCTTGCCCTTGAGCAGCTTTACTACGAGAGCGGCTTTAGCGTCGGGGTTACCAAGCTTGGAACCAAGGCTGAGCTCGAGTTCTGCGTCGCTCGACACGGCACGAGAGAACGCGAACAGCTCAGCGTCTACAGCTTCATTCTTCTTGGAACCCGACACAGCAGCGCGGATAGCGATTTCTTCGACACCGGCGAGCAGGTCATCCTGGCTCGACCAGCGGTCAGAGACGATCTGTCCCAGCAGCTTGGATGCAGTGGCATCCAGTCCCTTGCCGAAAACCTTGCCCAGAAGGGAAGACTTGTCGGCTGCAGGAACAGCAGGGTCAGCTAGTACGGCGCGCAATTGGGCAGACTCAGCGAAGGCACGACCAGCAGCAAAGAGCTGTTCGCCCAATGCCAGGTTTGCCTTTGCTCCCAAGCCAGCAAGTGCTGCCTTGGAGCTAGTGATTGCGTGTCTGCTTGCGCTACCCATTACTTAGCTGCCTTCTCCGAAGCTGCGAGGTCAGCGAGGAAGCGGTCAACGAGAGCCTTGGACTTCTTGTCGTCGGTGAGAGCCTCACCGATAACGCCCGAAGCCAGGTCGATGGCCAGCGAGCCAACCTCACTCTTGAGCGAAACGAGTGCGCTCTGGCGCTCTGCTTCGATCTGAGTTTTTGCAGTCGCAGTGATGCGAGCTGCCTCGGTTGACGCGAGATCCTTTGCCTCAGTCACGATCTTGGCGCCGTCTGCACGAGCAGCGTCGCGGATCTTGCCTGCCTCAGCACGTGCGTCAGCGAGCTGCGCGGTGTACTTAGCAAGGGCTTCCTCAGCTTCACGCTGAGCAGCATCTGCCTTCTCGATGTTTCCCTCGATAGCTGCTCCACGCGCTTCCAGCATGGCTGAAACGTTGGGGAGCACCTTCTTCCAGAAGAAGATGAGGATGATCGCGAAGACGACCGCCGACCAAACCATGTCGTACGGTGCTGGCAACAGAGGGTTTGGTGTTTCCTCTGTTGAAGCCACGATTAGTGCCTGAAGCATGATGCCTCCGTGTCGAACGGGTAGATGACTAGTTGGTGAAGATGAAGTAGGTCGCGATACCGATGAAGGCAAGTGCCTCGGTGAAAGCGATACCCAGGTACATCAGAACCTGAAGACGACCAGCAAGTTCAGGCTGGCGTGCAACCGACTCGATGGTCTTGCCGACGACGATACCTACGCCGATAGCGGGGCCAATGGCTGCGAGACCGTAGCCGACGGTGGCAATGTTGCCGTTGATTTCGGCGAGAACCGATGTTGCGTCCACGATTGTTTCCTTCCGTGTGGTCGAGACTGGCGGATGCCAGACCCGTTAGTGTTCCTCAGCCAGCGCGAGCTGGATGTAGACCGTTGTAAGCAGGGTGAAGACGTATGCCTGGAGCACAGCAACAAGAATCTCGAAGGCCGAGAAGATGAAGCCGAAAGCAAACGTGCCGAGACCGAAGAAACGAGCCCAGCCCGCGTCGTCGAGAGCGACAGAGAAGAAGAAGAAGTCAGTAGCTGAGAAGCAGAGCACCAGAAGAAGGTGACCAGCAACCATGTTCATCAGAAGACGAAGAGCCAGAGTGATCGGACGCAGGATGAAGATCGAGAAGAACTCAATCGGAGTCACGATGATGTAGATAGGCCAGGGAACTCCTGGGGGGAAGAACGAGTTCTTCAAGAACGCACCAGGGTGCTTCTTCAGACCGGCATAGATAAACGTGACATACGCCACGATGGCCAAGGTCAGAGGAAGACCAACCAGTGACGAACCAGCCACGTTCATACCGGGGAAAATACCCGGGATGTTCATAGCCAGAACAGTAAAGAAGATGGCGGTGAGCAGGGGAAGGAAGCGCTTGCCGTCCTTCTTGCCCAAGAGGTCTTCAGCAATGTTGACGCGGACAACGTCCAGTGCCATTTCAGCCAGCGACTGTCCCTTGCCAGGAACAAGCTTCATGTTGCGAGTAGCAAGCCAGAACAGCAGGATGACCAGCGCTGCCATGACGAAGCGGATCAGGATGATGCGGTTGATCTCGAAAGGAGTACCAGCAAAGAAGATCGCGTCAGGGAAGAACTCGTTGATCGACGGCCCGTGAAAGCTCGAGTCGCCCTCTGACGAGGTGACGAGCTTGGTTACAGCGTTTACTAGCAGCGCTATCTCCTGTTTCGGGGCGTGGAGCTTCTGCTCTCGCGTCGACGAACATGCGGGATCCCCCAGCAGTTCAATCTCGTTTGGCTTCGTTGTCGAAACGTAGGTGATTGATCCGCAGATGGAGCGAGGGATTACTCAAGACTTTACAGGGAAAAAGGGCGGCTCACCCAATCTAAAAACTACTTACCGCTCAGCGGAAACACTCCCCCGCTATCGGCTGAAGAAAGCCACATGACAAAAGCCCAGACAAAGTCTGGGCGCTGTCATGTTGAAGAGAAAAAGAGCGGGGAAAGTAACCGAAGATTCTCTACCGCTGCAGATCAGAAACGTAGGGCATGCGGGTCTTCATCACGACGACCACGTCCACCACGAGCGAGGCAATGACACCAGCAATCAGGGACAGGAACAGCGCAGTGGGGTTGATCCAAGGCTGATCGCGCAACGCGAGCGCCGCCACGATGAACGCTACAAACTTCAAAAGCCACGCACCCAGGACAATTCCGAAGAACGCCACGATGTCGAAGCGCACAGCAATCAAGATGCTCAGCGCGGTGATTCCTAAGAACACACCCGCCATAGCCGCACCAATCACTGCAGACCATGCCGCAATGGGACCAGCAACGAGCAGGCCAATCACTCCGCCCACCACAGCAATAGCTGCGGCGAAAGCGAAGCCATAGGCCAGCGTGCGACGCAGCACGGGAACAGAGCTGGGGACACCCGTAGGCAGAATGCGAGAGGTTTCAGGATTAGTCATGACTACTTGTCGGTATCTTTCTCGTCTGCGAACTTAGGTTGTGAATTAGGGGATGGCTTCTTGCCCGAGCCGCGGGTCACGATGCCACCCAGATCAATCTGGCCGGTAGCGCCGGCAATAACTTCCTCGGCAGGAACAGGAACATCGTCCTCGAACTTGTTGCTGGCCGCATCTAGAGGGTCATACTCAGCCAGGACAGCGTCGTCCTTGAGGGACTGGATTGTCTTCTCCACGCGCTGGCGACGCGTGAGGGGCAAGATGGTCAGCACTGCGCTGACAATCGTTCCCACAATCAAGAACACAATGGCGATGGCATAGGGCTTCACAATGAAGAACAGCAAGAAGCCAATGGAGACCACGGCAGTCCAGCTATAGAGAATCAGAACAGCCTGCAAGTGCGAATGCCCCATGTCGAGCAGACGGTGGTGCAGGTGCTTGCGGTCAGCCGTAAACGGAGACTTTCCTGCGCTCACACGGCGAAGAACAGCAAGAGAGAAGTCAACGAGTGGCAAAAGCAAAATCGCGAATGGCAACATGATGGGCAGGAATGCTGGAAGCAACTGCGACTTACCTAAGCCGTCTGGGTTCACTTGCCCTGGATCAATCTGGCCCGTGACAGCAATACCGGCAACTGCCATGAGCAGGCCCACCAGCATGGAACCGGCATCTCCCATGAACAACCGGGCACGGTGCCAGTTGAAGGGCAAGAACCCAGCACACGCACCAACAAGAACTGCGGCAATGAGCGACGCCAAGTTGAAGTAGTTAGAAGGGCTGGTCTCACGGGCAAGTAAGTAGCTATAGATCAGGAAGACGCCGTTAGAAATCAGCGAGACACCCGCAACGAGACCGTCTAGACCGTCAATGAAGTTGACGGCATTCATCACCAACACGATGGCAAAAATCGTGATGAGGAAGGACATTGTGGGTGAACCCACAGTGATGCCGCCAATCGGCAACGACAGAATCTGCACCCCTTGCCACGCCACTAGGGCTGCGATGCCAAGCTGTGCAGCGAGCTTGATGGTCCAGTCCAAATCCCAGAGGTCATCGAGGACACCAATGACCACAATCAGGAGAGCACCACCCATGATCGCCAAGACGGGACCTGGGTCAGCAAAAATGACACCAAAGAATGGAATCTGGCTGGCAACTCCAAACGCAACCAAGATGCCAAGGAACATCGCCACGCCACCCAAACGAGGGGTGGGGCGAGTGTGAACATCACGCTCACGGATCTTGGGATACAACTTGTATTTCAGGCTCAGGCGACGAATCACATACGAGAACCCGAAGGTGACCACTGCCGAAGCAAAGGCCATGAGCGCGAGCATGAACACGAGCTAGCCCACCGCTTCAGTCGAGGGCTCGAGAGTGTCACCAATGACGTCACGCAGCTGAGCTGCGGTGACAACACCATCACGAAGAATGCGAATACCGCCGGTGCCGCGAGACAGCGCCGTGGCATCCACGATGGTGGAAGCCAGCCCTTCGGTTGCTTCTCCCCCGTCGAGATATACCTCAACGCGAGCACCGAGCTGATCATGAGCACCAGAAGCAGTTGTCGCAGCTGGCTGGCCAGTGAGATTCGCTGAAGAAACTGCCAACGGTCCGGTCTCTGCAAGAAGTTCAAGAGCAACAGGGTGAGCAGGAACACGAACAGCAACAGTGCCGTTGGTGTCTCCCAAGTCCCAGGCCAGTGAAGGCTGTGCTTCGAGGACGATGGTGAGCCCGCCAGGCCAAAATGCCGTAGCGAGTGCGCGAACTTCGTCCGGGATGTTCTGGGCTAGACCGTCCATGGTTGCTGCCGAGGGCATCAACACAGGAGGTGGCGACTGCCGTCCACGGCCTTTAGCTTCCAGAAGCAGTTGCACTGCTTCTGGACTGAATGCATTAGCTCCAACGCCATAGACAGTGTCTGTGGGGATAACGACAAGCTGACCCTTCGCCACGGCTTGGCGAGCAAGCCGCATGCCGGTGAGGAGTTCGGAATTATCCGAGCAGTCGTAGATGCGAGACATAACTCTGACAGTTTACGCGTCGAAGTTTAAAGCGAAGTTTGAACAGCGCCTTAGAGCGGCTGAACCAAATCACGCAAGATGTCACGGGGTCCATTGCTCACTCGGAAATACCGCCCTGTGATGACTTGCCCAATTACTGGAACCCAGCGAATAGCTCGGTTGCGCGGGTAGGAAGAGCGTGCCTGTTGGAGTTTCACAGAAGAAGCAATCAGTGACAGTGCGGATATTGAAGCACCGAGTTCACTCGCCCGCTCAGAAAGTGACGTGATGCGAGCCAACAGGCGAGCATTACGTTCTGCCCCTTCAGCACGCAGCTTGGCCATGCGGGTGGTAAGCGTGTTCTTCTTCACACCAATTTGGTTGGAATCATGCTGGCGATAGCCAATCAGTGATTCCGTCACAGCGAACTGCTCACCAGAAAGTGCAGCAACCATGGCCAGCCACTCGTCATGAACCCAGCCGGAAGGGAAAGGCGCAGCTTTATCGAAGACTGAACGTGAGAAGGCAGCAGTAGCACCGGTCACAATGTTGCGCTTGATCAGAACATCTACGGGGTGAGAAACAATCCCCGCTCGTTCTGATGCAGAGAGGGATAAAGCTTCGAAAAGCGAGTGACCGAGTGGCTCACCACTGGAGTTAACCAACTGGGCATCGCCGAAGACGAAACCTGCCCCAGCTTTCAGCTGGGCAGTTTCAACTTCCAAGCGCTGCGGGAACCACAGGTCATCTTGATCTGCCAAGAAGATGTAGGGCTTGGTCGTTGTGGCAATGGCCTGCTCAAAGTTTTTGGTGACACCCAAGGATGACTTGTTGGAGAGAACAATGAGTTTCACTTTGCGAAGTTCAGAACTGTGCTCAGAAAGTCGTTCCCAGGTTTGCTTGAGAAGAGCAATCGTGCCGTCAGTTGAGCCGTCATCCGAGACCACGATTTCAGCAGGCAACAGCGTTTGAGCAGCCATGCTCTCAAGCTGTTCCACGATGTACTGTGCACCGTTGTAGGTGCACATTGCCACCGAAATCTCGGGCGAAATAGCCACAGGTCAACTCCCCTTAGGTCAGGGTTCAGTCTACGGGCGGGTCGCTGTTGTGTAGCGGTCGCGACCGGTCAGGTCGCGATGTGTTGCAGTAGCTCGCCATCCGTCTGCCGAGAGAATCTCTCGAATATTGGCACCTTGCAATTCACCGTGCTCCAACATGAGTGCAGCTCCAGGTCGCCCCAGCACTAAAGCCACCTGCGACACTTGGCGCACCACATCCAGACCATCTTGACCGCCATAAAGTGCCAGTGCCGGGTCGAAGAGCTGAACCTCAGGGTCGCGTGGAATGGCATCTACCGGAATGTAGGGAGGGTTAGATGCAATCACAGCAACCGAACCCTCAAGGTGTGGGAAAGTTGCTAACAATTCTTCGCCTGCAAGGTCACCAGGAACCAGATGAGCGTTG
>NZ_CAKZII010000154.1 GCF_936931525.1 uncultured Aurantimicrobium sp.
AGAGGGCGTCCAGGCAGAAGCTGACAAGGTCGTTGAAGCTGGTGGACTTTACGTCCTCGGCACCGAGCGTCACGAGTCACGTCGTATCGACAACCAGCTGCGTGGTCGTTCCGGACGTCAGGGTGACCCCGGTGAAAGCCGCTTCTACCTCTCGCTGACCGATGACCTCATGCGCATGTTCAACTCAGGCGCTGCAGAAGCCATCATGACGCGCAGCAACATTCCTGATGACACCGCGATCGAGTCGGCGATTGTCTCGCGCGCCATTCGCTCTGCACAGTCACAGGTAGAAGCCCGTAACGCTGAAATGCGCAAGAACGTTCTGAAGTATGACGATGTTCTCAACCGTCAGCGTGAAGCAATCTACTCTGACCGTGCACACATCCTCGAAGGTGATGACCTCAAGGATCGCGTCCACGCATTCCTCGAAGACGTTGTTGACGAAGTCCTCTCCGTTCACACCGGTGAAGGCAATGGAGATGACTG
Organism: uncultured Aurantimicrobium sp.; assembly: GCF_936931525.1. GTDB lineage: Bacteria > Actinomycetota > Actinomycetes > Actinomycetales > Microbacteriaceae > Aurantimicrobium. The sequence continues at coordinate 487 of NZ_CAKZII010000154.1, forward strand.
GGACTTCGATGCTCTTTGGGCAGAGCTCAAGACCATCTACCCCGTGGGAATCACCATCGATGAGGTTATCCAGGAAGCTGGAAACAAGGGTCGCGTGAACAAGGAGTTCATGCGTCGCGAAATCCAGTCGGATGCTGTCGTTGCCTATGAACGCCGTGAAGAATCACTGGGCGCAACCGCCATGCGTGAGCTTGAGCGTCGTGTTGTTCTCTCCGTGGTGGACCGCCGCTGGCGTGACCACCTCTACGAGATGGACTACCTCAAGGACGGTATTGGTCTGCGTGCCATGGCACAGCGTGACCCACTGGTCGAGTACCAGCGTGAAGGCTTTGCCCTCTACCAAGGCATGATGGCCGCCATCAAGGCAGAGTCTGTTGGCTTCTTGTTCAACCTCGAAGTTCAGGTGAACGCTGCTGAAGGCGATCCAGAACACCCCAGCATCGCCGCTAAGGGCCTCACTCCAGAGAGTGCAGCACAGCAGCACCTCAGCTACACCGCGCCTTCTGAGGACGGCCACGTTGAGGTTCGTGACGACAAGGGTCGCGTTGAGAAGGCAGAGACTGCTCGTGCACAGCAAGCTGCGGACAACGGTCGCCAGATTGTTCCTGAGGACAACCGTCCAGTGAGCCCAACCGGTGATGCACGTGGTGCATTCGGTCAGTCCACGAACGGTGCTCCTGCAGGAAACCGCGCAGAGCGTCGTAAGAAGAAGTAATTCTTCTTACAGAACGTGAATAGCGGTTGCCCTCCAGCGACCGTCTAGGCCCTCGAGGCGAATAGCAATTGAGCGCGTGCGGGCTTTGCCATGCACAATTACGACCGACTCCACCACCCCATCGACAGGGTGGGTAATTATCGTGCGA
>NZ_CAKZII010000155.1 GCF_936931525.1 uncultured Aurantimicrobium sp.
ACCTTGAACATCAATTCCACAGCGGCCTTGATTTCATATTTGGTAGCGTCTTGCAGCACCTTGAAGGTCACAGCATTGCTCTTTTCAGCAACCATGGTGGCCTTTTCAGACACGATGGGAGCGACCAGAACTTGCATCAGACGACCTTCGTCGAACTTGGACAGATTAGGACCGTGGCTCATGCGAACATCTCCTTGAGTTTGTCCATGGCGGCCTTGGTAACCAGAACCTTGCGGTAGTGCACCAGAGACAGCGGGTCAGCGTAACGGGGCTCAACCACCAGCACATTGACCAGGTTGCGAGATGCCAGATACAGGTTTTCGTCAACCACGTCCGAGATCACCAGAACGGAGTCCAGATTCATGGCCTTGAACTTGGCAGCCAATGCCTTGGTCTTGGGAGAGTCGACCGTGATCGAATCCACCACAGCCAGACGGCCTTCGCGTGCCAGTTGCGAGAAGATCGAAGCCATACCAGCGCGGTACATCTTCTTGTTGATCTTCTGGCTGAAATTTTCGTCGGGCATATTCGGGAAAATACGACCGCCTCCGCGCCACAGCGGCGAAGAAGTCATACCGGCGCGAGCGCGACCAGTTCCCTTTTGCTTGAACGGCTTCTTGGTGGAGTGCTTGACTTGTTCACGGTCTTTTTGGGCACGGGTGCCTTGACGCGCGTTAGCCTGGAAAGCCACCACAACCTGGTGAACCAGGTCTTCGTTGTATTCACGACCAAACACGGTCTCGGGCGCTTCGTATTTCGAAGTAGCCTGGCCTTGGTCATTCAGGAGTTCGAGCTGCATTAGTTCGCTCCTTTCGCGGCTTTTGCCTTCACTGCGGGACGCACGGTGACAAAGCCACCTGCAGAACCGGGGATCGCACCCTTGATCAGCAGCAGTTGACGGGCTTCGTCAACGCGGATGATGTCGAGGTTCTGGGTCGTCTTGGTAACGTCACCCAGGTGACCTGTCATGCGCTTACCGGGGAACACGCGACCGGGGTCTTGTGCCATACCGATAGAGCCAGGCACATTGTGCGAACGGCTGTTACCGTGCGATGCGCGCTGCGAGCTCATGTTGTGACGCTTGATGGTACCGGCGTAGCCTTTACCAATGGAGGTGCCTTGCACGTCCACTTTTTGACCCACGGAAAACACGTCCGACACGGGCACTTGCGCGCCAGCAGCGTACTTGGCAGCCGTATCAGCGGCCACGCGGAATTCCTGGATGATTTCACCGGCTTCAACACCCGCCTTGGCGAGGTGACCGGCAACGGGCTTGGTCACGCGAGATGCCTTGCGCGAACCGAACGTTACCTGCAGGGCAACGTAGCCATCGTTCTCTTGGGTTTTGACCTGAGTAACACGGTTGTTAGACACGTCGACCACCGTGACGGGAACTGCATCCCCCTCATCGGTGAACAGGCGCATCATGCCAACCTTGCGACCCAGCAACCCTAGGTGATTGCTAAGACTCATTGTTTTCTCCGTAACTTTCACCGCTGCAGCTTCAATTGGTTACAGCGTTTTTGCGTGAAAGACTGTTAATAAAACCCCACTCAAAACTTGAGCGGAGCCTGCGAGTATAGCGCGCCACGCCAAATATGGCAATAGCGCGCTAATTCGACTCTTTTTGAACCCGCTTAACCGGGTTCGGACTACTTATTGCAGCTTGATTTCGACGTCCACGCCAGCCGGCAGGTCGAGCTTCATCAGAGCGTCCACAGTCTTGTCTGTGGGGTCAACGATGTCCATCAGACGCTGGTGCGTGCGGATTTCGAACTGGTCACGACTGGCCTTGTTCACGTGGGGCGAACGCAGGATGTCGAAACGCTTCATGCGGGTTGGCAGGGGCACGGGGCCCTTGACAATCGCGCCGGTGCGCTTGGCGGTATCCACAATTTCAGCGGCCGACTGGTCGATGAGTTTGTAGTCAAACGCCTTCAGGCGGATACGGATTTTTTGCTTGGCGGCCATGGTAATTCCTTTGTGTATTGCGAATTACGCGATGATCTTGGCAACCACGCCGGCGCCCACGGTACGGCCGCCTTCGCGAATAGCGAAACGCAGACCTTCTTCCATGGCGATGGGGTTGATCAGCTTCACAGTGATCGACACGTTGTCACCAGGCATCACCATTTCCTTGCCTTCGGGCAATTCGATCGCACCTGTCACGTCCGTGGTACGGAAGTAGAACTGGGGACGGTAGTTGTTGAAGAAAGGCGTGTGACGGCCACCTTCGTCCTTGGACAGAACGTAGATTTCGCCAGTGAAGTGGGTGTGGGGCTTGATGGAAGCAGGCTTGCACAGCACTTGGCCGCGCTCAACTTCTTCACGCTTCGTGCCGCGCAGCAAGATACCCACGTTGTCGCCAGCTTGACCTTGGTCCAGCAGCTTGCGGAACATTTCCACGCCGGTGCAGGTGGTCTTCAGGGTGGGCTTGATACCAACGATTTCGATTTCTTCGCCGACCTTGATGACGCCGCGCTCAACGCGACCAGTCACCACGGTGCCACGACCGGAGATGGAGAACACGTCTTCCACGGGCATCAGGAATGCGCCGTCCACTGCGCGCTCGGGCAGGGGGATGTAGGTGTCCAGGGCGTCAGCCAGCTTCATGATGGCGCCTTCACCCAGGTCACCCTTGTCGCCTTCCATGGCGAGCTTGGCGGAACCGTGAATGATGGGGGTCTTGTCGCCGGGGAAATCGTACTTGTCGAGGAGTTCGCGAACTTCCATTTCAACCAGTTCGAGCAGTTCAGCGTCGTCCACCATGTCGCACTTGTTCAGGAACACGATGATGTAGGGAACACCCACCTGGCGAGCCAGCAGGATGTGCTCACGGGTCTGGGGCATGGGGCCGTCAGCAGCGGAGCA
>NZ_CAKZII010000156.1 GCF_936931525.1 uncultured Aurantimicrobium sp.
CCACGAACGGTGCTCCCGCAGGAAACCGCGCAGAGCGTCGTAAGAAGAAGTAGTTCCCTTCGGGATGCTTCTCGCCGAGTGAAGCAATCTAGAATCACACTATGGAGAACGACTGGCTGTTACTTGCGTGGCTGTCACCGCTCATCCTGGTGATGATTGTTTTTGATCTCAAAGCACGAAACTACGGCAAGAAAGTCCTTCATCTACCCAAGAAGGAATATGTGAGCTTATTGTGGCTCGCCATTCTTGATCCGGTTTTTGAAGTCTTGTTTATTGGTGTTGTTCTCTGGGAAGACCTTTCCCGAGATGCCTGGCATTGGGTTGCAGGTGGAGTCGGGGTCGTTTTCGGATACTTCTTTGCCCGTTATCGCACGCGAATTATGTGGGTAAGACCTCTGCGGGAAAAGAAGGCCGTGATCCTTCGAAACAGTGGTGCGGAATACATTGCCTTGGTTTTCTTGGTCATCGTGAAAACCGTGTCTGAAAACAGCAGCTTTTCCAATTACTTTGCCAGTCTCTTGATTACCGTTGGTTTGCTTACCATCGTGAGCGAATCAGCCTTCAGAGTCGGCATCCTGTTCAAGCGCTACAACAAAGAGCTACCACACGTCACTGCCTAGAGCACGTGGATAGCAGTTGCCCGCCAGCGGCCGTCAAGGCCCTCGAGGCGAATAGCTATTGAGCGCGTGCGTGCTTTGCCATGCACAATCACGACCGACTCAACAACGCCATCAACAGGGTGGGTAATTATCGTGCGACCTAAGCCAAAGCTCGGCAGCACAGTTGCCTGCTTCTTCACGGCACGAGCTCGTCGTGAGATGTGAACACGCTGAAGAAGGTTTCGATACACGTCATCAGTGACCCAGCGGGAAATCTGATCCAGATCGCGGCAACCTGCAAGTATCTCCATCACACTGCGGGCTAGGTTCTCCACCATGGGCTGGGGGTCTGGCAAAGCAGAGGTCGCAGTGGGTTGCTGGTCAAAGAAGTCATCGTTGACAAAACCAGTGCGCTTGGTGGGGAATGCAGGTGCGGTATTCATGTGAACACTGTGACATGAGAAATAGACCGAAAGTCTATTTCTCAGGAAACATGTGGATAACTCCAGAACATTCTCAGGTTCGGCTCTTACCTTCGCTGACTATGGACTTCGACACTCTGTTTCAAGATTTAGAGAATCAGCTCGAGCGAGAGCTAGATGCTGAGCTCATCAACCGCTTAGAAGATGAAGAGCGTGACAGGCGCGCGAAGCTGACGCTTCGTGACCGCCTGCGTGCACTGCATCAGACAAACCCTGCAACGGTCATGACTGCAATCGCCAAAGACGGCCGAACGTTGACCTTCCAGCTCAAGAACGTGGGCAAAGACTGGGCAGCTATCGAGGTTCATGAACCAGCAGACATTGGCGGGCCCCTCATTCTGGGATTACATGCGCTCACAAGCGTGAACATTCCGCTGGAGAGCGTGAAGGAGAGTTTGGGCACACCAGTGGGAGAAGTCTCTGATCATGATCTCAAGGCACTATCAAGCAATGCTCGTCTAGCGGAGAAAGTGAATCTGGCATTCGTGCTGCGCGATGTGAGCAGAAGGCGGAAACACGTCATGATTCACACCGTTCTGGGACAGTTCCACGGCACCATCGACCAGGTGGGTGCAGATCACCTCGACATCACAACGTCGTCGGGAAGACAGATGATTGCACTTCGAGAAGTTCTGTTTGTTCAGATGCAGTAATCACCGAAGGTGAAGTAGTCATGAAAATGCTCCTGAGATGTGAAATCTCAGGAGCATTATGTGTGGTTTAGAAGTCAGTGATGTTGTTCGCGGAGGCCAATGAGGGGTTGTTCCACATTGCGCTTCGGCGAGACTCTTCATACTGCTGGTCAATGAAGAGCTCGAGAATCTCGTGTTCGATGCGCCACGGACCTCGCTTTCCCACCTGGAAGCCTTGAAGCTCACCAGAGTCGATGAGTTCATGCACGTCAGCCGCAGAAACCTTGAGGAGTTCTGCTGCTTCAGCAACGGTCAGGAAACGGTCCTTATTCACATCAGTAGAGTCAAAATCATTCATATCCACACAATAGGAAACCTTCAGGGGTTAAATCCTTGAGTAAAGCAATCTGTGGATAACTTCAGCAGATTCTTTTGCGCATTAGAGAAGATGCTTCTCATGACTCACACCACAACACGTCCCTCCGCGCGACGACTCGACCTTCGCCTCATCATTGGTCTCGCCATTGTCCTTATTACTGCTCTTGCAGGATTTGCTCTCGTCTCAGCGGCAGATAACACCACCTCTGTTTATGCAGCTGCAAAATCTCTGGCTCCAGGCCATGTCCTGCAGACGTCAGATCTTGTTCTCACCGACGTGAAGCTGGGGAAGTCATCTTCGGCATATCTGGCTGCAAGTGGACTGACTTCTGGTGCTGTTGTCACTAAAGCGGTAGGCGCAGGGGAACTGGTTCCTGTCAGCGCAGTGGGAACGGCCAAGCAGGTCGCCACCACGAACGTGGTGGTCCAGCTTGACGTTCCTCTCTCCTCAGACGCCGTTGAGGGCTCCACCGTGGATGTGTGGGCCTCCATGGCTGCAGGTCAGGGAGTATTCGGCCCACCTGCAGTGATTATTTCCGGTGCACAGATTGCCCACATCACTGAGGCCACAGGTCTTGCAGCTTCGAACGGCGGCGTTCGTGTGGAGATTGTTGTTCCCCAGTCCAAGGTTGCGGCACTCCTGGAATCTCAGGCAAATGGTGATGCCATCTCACTCGTTCCCAGCAGGGGCAAGGCCTAATGTCCAAGCTCATTGCTGTCTGGGGTCCAACCGGAGCTCCAGGTCGCACCACCGTGGCAATCAACCTGGCGGCAGAACTTGCTGAGCAGGGTCAACGAGTACTTCTCATTGATGCAGATAGCTATGGCGGAGCAATAGCTCCGCTCCTTGGCCTCGTCGATGAAGCAGCTGGCTTCGCAGCTGCTTGTCGTCTTGCTGAGTCGGGAGCCTTGACTGAGGACGAACTCATTCGTTTAAGCCATGCCATCCCCGCAGGTGCTGGAGAGCTGGATGTGCTCTCTGGAATAGTTCGCTCTGACCGCTGGCCAGAGCTCTCTGCTGAGCGAGTCAAGAAAGTCCTTGCTCTCGCGATGGAAAACTGGGATGCGGTCGTGGTGGATGTGGGATTCAACCTGGAGACCGATGAAGAGATCACAAGTGATCTCTTTGCCCCCAGGCGCAACGCATCAACCCTCACTGTTCTCAAACAAGCTGATTGCATTATTGAAGTGGCAGGAGCAGATGCTTTGGGGATAGCCCGGTTCATTCGAGCACATGATGTCTTGGTAGAAAACTTCCCAGATTCACTCCGGGTGATTGTGTTGAACAAAGTGCGCTCAGGGCTCGATGCTAGAGGCACAGCACAAGCGGCAGCTACGCTGAGTCGCTTTGCTGGCCTGCACGAGGTCTACGAGCTGCCAGCAGACGATAAAGCAATCACTGCGTCGTTTGCCTCTGGAAAACCGCTCAGCACTTCAGCAAAGAACAGCAAGCTACGCAAGCAATTCGTGAGCCTGGCCGCGATTTTCCAGCCAGTAAGCGCAATTACTGCTGCGAAGCAGAACCGATTCGTTCGTTCAAGAAAGCAAGCGTCTCCGTCAGAGCAGTCTGAGCTGCATCAAGATTCAGCTTGAACTGATACTCATGGGGGAGTGCTGGTGTGTAGTCAGCTGGCCAGAACAGCTCAGTGACATTCACTCCCAGTGTTTGCAGCTTTGCTGCAAAGGGCTTGGAGTTCTCCGCTGTGAGTGGGTCAGCGTTTCCGCCGGAGATATACGTCACAGGGAAGTCAGCTGTCACGTGGTTAATGGTCGACATCTGGGCAATTGCCGGTGAGCTCGCAATGTCCTTATCTCCGGTGTATGCCCAGAGTGACATGTCATCTCCCCAGCCGAGTATGCCCTTCTCTCCAATGAGGGAAGTTACTTCGTATACGCCGCAGTTGAGCACAACTCCCTGAAGCTGTTCAGGTGAGAGAACAGGGGTGAAGTCCATTTCCTTGGCAAAGTCAGGGTTGGTAATCAACGCAGCTAGCTGGCTTGAAAGCTGTGCTCCAGCGGAGTCACCTGCCAGAACAATCTTGCTGGGGTCAATGTGGAACTTCTCTGCGTTATCCAACAAGAACTGGTGAGCTTGGTTGAGTTCAAAGACGGCAGTGGGGTACTGAGCTTCAGGACCGTAGGTGTAATTCAGACCTACCACGGTGTAACCCTTGGATGCCAAGATCTCGAAGTAGCTGCGGTCGTTGGCCTTATTGCCAGATATCCATGCACCACCGTGAGTCCAGATCACTGTTCCCAGTTGAGTGGTGGTTCCTGTGGGATAGAACACATCCAGCTGTGTGAAGTCACTGGCCTTGACGTGAGGCTGTGTGGAGTCTGTGGCGTACTGAACGTCCAAGACAGAGTCCACGCCGCTGGTGGGGGCGTAGGGCGCCATGATGGCGGCAGTCTTCTTTGCGCCATCTTGGAAGACCTGGCGAATAATCAAGGCACTAGGCCAGGGGCTCACGGTAAACACGAGAACAGTCACCACCACTAATCCGGCTATGACAGCCAGTGTCCGCCACAACCACTTCTTACGCATGACTCTAGGCTAGAGGTATGTCGACCCTCAGCAACATCATGGAATCCCAAGGCATTGGCTCAGCAGCCGATATTGAATGGCTCCACATGCTTATTGGGGACTGGCAGCTCATCGCAGACCTCGCCTTTGCTGACATCGTGCTCTGGGCACCCACCCAAGATGGCTCGTTCGTTGCTGTTTCTCACGCTCGCCCTTCCAGCTCTGCCACCTTGTTCTACCGCGACTTTGTCGGACAGAAGATCAAGGCAGAATGGCGGGCACAAGTAGGCGAAGCCTATGAAACCGCAACCATCATCGAGTCCTCTTCACCTGCCTGGTATGAAGAGACCCCCACACGTGTTCGTGCTGTTCCCGTCATCCGTCGCGTAAGACAGGGTTCCACTGACTCAGCACCCAGCAGCCCCATTGCCGTCATCTCTCTCCACACCAACTTGTCAGAGAGCCGCTCACCTAGCCGCCAGGAAATGACCTTCAACTCCTGCGCCAATGACTTGTTTGACATGATCGCCTCAGGTGACTTCCCTGATCTCGATGCCGCGCCTTCACCACGTCGTGGAGCACCGCGTGCAACTGATGGTTTGATTCGTCTGGACGTGGACGGTGTTGTCACCTTTGCCAGTCCCAACGCGTTGTCTGCCTTCAACCGCATCGGCTTCGCCGATGAGCTGGAAGGTGAATCTCTAGCTGAAGTAACCACCCGGGTTCTCACCGGCAAGATTAACGTTGACGAATCTCTCCCAGTTGTGGTCACAGGCCGTGCACCCTGGCGTGCAGACATTGACGCCCGTGGCGTGACGGTATCGCTGCGCACAATCCCTATTCGCCACCTCGGTGAGCGAACCGGTGCGATTGTGCTCTGCCGCGACGTGACAGAGCTTCGTCACCAGGAGATGGAGCTCATCACCAAGGACGCCACCATCCGTGAGATTCACCACCGTGTGAAGAACAACCTCCAGACAGTAGCTTCCTTACTGCGTATTCAGGCCCGCAGAACACAGTCAGATGAAGCACGTGAAGCTCTCACGCAGGCCATGCGCCGTGTTGCCTCCATTGCGGTAGTTCACGACACCCTGTCTGAAGGTCTGACTCAAAACGTTGACTTCGACGAGGTATTCAACCGTGTACTCATGCTGAGCGCAGAGGTTGCGGCAATTCATGGCACCACGGTGCACCCACGTTTGACCGGAAGCTTTGGCGTGCTCCCTAGCGGTTATGCCACTCCTTTGGCTTTGGCGCTGACTGAACTTGTTACCAACGCGGTAGAACACGGCCTTGCAGGCCGTGAGGGAACCGTGGTCATTGAAGCTAACCGTTCCGAAGAACTTCTCACCGTCCACATCGTGGACAACGGAACCGGACTGCCAGAGGGTGCCATCGGAGATGGATTGGGAACACAAATTGTGAAGACCCTCATTCAGGGTGAACTGAGCGGATCCATTGAATGGAATGCCGCCGCAGACGGCGGCACCGATGTGTTCATTGAGATCCCGCTGCGCTTCGCAAATGTGCCGGAGTAGCCTTCACAGCTAACACTGAGCGTTCTCGCTAGAATAAAAGGGAAATGGACGACCCCCCGCCTGCCCGAACCAGTGACAAATCTTCGTCACTGATGATTCTTGAGCGTGGTGAATCTCATGCTCGCTGAGTGGTTAGCCTTTGCGGCTGGTTTAGTCCTTACGGTTGGTACCGGTTTCTTCGTTGCAGCTGAGTTTGCTTTGGTGAACTTGGACCGTCCTGAGCTTGAGGCTCAACGCGACCGCGGCGTTCGAGGCCTAGGTCTCACCATCAAGGCTCTGACGATTACGTCGACCCACCTCTCCAGCGCTCAGCTTGGCATCACTCTCACCACACTGCTGACCGGTTTCTTGATGGAACCAGCGCTCTCTGCACTGCTTTTCCAGCCGCTCTCTGGGCTTGGGTGGAATGACGCTGTCATTCACACCGTTGCCGGTGTGAGCGCAGTCGTCATTGCAACCGTGCTCTCCATGATTGTGGGAGAACTTGTTCCAAAGAACTTCGCATTGGCGTTGCCGCAAGCAACAGCAAAGGTGGTTATTCCTTTCCAAACCCTCTTCACCACAGTGTTCAGGCCGTTAATTGCTGTACTCAATGGTTTGTCTAACCGAGTACTCCGCGGATTTGGCCTGGAGCCTAAAGAAGAGCTCTCGGGGGCTCGTTCAGCAGAGGAACTCTCCTCCCTCTTGCGGCGCTCCGCAAGCGAGGGCGCCCTTGAGAGTGACACTGCAACACTGCTGGGAAAGACCTTGGCATTTAGTGAACTCTCTGCCAGTGACGTGATGACGCCACGATTACGTATCGAAGCGTTAGAGCCGGGTGACTCAGCACGTGCCGTGCTGGAACTTGCACGAAAGACAGGCTTCTCTCGTTTCCCTGTTACCGAAGATGGTCTCGACGACGTCGTAGGTATCGTGCACGTCAAGAACGCGATCTCAGTGCCGAGGGAACGTCGTAACGACGTTCCTGTCTCGGCACTGATGATTGAGCCTTTACGCGTCCCCGACACCATGTCCCTGGATGCATTGCTTGCTGAACTTCGTGGCAAGGGCCTTCAGATGGCCATTGTTGTGGACGAATACGGTGGCACGGCAGGTATTGCCACTCTGGAAGACCTCGTAGAAGAACTTGTCGGTGAAGTTGCTGACGAACACGACCGCACACGTGCGGGCGTTGTCAGCTCTGCTGATTACCTGACCTTCCCTGGATCACTGCGCCCAGATGAACTCGAGGAACGTGCTGGCATTACCGTCCCTGAAGATGACAATTACGAAACCGTTGCCGGTTTCGTAATGAGTCAGCTGGGCCGTATTCCTGAGCAGGGTGACGTTGTCACCGTGCCAGAGGGTGAATTCAAGGTTGTTCGAATGGACGGCCGCAGAATTGATCGCCTTCGTTTCACTCCATTAGTTCTATCCGAAGTAGGTGAGAACAATGAGTGATTGGTCTGGATTGATCTGGCTGGTCATCCTGCTTGCGGTGAACGCCTTCTTCGTTGCCGCTGAGTTTGCCGTTATTTCTGCACGCCGTTCGCAAATAGAACCGCTTGCGGAGAAGGGGAGCGCTTCTGCAAAGACAGCGCTGTATGCCATAGAGCACGTGAGCTTGATGTTGGCCACGAGCCAACTGGGTATCACGGTTGCTTCTTTGCTGATCTTGAATGTCTCAGAACCGTCCATTCACCACCTCGTTGAGTTGGGCTTGGCAGGAACAGGATTAGCAGCAGGCTGGATCAGCGGCATTAGCTTTGCTGTTGCCTTGATCCTGGTCACGTTCCTGCACGTCATCTTTGGCGAGATGGTGCCCAAGAACGCGTCCTTCTCAGTTCCTGAGAAAGCAATTCTTCTCTTGGCCCCACCACTGGTGTTTGTTGCACGCGTAGTGAAGCCTGTTATCTGGGCCATGAATGGTGTGGCGAATGCCACACTGCGTTTATTCAAGGTTGAGCCTCGTGAAGAAGCCAACAGTGTCTTCTCTCTCAATGAAGTAGCCACCATTGTTTCTCACTCAACCCGTGAGGGAATGATCGAAGACTCCTCTGGAACCCTTTCTGCAGCCTTTGAGTTCACCACAAAAAAGGCTGGGGATATCAAGGTTCCCCTGGAGAACTTGGTCACTCTCCCTGAAGCAGCGAGTGTGAGTGATCTCGAAACTGCAGTGGCTAAGTATGGTTTCTCCCGCTTCGTCATTAGTGACTCAGACAATGAACCCATTGGATATGTTCACCTCAAAGATGTCCTCACCTTCGATGACGACATCTCTGAGGCCGGAACACACACTGGCCCCATCAAGGCCAAGCGCATTCGCCAGCTGGCAACCTTGACGGAATCAACAGATCTCGAAGACGCGTTGGCAGAGCTGCAACGCAGCGGTATTCACTTGGCGCGCGTCGTTGACCTAAATGGCAACACAACTGGGGTTCTGTTCCTCGAGGACATCATTGAGGAACTCGTCGGAGAAGTTCAGGACGCTACCAGGCGTTGGTAGTCGGGGGACAGCAATGACACAAGAAATTCACGAATGGGGGGCTGCGGATGCAGCGCGCCACATTCGTATTCCTGGGCCCCAAGACAATAAGTACACCCATGGTGTTCTAGGAGTTGTCACTGGCTCTGAGAAGTATCCAGGCGCTGCAGTGCTGGGCGTTGAAGCAGCACACCGAACGGGCATCGGAATGGTCCGGTTCCTGGGGGAGAAGTCATCGGCTGAGCTCGTCATGGCACGCCGGCCTGAAACGGTGACCGTTTCTGGGGCCGTCGATGCCTGGTTGGTTGGTTCTGGCATGGAATCCACGCCAGACCTCAACCCAGATCTGCCTGCACTTGCCCATGCAATCCTCGGATTACAGCCTGTGGTTCTAGATGCTGGCGGATTAGGTTTTCTTGGCCATGTCACGGCGCCAGCAATCATTACTCCTCATGAGGGGGAGTTAGAACGACTTGTTCCTCAAGATGGCCTTTCAAGAGAGAAATGGGCCTCTTCAGCTGCAGATCAACTAGGTGTCGTTGTCGTGCTCAAAGGCCATGAAACCCTCGTTCTATCGCCAGAGGAACCTAGTGGTGGAAGATTCCTCGTGAAAGTGACGTCTCCCACTTCTTGGCTCGCAACGGCGGGCACAGGGGATGTTCTTGCCGGAATCATTGCGGCAATTGTTGCCACTCATTCGGTGAAGAGAGTTCCTTCATTTCAAGAATTAGCTGAATTGGCTGCAACGGGTGTCTTTCTGCATGGCAAAGCAGCAGAACATGCCGCTGAAGGCGGGCCATTCCCCGCTCTGGATGTTGCAGAGTCAGTCAGTCTCGTGGTTTCAGCTCTCAGCGGCGAGGCCGACCATTAATCATGATGACACGAGACTTTTGGCACCACCCTGTATTGATGTGGTTCGCATTTGGATTGATCAGTCTGTGGCTGGGATGGCAAGGTTTTGTCGCTGAAGCTGTGCCTTATGGAGATGTCAGCTTTGTTTATGAATTTTGGGCAGGTCAAGCAGCTGGCGGAGCTGGAATTGTCGGCATAGATTCACAATGGGTTTATCCAGCTGTCGCACTCGTCCCAATTTTGCTCCCGCTCTTTGCCGGGCCGGGGCTTTACCCAATTGGCTGGATCGTTCTGGTGACTCTTCTCAATGCGGGGGCATTTGCCTACCTGCTGTATTCAGCACAGGGCACCCAGAGAAACACGCTTCAGCGAACTGCCGCCTGGTGGTGGTTGGTATTCATGCTGTTACTCGGTCCGATTGCTGTGGCACGACTGGACAGCATTGTCACCCCGTTGGCGATAGTGGGCTTGCTCATGGCTGTGCAGCGACCGGCAATAGCCGGGGCGCTGCTTGCCATAGCGACGTGGATCAAGGTGTGGCCCGCTGCCTTGATAGCTGCGGTTCTTGTTGCCGTGCACAAACGCAAGACCGTGTTGATTTCAGTACTTGTCACCTCAGCAGTTGTGATTGCCATTGCTGTGATTCTGGGCGGCGCTGCAAACATTTTCAGCTTCTTGGGACAGCAAACAACAAGAGGGCTCCAGATCGAGGCTCCTCTGGCAACCCCTTTCCTCTGGCTTGCTGCTTTTCACGAGCAAGGTTATGCCGTTTACTACGACACTGTCATTCTGACCTTCCAGGTCATGGGAGAAGGAACAGGGGTTGCAGCAGACCTGTCTTCTCTCCTGCTGGGCTTAGGTTTTATTGGCACATTGATGTGGGGCCTTTGGCTTCACCGTAGGGGTTCTGACCCCAGTCATGTGTTGCCAGCAGTTGCGCTCTCACTGACCGTCGTCTTGATTGTGTTCAATAAAGTGGGCTCGCCTCAATACATTGGCTGGCTGGCTGCGCCGATTATTGCTGGGCTGGTGTTGGAGCAAAGACGATTCTTCGCGCCTGCAGTTATTGCACTTGTTCTGGGCGCTTTAACTCAAGCGTTCTATCCCTACCTCTACAACGGATTGCTGAATGTTCAACCATTGGAGCTGAGCATTCTCACGCTGCGCAACATAGGTGAACTTGTATTGCTAGCGGTGTCTGCGACAGTTCTCTATGAAGCCAAAAGGCGAGAAATCTGAGAACCAACGAACTCAGATTCAATTAAGAACGCATCGTGACCAAAGTCAGATTCCAATAGGGCTGGTTCGTCACCGTTGATGTTCCCAGGAATATGAGCAGCAAGTCGCTTCTGTCCTTCCAAGGGGAAGAAGCGGTCGCTATCAATACCGATAATCAGTGTGGGAATCGTGATCGATTCCAACACTGATTCAATGCTTTCGCGGTTGCGGCCCAGATCGTGAGAATTCATAGATTCCACGAGAGTGACATAGCTGTTGGCATCAAAACGACGAGTGAACTTATTGCCATGGAAGTCGAGATAGCTGGCCACAGCAAAGCGGCCGCCCTTACCTAGCGGGCTAATGTCGCTTTGTGAAGATCGGTCAAAACGCTCGTTGAGCTCAGAAGGGGTGCGGAAGTTCTGGAAAGAAATACGGCGCGCTAATGCGAGGCCACGGTAGGGACCCTCGCCATCACGTGCTTCGTAATAGTGACCTGCACGGAATGCAGGATCAAGCATGATGGCTTCGATCTGAACGGTGTTCAGAGCGATTTCATCGGCGCTGGTGGCAGGAGGTGCTGCAAGAACAGCCAGTCGTTCCACCCGATCAGGGAACATTGCTCCCCACTCAAGGGCATGCATTCCGCCCATGGAGCCACCAATAACTGCAGCCCATTTCTCAATGCCAATGACGTCAGAGAACTGAGCTTGAGCACGTGCTTGGTCACGAATGGTTGTGTAAGGGAAACGTGAACCCCACTCGTAGCCATCTGGAGCCAGTGAAGCAGGCCCTGTAGATCCCTGGCATCCGCCAAGAACATTGGGAGCCACCACAAACCACTTGTCTGTGTCGATGGCAAGGCCAGAACCCACAACTTCGTTCCACCAGCCCGCTGTGGTGTGGCCACCACCGGCTGGTCCAACCACATGGCTGTCACCAGTCAGTGCGTGCAGGACAAGAACAGCGTTGTCTTTGGCTTCGTTGAGAGTGCCCCATGTTTCGTAAGCAATACGCACGTGGGGGAGTGATCCACCACATTCAAAGTCAAAGGGGCCTAAGTTTGCGAACTGACGGTTGCCAGGAGCATCACCATCGCGCCAGGCACCTGTAACCGGAGGCTTTCCGGCAACAGAACGAACCTGCTCATCAGTAATAAAGCCTGAGGGCAGGTTGTCGGCCGAATCTTGCCAATCCATAGTGGATTAAGCCTACTTGCCTGTGAACTCCGGCTTTGACCTCGTGGCGAATGCGGCAACTCCTGTTTGGAAGTCTTTGCTGGAAAGAAGTGCTGCCAGTTCCTTCGGAAGCTGGCTGAGCGCTTCTTTTTCAACAGCGGAACGAGCTATGCGAGAGTTTCGCAAAGTTGCTTGAACAGCAAGTGGTGCCTGTTCTGCAATGAGGGAAGCTAGCTCAAGCGCTCGTTCCACTTGGGTTCCAGCTGGAACAACCTCATTGATCAGTCCAATACGGTGTGCTTCTGCTGAGGTGAAGGTTTCTCCGGTGAGGAGATATCGGGATGCATGTGCCCAGCCCACGCGCTGGGCGAAGCGAGTGGTTGCACCGCCAAAAGGCATGATTCCTCGAGTCACCTCGAGCTGTCCAAAGACAGTTGTGTCATCTGCCACTGCCATTTCAGAAGCAAGGATCAATTCCACGCCCAAAGTCAGGCAGGTTCCTTGGACTGCCACAATGACGGGTTTAGATATGGGGGCTGTTGTGATTCCCCAGGGGTCTATGCCACCTTCGGGAGTCAGTTCCAGCCCAGATTGGCTTGCTGTTCCTAGAACGTCGCCCAAATCCAGCCCAGCCGTGAAGTGGTCACCAACGGCAGATACGACGACAACGCGGACGTTGTCGTCGCGGTCTGCCTCGGCATATGCCAGGGAAAACTCAGAGAGCATCTGCCTATTGGCAGCATTCATCTTCTCTGCCCGATTGAGTTGCAGGTGTCGAATGTGACCAATAGTGGAAACAAGAACGAGGGGCTCAGCCATGGAGTAGACGCTACTCCAAGGCCAAGCCCCTCGACTAGTTATGTGTGCGTGTGGAGCTAGATTGCTGCAGCTGCAGCAAGACCCTTCTCGAGGTCTGCCTTGATGTCTTCGATGTTCTCGAGACCAACAGAGAGGCGAACCAATCCAGGAGTTACACCACTGGTCAGCTGCTGCTCGGGGGTGAGCTGCGAGTGAGTCGTGGATGCAGGGTGGATAACGAGTGAACGAACGTCACCGATGTTTGCGAGGTGACTGAACAGATCGAGGTTGTCTACGAATGCCTTGCCAGCCTCAACGCCGCCCTTGAGCTCGAAGGACAGCACAGCACCAACACCCTTAGGCGCATAGCGGTTTGCTGCGGTGTACCAAGGGCTCGAAGGTAACGCTGCGTAGTTGACGGAAGCAACCTGCGGGTGTGCTTCCAGCCACTGTGCAACAGCGGTTGCGTTCTCCACGTGACGCTCAATACGCAGGCTCAAGGTTTCGATGCCCTGGATGATCTGCCATGCGCTCGCAGGAGCGATGGAAGAACCGAGGTCACGAAGAAGCTGAACACGTGCCTTGATGATGTACGCAATGGCGTCACCAAGAACGGTGGTGTAACTCGCACCGTGGTAGGAGGGGTCTGGTTCAGTTAGCCCTGGGAACTTTTCTACGTTCTTGGACCATTCGAACTTGCCACCGTCCACGATGACACCACCGATAACGGTTCCGTGGCCACCAAGGAACTTAGTTGCCGAGTGGATCACGATGTCAGCACCGTGCTCGAGAGGGCGAATCAAGTAAGGAGTTGCAATGGTGTTGTCCACGATGAGGGGAACGCCTGCCTCGTGAGCAACCTTGGAAACGAGCGCAATGTCCAAGATGTTGATGCGAGGGTTACCAATGGTCTCACCAAAGAAAAGCTTGGTGTTGGGGCGTACAGCTGCGCGCCATTCGTCAGCATCATCCTGGTTCTCGACGAAGGTTACTTCGATGCCGAGCTTGGCCAGGGTGTACTTGAACAGGTTGTAGGTACCGCCATAGATGGAGCTCGAAGACACAATGTGGTCACCAGCTTCAGCGATGTTCAGAACTGCGAAGGTTTCTGCTGCCTGGCCGGAGGAAACTAGAAGGGCTGCAGTTCCACCCTCAAGAGCAGCTACACGCTGCTCCACAACGTCCTGGGTGGGGTTCTGGATGCGGGTGTAGATGTTTCCAAACTCAGCAAGACCAAAAAGCTTCGCGGCGTGCTCGCTTGAATTAAAGGTGTAAGCGGTGGTCTGGTAAATAGGAGTCGCGCGTGAATTGGTGGTTGGGTCTGACTGAGCGCCTGCGTGAATCTGTGCAGTCTCAAAGCCCCACTTTGCTGGATCTGTGCTCATGATGTTCCCTTACTTGATTGGAGTCGTTTCCATAACAGTAGGAGTAATGCTCAATCTGCGGAAGTCGCGGTGAAACACTACGTAATGTTCGCCCTACGCTAGAGGAATGTTCTTCGAGCAGATGCACCCAACCTGGCAGGCCGTCTTAGCCGAGGCCAAGCCCGACCTTGAGGCAATCGAGCAAAAGCTAGCCGCCCACGCTGGTGAGTTCGTGCCTCCGTTGCCGCTGGTGATGCGTGCATTCGAAAC
>NZ_CAKZII010000157.1 GCF_936931525.1 uncultured Aurantimicrobium sp.
CAGGGTCACGCATGGCAAGCAGTCTGAGTTCCGACTGGAAGAGGAACCACAGGCGGTTCTCACCCTGTTGTTCTAGGAAGCTCGCCACGATAGGTCCGAGTTCTTGAGCTGTGAGCTTGCCACCCGAATTTTCTAACAATGTGGGCATGATGACGTCGATGTTGGCCACGCTGCCCCGCAGCAAAGCTAAGCGTTCGTTATTGCCTCGTTCGGCGAGCGCGAGGAAGAGTTCTTCCTTCGTGTCGAAATTGGAGTAAAAAGCTCCACGGGTGAAATCTGCACGTTCGGCGATCATTTCCACACTTGCCGCGTGAATCCCTACCTCTGAGAAGACCTCAAAGGCTGCGTCCATCAAGCGTTCACGCGTTTTTTGGCGTCTGGCTGACTCTGCAGGCTTTGACTCAGTTTCGGTTGTGATGCTCACAGGGTTAAGGATACACTCATGTATCGGATACACCGGTGTATCGAAACATGTTTCTTCCCGCAACTCCGGCTGATCCCCGCTGTTGCTGACACCAAGGACAGCTATGTCATCACTGCTCTATTCCCTCGGCCACTGGGCTTTCCGCGCCCGACGTCTTGTGCTGATTGGATGGCTGATTGTTCTCATCGCCATCGGTGGCGCTGCAGCAGTCTTCAACAAAGGACTTGATAACGGCATCAGCATCCCTGGCACCGAATCTCAAGCTGCCCTTGATTCCCTTTCCACCACCTTCCCTCAGGTCAGTGGTGCCTCTGCCCAGATCATTGTGGTTGCAGCAGATGGTCAATTGATCACTGACCCCGCATACAAAGACGCTCTCAACTCCGTTGCGGATGAGATGACGAAACTCCCTCAGATTGAGAACGTCACCTCTCCCTTCAACGAGCGCATCAATGGCGCCATCAGCGATAACGACAAGGCCGGCTTGATCAGCGTCCAGTTTGATGGCCCCACGTCGACAATTACTCCGGAATCACTGGCTGAACTAGAAGCCGCAACGGAGCAGCTCAGCGCAGATCTCCCCGCAGGCTCAACAGTCTCTCTCGGCGGCCAAATCTATAGCTCATCGATGCCCACCATTACTCCTACCGAGCTGATTGGTGTGGGAGTAGCGCTCATCGTGCTCATCATCACCTTTGGGTCTTTCCTTGCAGCAGGGATGCCACTTCTCACCGCTCTACTTGGCGTTGGTATCTCCATTGCGCTGATCTTTGTGGCCACGGCATTCGCCAAGGTCACCTCGACTACACCGATGTTGGCTCTGATGCTGGGGCTTGCCGTGGGCATTGACTACGCCCTTTTCATCATTTCTCGCCACCAGGACGAACTACGCAAGGGTGACACTCCCGAGGAGGCAGCCGCTCGCGCCACGGGAACAGCAGGTTCTGCCGTCATCTTTGCC
>NZ_CAKZII010000158.1 GCF_936931525.1 uncultured Aurantimicrobium sp.
GGCACGAGGTTCTTCATCGAGGGGGGCGACAGCCATCACTCCGAGCAGGTTGAGTGATTCCTCGGCGGCAATGAGTTCAGCGAGCTGGAGAGCATCGGAGGGCTGCACACCTCCACGACCGGGATCATTAGTGAGGTTCAGCTGCACAAAGCAATCAAGAACATCAACTGGGCCGGGTTCTGCCGCCGCGAGCGTGCGGGCGAGTTTGGCGCTATCCACCGAATGCACGACCGAGGAATAAGCGCGAGCGGCTTTTGCTTTATTCGACTGCAGCTGGCCAATAAAGTGCCACGTGAGACCCTCCAGGCTCGAAAGCTCAGCAGACTTAGCTTCCGCCTCCTGGTGGCGGTTCTCCCCCACATTGCGCACGCCGAGGTCGTAGAGATCACGAACCAGGCTGGCCGGGTGAAACTTGGTCACGACAATGGTCGTGATCTCGTCGGGCTGACGCCCTGACGCGCGCGCAGCATCTGCAATGTCGGCCTGAACCGACTGCAGGCGCTGAGCTAGCGACACCTACTTGAGGAAGTCGGGAATGTCGAGGTCGTCGTCGATGTCGGCGTAAACCGGGGTGACCGAGACGTGCTGGTTGGTTGCTGGAGTCGAGAGAACGGCAGCGAGCTCGTCGTCAGAGAAGACACCCGTGCTCGAGCTGATCACGGTCGACTCTGCGTAGATACTCTCACCGGCGGGAAGGACCGAACCAGTGTCGCTAGTCGCAAAGTTCTTGCGCGGCATGGGCTTGTGGGTGGGCTCGCCACCGTCGAAGCCTGCTGCGATGACCGTGACGCGAATCTCGTCGCCGAGGGTGTCGTCGATGACGGCACCAAAGATGATGTTGGCTTCGGGGTGCACTGCTTCGCCCACGAGCGCTGCTGCGTCGTTGATTTCGAAGAGGCCAAGGTTGGACCCGCCCTGAATGGACAACAGAACGCCTCGGGCGCCTTCGATGCTGGCCTCAAGCAGGGGTGAGGCTACGGCCAGCTCGGCGGCCTTGATGGCGCGGTCTGCACCGCGCGACGAACCGATACCCATGAGGGCGGATCCAGCGCCCTGCATGACGGACTTCACATCTGCGAAGTCCAAATTGATCAGACCAGGGGTCGTGATCAAATCTGTGATGCCCTGAACACCGGCCAGGAGAACCTGGTCTGCCGTGGCAAATGCCTCTTGTACTGAGATGCTGCGGTCGCTGATCTCAAGCAGGCGGTCATTGGGAACAACGATGAGTGTGTCGACCTCGTTGCGCAGTGCGGCAACACCCGACTCAGCCTGTGCGGCACGACGACGGCCCTCGAAACCGAATGGCTTGGTCACAACACCGATGGTGAGTGCGCCGATCGACTTGGCAATCTTGGCAACGATGGGGGCGGCACCGGTACCGGTTCCACCACCTTCACCAGCGGTAACGAAGACCATGTCCGCGCCAGCGAGTGCTTCTTCGATTTCTTCTGCGTGGTCTTCAGCTGCCTTACGTCCCACCTCGGGGTCTGCACCGGCGCCGAGACCGCGAGTGAGCTCGCGACCGATGTCGAGCTTGACGTCGGCTTCGCTGAGCAGGAGTGCCTGTGCATCTGTGTTGACGGCAATGAACTCAACACCCTTGAGACCGAGCTCAATCATGCGGTTCACAGCATTGACGCCACCACCGCCGACGCCGACGACCTTGATGACGGCGAGGTAATTCTGATTCATTGACACGTTGTGGCCTCCGCTAGAACCCTAAAGTTCAAGTCGAACCTTAAAGTTATGCTCAGTATGCATTTCTTGATTTGAGAGTAAGTCGAAGGCACCTACTCCCTCGCGCGACACGCCAGAAGAAACGAGATAGGGGAAATAATTAGCGAACGACAGCCGTCTTGGGAGACGAGACGTCATACTCACTGACCGAGCCAACGGGGTTCACAGCGAGCAATTGAGACAACACACGGTTCTTCATTGCTGCATTTTCTGGACCACCCCAGAAGACGCGAGCACCACCGGTCAACACCAGGGTGACGTCATCTGTGGTGTTCGCGATGACTTCTTCCAGCTGACCTGCCAATGCACTCGGCAGCGACAAAATCACATCAATAGCTGCCTTGAATCCCTTGGAATTCACGTCTCCGCCCTCAACCGTGATGAGGGGAACACCTGGGATACGTTCAGTGGAAACTTCAAGCACAACACCGGCTGGATCCACCATGGTGAGGTCCTTATTGACCATGACGTAGCCAATCGGGCTTCGTTCCACAATCTTGATCACAAGGGTGTGTGGCGGAACAGCCACAGTGGAGTAGCTCTTCACCAGCGGTTGAGCTTCGACAGCTTTTCTCACAGCCCCCATATCCACCAGTGGAAGGGGCTTGTTGATCTGAGGCTGCAGTGCAGCCATGATCTGATCTGCGGGAACGCGGGTGGCACCTTCAACAACAACTGCTTGTAAAGCAAGAACCGGGGTAAATACACCGATTCCAACGAAAATCATGACTGCAGCAAGAGAGCCCGCAATAGACGCCCAAATAATCTTCCTGCGACGAAGGTGAGCAGTAAATCGGCGCACTTCATCGCGCTCAAATGCCTTACGCGCCTTGACGGCCTCTTTGAGCTTCCTTTTGGCTTCAGCCGCTTCGATTTGAGCTTTGGTCAACCGTCGGGCAGGACGACGAGCTTCCTTGCGTGGTTGAACTTCAGGAGCTTCTGGGCGCGCTGGTTCGCTCGTGGGGCGACGAATTCCTTGAACACGACTTCCCACCGCGTCAACTCGCTCCGGGCGTGCAGGTACCGCTACAGGGCGCTTGGGAGCCTTGGCAGCGGCTTTCTCGCGCGCTTTCTGAGCTTTTCGCTCAGCTCTCGTGGGTTTAGTCGGCTTGGTAGCTTTAGGAGGCTTAGCTGGCTTAGCCCGCTTCGCAGGCTTTGGCTCCGGTGCAGGTTGAGCTGAAGGCCGAGCCTGAGATTGAGGTGGCCGAGGCGGAGGTGTTACTCCACCAGGCCCAACTGGACGCTTCACGAGATCTACTCAGTAGCTTCGAGAGAGGCCAGGATCTGCGGAATGATGCGATAAACGTCGCCACAACCCAGGGTGATGACGTAGTCACCCGGCTGAGAAATTGCAGCGATGTGATCGGCGGCTGCCTGCCAATCTGCGATGAAAGCAACTTTGGACTGGTCGGTGAATTTCTCAGAAACCAATGCACCGGTCACCCCGGGAACAGGATCTTCACGAGCTCCGTAAACATCCAACACCACAGTGAGATCTGCGTCATTTTCCAACGTGTGTGCGAATTCTCCGCAGAAATGTTGGGTACGGCTGTAGAGATGAGGCTGGTGAACGGCAATCACGCGACCTTCGCCCACAACCGTGCGGGCTGCTGTGAGAACAGCATTGACTTCGGTGTGGTGGTGAGCGTAGTCGTCATAGACGCTCACTCCTCGACGAACACCATGAAGTTCAAAACGACGCTCCGTGCCGCCAAATTCAGAGATACCTGCCAAGGAAGAAGCAGCGTCAAAACCTAGACCCACCAGGGTGGCAAAAGCACCCGCGGCGTTAATGGCATTGTGTCGTCCAGGAACCTTGAGCTGGGCGGTGTATTTCGTACCCAGGTATTCAATCGTGAGGGTCACTCCCCCCGTGCTGGTGTCAATGTGAGCAAGGCGAACATCAGCATGCGCTGCTTCACCAAAGGTCATCACGCGAGGTCCTGAAATCTTGCTGGTTACACGCACAGCACCAGGGTCATCACTTGAGATGACCACAAGTTCCTTCGCGGCAGAGGCGAAATCAACAAAAGCTTGGTCAAATGCTTCGAGCGATCCATAGTGATCAAGGTGATCGGCATCCACGTTGGTGACCAACGCAACCGACGTGTCATACAACAGGAAAGAACCATCTGATTCGTCTGCTTCGACGACAAACAGTTCTCCCTCGCCATAAGCCGAGCTCAGTCCGTAAGACTGAACAACACCGCCGTTGACGAAACTGGGGTCAGCACCGAGCTCTCGCAAGCCGGTCACAATCATTCCGGTCGAGGTGGTCTTTCCGTGTGCCCCTGCGACAGAGACCAGTCGAGAGTCGCGGGTGAGCCATTCCAGCGCTTGAGAGCGGTGCAGGATGGTGAGACCGCGCTCTTGGGCAAGCACATATTCAGGATTGTCTTGCCAGAGTGCTCCCGTGACCACCAAAGTTTGAGCGTCACCAAGGTTGTTCGCGTCGTGTCCGATGTGAACCTCAACACCGAGTTCGCGCAGTGCCTGAATGTTTGAGGAATCCCTCACGTCAGAGCCCGTCACCGTGATGCCATTGGCTAAGAAAAGACGAGCAATTCCGCTCATGCCTGAACCGCCGATTCCCACCATGTGCACGGTGCCCAAATTTTCGGGGGCAACAACGCTGGGGTCTGGCTTAATCACAGGCGAGCTTTCTTCTCTATGGCAGCAAAAAGCTACCGACTTCCGTTATAACGCAGAAAGCTGAGGCTAAGCCGATGACAGGGCGGCATCAATGAGATTCATCATGCGCGCTGTTCCATCACGCATTCCCACCGAAGCTGCATGGGTACCCATGTTTTCCAACGCTGCCTCATCACGCAGAAGAGGAATGAGCGTAGTAGCTACCCATCCGGGTGTGAACCGAGCGTCCTCAACAAGTACGCCACCGCCCGCTTTGACAACACCTGCTGCATTGAAGCGCTGCTCACCGTTACCCACCGGATAAGGCACATACACTGCCGGAACTCCTAGTGCAGAGAGTTCAGACACCGTTGCCGAACCTGCCCGGGAAACCACCATATTGGCCGCGGCGAGTGCGAGATCCATGCGGTCGCAATAATCCAGAGCGACATACCCAGGAAGAGACGGGAGTGATTCTGGCTTGTTTTGTCCCACTATGTGAAGCACCTGGTAGCCGGCAGCGACGATGTCGTGAGCCGCGGCAGCAATCGTAGTGTTGATCGACCGAGCCCCTTGAGAGCCACTGGTAACGACGAGAACGGGGCGGTTAACCTCGAGCCCAAAGTGAGCGCGAGCCTGACGTCGCTGAGAAGGAATATCCAGAGACTCGATTTCCTTCCTCAGTGGCGTCCCCACCGTCACAGCGTGCGGAAGGGGTGTGCCCGCGAAAGTCACACCCACGAAGGGAGTGCGTAGGGCGCCCCAGCGGTTTGCAAGACCAGGCTTGGCGTTTGCTTCATGAATGACAAATGGAATGCCTGCTTTTCGGGCTGCTGCATATGCCGGAGCAGCGGTATACCCGCCCACGCCCACCACAACATCAACATCACGTTCACGAATGAGCGCACTGATTGTCGAAACGGCTTGGGGCCACCCTTTCGCGAAGTTTCGAGAGGAGGAAATGAATCCTCGAAGACGTGGGAACGGAATGCGAGGAATGACAACGAGTTCATAGCCACGCGCAGGGACGAGAGTGGCTTCGAGCCCCTCGGCGGTTCCCACACAGACAATTTGTGCCTGTGGGTCACGCAAACGAATTTCATCTGCCATCGCCAACATGGGGTTGACGTGCCCAGCGGTACCTCCACCGGCGAGAAGATAACTTGTCATCGGCTCTGACCCTGGGCTCTGGCTGCAGGACGGTTTCGCTGTCTTACCTGCGGGCGCCCTTGCTGACGTTTGACAGGCTTCTCTTCCTTGGTGAAGGAGAGCACAACACCAATGGCGAGCAAGGTCATGATGAGGGCGGAACCACCTGAGCTCAAGAGCGGCAATGGAACACCCAGGACGGGCAGCACGCCCACAACAACACCGATGTTGACGAATGCCTGTCCCACGATCCAAATCATGATTCCACCAGTCACGATGCGAACCATGGGGTCATTAGCCATCCGAATAATCCGAACGAACGCAACTGCCAAGATGACGAAGAGAGCGATGACGACCATGCAGCCGATCAAGCCAAGCTCTTCTCCAATGATGGCAAAAATGTAGTCGTTATCGGCAGCAGGCAACCAAGACCACTTAGCCTTGGACTGCCCTAAGCCCACCCCAAAGATTCCACCATTTGCCAGTGCCCACTTGCCGTGAAGCGGCTGCCAGCAGGCGTTGGTGTAGTCGGTGCAGTTCTCATTCAAGAACGACATGATGCGCGCCATACGGTTGGGGCTAATTAACGCCATAAACATCACACCAATGGCGCCCAGCACCAACGGAACGGCAATCATTCGGGCAGCTACACCCGAGAAAGCCAAGCAACCCAGCACAATGGCGAACAAAATAATGACTGTTCCCAAGTCTTGACCCAGCAGCACAACAAACATGGCGATATATACCGGGAAGATTCCGCCGAAGATACGGAAACTGTATGGGCCAACGCGGTCAACGATTGCCGGCAAGTTCACACCCAACCACACCGCAATGGTGAGTTTGATCATCTCAGAAGGCTGGAATTGAACACCGATATCGAGCCAGTTACGGTTACCACCTGATTCAACACCCAAGGGGGTGAACACCAAGAGCTGAAGGCCAATCGTCACAAAAAGGGCAATATTGGCCCATTTGCGGAAAAACACCAGAGGAAGTCGGCTAATTCCCAACATCAAAGGCAGCGCGATGATCGCTGCAGCAGCTTGGGTTAAGAATCCAACAAAGAACCCACCGCTTTGCAAGAACGAGTCCACAGCCGATGCTGACAGCACCATGATCAAACCCAAGATCACGGTGAACAAGGTCACCCCAGCAAGGAGATAAAAGTTAGGAGATTCTGCGCGGAAAGCTTTTTCCAGCTTGAACCGGGTTGCCAAACCACCAGGTCTGGTCTGTGCAGAAGAAGATTTCTGGGCTGGTCTTGCCGTTGACTTCGGGGCAGTTGCCCGCGGCGCAGCGGCTGGTCTGCGGGGCTGGTTAGTGCGAGGCGGAGTCGCCATCCGCCTCACCTCCAACTTTGTCTCGAACTGCCTGAGCGAAGAGGCGTCCTCGCTCGGCGTAGTCGGTGAATTGGTCCATCGAAGCTGCAGCTGGAGCCAACAACACCACGTCACCGCTGTGTGCTAAATCTGCGGCCAAGTTCACGGCGTGAACCATGACATCACTAGTGTCATCCGCCTCAACCTCGAGCGCGGTGACCCCGGGCGCGTGTCGCTCGAATGCTGCTTTCACAGGTTCTCGGTCAACACCG
This sequence comes from uncultured Aurantimicrobium sp., assembly GCF_936931525.1. GTDB lineage: Bacteria > Actinomycetota > Actinomycetes > Actinomycetales > Microbacteriaceae > Aurantimicrobium. The sequence goes on from NZ_CAKZII010000158.1 coordinate 7,112, forward strand.
ATGATGACTGCTCCCCGCAGGCGATGTGCATGCCGTGAAACGAGGTCATCGATGTTCACGCCCTTGAGTAATCCCCCGACAATCCAGACGATGGATTGGTTTGCCGTCAGTGATGCGTCTGCCGCGTGAGGGTTAGTAGCTTTCGAGTCGTCGATCCAGGTGACATCCCCCACAGTGGCAACAACTTCGTTGCGATGAGAATCCAAACTGAATGTTTTCAAAGCCTCGTAGATTGCTTCGGTGGGAGCCCCAAAGGAGCGCGCTAATGCACTGGCTGCGAGAATATTTGCCACGATGTGTGGGGCGGCAAGTCCACGCTCTTCTAGGTCACGAATTGTCGTGATTTCCAGAGCAGTGGAATGGCGGTCATCCAAGAATGCGCGATCACACAGGATGCCATCAACCACGCCTAGATCGCTCTTACCTGGTGCACCCAGATCGAACCCGATTGCCCGAGCTCCTTCCATCACATCGGCGTTTTCCACCATGCGCTCGGTGTACTTGTCTGCCTTGTTATAGACACACGCAACCTGGGTATTTTCATAAATCTTTGCTTTAGCAGCAACATATGCTTCGAAAGAACCGTGCCAGTCCAAGTGATCATCTGCGATGTTGAGCACTGCTGCTGAATAAGGGTGAACGCCCGTCATCCAATGCAATTGGTAGCTGGAGAGTTCCACGACAAAGACATCGAAACCTTGAGGGTCACGGACAGCATCTAAAACAGGAACTCCGATGTTGCCGCAGGGGGCAACTCGGTAGCCGGCTGCGGCCAACATGGCGGCAGTGAGTTGAACCGTGGTGGTCTTGCCGTTAGTACCCGTAACCATGAGCCACTGTGCAGTTTTGACCTTGTCGCGTACACGCCAAGCCAACTCGATATCTCCCCATACGGGAAGGTGTCGAGATGCCGCCCACATCAAAATCTTGTGGTCTGGGTGATATCCCGGAGAGACAACGATGAGTTCGGGATCAAACTCCACTAGCTCGTGGGGAATGTCTTCCCCGCTTCGCTCTTGCACATAGGTCGCACCAATGACATCAACCATGGTGATGCGCAGTTCCTCAGCGCCGGCAGCGACCACCATGACCCGGGCACCGAGCTCGGCAAGAGTATCTGCAACGGAGAAACCGGTGACTCCCAGGCCTAAGACGGCAACGCGTAACCCTGCCCAGTCGGCATGCCAACTAGTGAGGGTGCTGAGATCGCGCGGTGAGGTCATCTGTGACCGACTAGCGCGTGAGCCACTCGAGGTAGAACATGCCCACACCCGTGATGACAAACAGTGCAGAGATAATCCAGAAGCGCACCACGACCGTCACTTCCGCCCAGCCTTTGAGTTCAAAGTGGTGGTGAATAGGCGACATCAAGAAAATGCGCTTGCCCTTAGTGAGCTTGAAGTAACCGCGCTGGACGATAACCGAACCGGTATCGATGACGAAGAGTCCAGCAAGAACAATGAGGAGAAGTTCGGTCTGGCTCAAGATAGCCAGAGCGGCCAATGCGCCACCCAAAGCCATGGAGCCGGTGTCTCCGAGGAAGATCTGCGCTGGAGAAGTATTCCACCACAAGAAGCCAATCAGGCCTCCCACTATGGCTGCTGCCACGATGGCGAGATCCAGTGGGTCCCTCACGTCGTAGCACTTGTAAGCAACTTGTGGGTCGAGGCGGCCACTGAAGCAAGACTGGTTCTGCTGCCAGAAGTTAATGATGACGAATGAACCAATAGTGAAGATTGAGGCGCCGGTCGCAAGCCCGTCTAAACCGTCAGTGAGATTCACTGCATTTGAGGTACTGGTCACAATCAAAATGATCCACACCAAGAAAGCTGCGATAGCCAGCCCCCCACCAAGCACCGCGAAATTGAAGTGCGTGTTCCGAATAAACGAAATACTCATCGACGCCGGGGTGACACCGTTTTCGTCGGGGAAGTTGATTGCCAACAAAGCAAAGATCACAGCGACAATGACCTGGCCAAAGACCTTGGGCCAGCCAGTCAGACCTAATGAACGCTGTTTGTGCGTCTTGATGAAGTCATCGATGAATCCCACCAAACCCAGACCTGTCATCAGGAAGAGCACCAAAATCGCAGGGAGTTCGATGGTTGAACCGGTGAGAAGAGATGCCAGGAAGTAGGAGATGATGACACCCACAACAACGACAATGCCACCCATGGTGGGTGTGCCCTTTTTCGCGTGGTGAGCATCGGGGCCACCATCGCTGATGAACTGTCCCCAGCCCACCTTGCGGAAGATCCGAATGAAGACCGGAGTCATCAACAGGGTGAAGAGCAGTGAGAGTGCGCCGGCGAGAAGTAGGGTACTCACGCGTATGCCTCCCCTAGTCGATCTCCCAGGAACCGGAGCTTCGCCGAGTTCGACGATTTCACCAGAACAATATCTCCTGCGCGAAGCAGGCTCGATAGGTAATCGTAAGCCTCATCAGGGGTCGAGTAGAACTTCGACTCACCGTCCCACGAACCCTCGTTGATGGCGGAAATGTGAAGTCGTCGGGCTCCATCGCCCACGACGACGAGTTGGTCAATTCCCAGACGAACAATGAGCAGTGCCAAGCGGTCCTGTTCTTCACCGGCATATTCGCCCAGTTCAGCCATTTCACCGAGCACAGCGATGGTGCGATTGTCTGGGCCTGCAACCTGACGCAGGGTCTTCAATGCGGCAGCCATCGAGTCCGGGCTGGCGTTATAGGCATCATTGATGACGGTGACGCCATTGCCACCCATCAATTCCATGCGCCAGTGTTCGGCGCGTGTAACGGACTGCAGGGAGGACACGATGAGGTCAAGGTCAAACCCCAGTTCCAGTGCGACTGCAGTAGCTGCCGCCGCGTTCATCGCGTGGTGCTCTCCTAGGACTTTAAAGCTGACATGGGTTTGCCCCACTGGCGTGTGCAGATCAAACTCTGTGCCAGTGATGCTCGAGGAAATATCCGAAACACGAACGTCGGCAGAAGGATTGTGGCCGAACGTGATGACCCTGCCCGGAGCTGCGGATTCCATCGACATCACCCGAGGATCATCCGCATTGAGAATGGTGACACCCTGGTCCCCGAGAGCTTCTACGAGCTCTCGTTTGGACTCCACAGTGACCTCAACGCCGCCAAACTCTCCGGCATGGGCAAGACCGACCATCAACACCACTGCAATGTCTGGCTGAACCATGTCAGTCAGACGCGTGATGTGACCTTTCCCGCTGGCCCCTAATTCCAGAACGAGATAGCGGGTTTCTTCAGAGACCTTCAGCATCGTGATGGGTGCGCCCACCTCATTGTTGAAAGAGTCACGAGGATAAACAGTTGGCCCAACTTGTTCACACATCGTGGCAACAAGGTTTTTGGTGGTGGTCTTCCCGTTCGAGCCGGTGATCCCCACCACGGTGAGGTTCCCTCCCGCACGAACACGGGCAACGACTTCAGTTGCTAATGCCCCCATGGCAACAACGGTGTCGGCAACAACTATCTGTGGAACATCCGTGACCACCTCATGGTCCACGATGACCACTGCAGCCCCGTTCTCCACTGCGGCAGGAACAAACAAGTGACCATCGGTGACCTCGCCAGGTTTCGCCACAAAAATGTCGCCGGGTGTGATCAAGCGCGAGTCGGTGTCGGTCAACCCAGACACAACAGTGTCTGCAGTCGCTCCAGAACTACCCAGAACGAGTGTTCCGGACATGGTTGCCGCGATGTCTGCCAGCGTCATCGAAATCATGATGTCTCTCCTTGAGGTGTGTAGCCCGCCTCGGAGAGAGCAGCTGTAATTTCTTCGCGGAAGTTGAAGGGAATAGTTCCACCGGAAACTTCACGTTCGGTTTCATGGCCAGGGCCTGCATAGACGATGGCGTCCCCCGCCCCCGCTTGGGCAATTGCTCGAGCTATTGCAGTGCGAACATCACCTTCTTCAATCACTGTGGCAGAAGAACGTGCAGCCGCAGCGCCCTCCAACAAAGCAGCACGAATGGCAGCAGGATCTTCTGTGCGGGGATGGTAATCCGTAATCACCACAACGTCTGCGCCCTCAGCGGCAATCTTTCCCATGGCATGACGCTTGGTAGTGTCTCGATCCCCATCAGCACCAAAGAGGAACACAACCTTTCCAGGTGTGACCTCTCGCACAGCTGTCAGCAGACTAGAAAAAGCATCAGGTGTGTGACCGTAATCGAGGTAGAAAACGGGGCCGGAATCTCCAGAAACGATCTCTGTACGACCAGGAACGACGACATCAATTACCCCAGCACTTCCGAGTGCATGGGCAATGTGTTCAAGATCGAAACCGGATTCCACCAGCATGACTATTGCCAAAGCCGCGTTGGATGCCATGAAACTACCCAACAATGGCACCGAAGCAGTGAGCTCTCGACTATCAGGTCCTGTCAGGACAAAGGAGGTTGCTCTCTGTGACTGTGCTGTCACGGTCATTTTCCACTGAGCAGTTGCCCACCCAACTGAACCTGGAATGGTTGCCACCGTCGTAACCGGGATATGGGTTTCCTCAGCCAGGCGAACACCCCATTCGTCATCGACAGTGATGACTCCCCTGCTTGCCACATCAGAGCTGAAGAGCTCTGCTTTTGCCGCGAAATAGTCTTCAAAGGAGGCGTAATCATCAAGGTGATCGTGACTCAGGTTGGTGAAACCCACCACGTCAAAGTGAATGCCGTCCACGCGATGACGACTCATCGCTTGAGCAGAGACTTCTAGGCACACAGCTCGAACAGAAGATTCCAGCATTCGAGCAAGTAGTGCATGTACTTCTGTGGATTCTGGGGTGGTCAGACCGCTGACCATAGCTACATCCCCGATACGACGTTCTGCTGTGGAACTCAGGCCACTCTTGAGCCCTAATTGGCTCAGCAGTGCCGAAAGGATATAAACAACCGAGGTCTTCCCGTTTGTCCCGGTCACGCCAAAGACCGTGGCATCAACTTCTTGGGTGCGATAGATCCACGACGCAATGTGGCCAAGAGACTGGCGAACCTGTGGCACAACCACAACAGGAATGCCGCAACCCTGAGCGATCTCGGCGCCTTCAGAGTCCGTGACAATTGCAATAGCACCTGCCTCGACAGCAGCAGAAACAAAGCGTGCACCATGCACCTTGGCGCCAGGCATTCCCACAAAAATGTCACCGGGGCGAACATCTTTGGTGGTGAGAGTGATACCGGTGACTTCGATATCTTCGAGTGAATCTTCTGATGAAAGACCTAATTCGGTGACCAGTCCTGCCAGCGCTCGTGGCTGAGGATGCTCAGGCCTTAACGACCCCACAAAAGCACCCACGCGAGCACCACCTTTCCTTGCCTCAAGTCTACGTCTGGGGAGAGCTTAGAAGCGGATTGGGAAGTCCGGTGCTTCACCCTGAGATGGCTTGATGCGGTAACGCTTGATGACCTGTTGTTCAATAGCTTTGAATACTGGAGGACAGACCATTGAGGTGAACGTAATCTTGGGCTCAGCAATCACGACAGTGATGATGTATTGCGGGTCATCGGCTGGGATCATGCCCATGTTGGAAACAACATATTCTGCCTTATAGCCACCAGCACCATCGGGCTGCTGTGCAGTACCGGTCTTCATCGCTACGCGATAACCGGGGACAGATACTTCCTTGGTAATCCAGCCCTTTGTTACAAAGTTTTCCATCATGCCGATGACCGTTTTCGCGGATTCAGGCTTGATGACTTGAGTAGTTTCAGGAACGTCGGGCTTGACCACGGTTCCGTCTGGCATGGTGCAGCTCTCTACCAAAGTGGCGGGGATGAGCTTTCCATTGTTTGCGATGGCTTGATAGGCGCTCGACATCTGGATGGCAGTCGTGGCAACACCCTGGCCAAAGGTGACGGTGTAGTGAGTCTGGTTATCCCAGGCATCAGAGGATGCCAAGATACCTGCAGATTCTGCTGGGTAACCTGAGGCTGAAACGGAGGACAGACCAAACTTCAGCATGTAGTCATAACGTTGATCTGGGGCCAACGTGTCACCGAGCTGAGACATTCCCACGTTGGAGGACTGTTCTAAGACACCAGTCAAGGTCAGAGGCAACGTGCCGTGCATCACAGCATCGGTCACTTCTGCGCCATTGGGGAATTTCATGTAATAGGGATCCCAGACCTGAGTTTCTGGGGTAGCCAAACCGGTATCGATCAACATCGATGCCGTGATGGGCTTCATGGTCGATCCAGGCTCATACGGACTCATGAACGCGCGAGAACCACGATTAGCATCAGCGGTGGCATCCACATTGTTGGGGTCCAGCGTGGGGTAATCAGCAACAGCGAGTAGTTTGCCTGTCTTTGCTTCTTGGACGACTGCGATACCCCACTCGGCCGAGTACTTGTCTACCTGCTTGGCCAGCGACTGCTGCACAAACCACTGCAAATCCGAATCAATGGTGAGCTTGAGTGTGCCACCATTTTGGCTCTTCACACTCGTCACGGTGCTGCCAGGAATACGAACACCATCAGCTCCACGCTGATACATCTCTTCGCCATTCACGCCAGCAACACAGCTATCCCAGCCAGTCTCTAGACCTGCCTGTGCAGAACCGTCAGCACCTACAAAGCCGAGAAGGTTTCCGGCCACAGCTCCATTGGGATACGTGCGGCCTGGAGCCTGTTCATAGAAGAGCCACGGGATTTCGAGAGCGTTGAGAGCGCGGAAAGTATCCACGTCAACGGCCTTCTTGATGTAGGCAAAATCGGACTTGGGGTTCTCAGCAAGTGCATCAGCAATGATCTTGAGAATCTCTTCAGGCTTCTGCCCGGTTAGTGTTCCAATTTCGATGGCAGCTTGCTGAGGGGTGATGGTGACCTCTGAACGGTCAGTTTGACGCAAGAAATCTTTCGCGTTTTTGGGAGAAACGGTGACGTTGTAGCGCATCACACTATCGGCGAGGACGGTGCCGTTTCTATCTGTGATCTGCCCACGCTTGGAATAGACCGTGGTCGGAATTGAGCGCTTATCAACCGATTGCTGGGTCAGCGCTGCTGCTTGAATAACTTGAATATCAACCAGCCGAATAACAAAAACGGCAACCAAGAAAACCACAAACGCCAGCACAAGAGTTGCGCGGAATTTGACCGGATTGGTTCTCACACACGTTCCTTAAACACTGCTGGGATTTTCTTGCTGTTTCCAGCTCTCGCCTAGCGAGTTGCGACGCCAGGAAGGCCGTTTGTCAAAGCTACCGGCCCAGCTGGAACGACTGCGGCAGGCGCGCTGTCTGTGACCGGAGCGGTCTTTGCTGCTTCAGCAGCAGCTTTCTTTGCAGCTGCGGCTTTAGCTTCTGATTCCTTCTGAGTGACCAGCGTCACACCTGTCAGAAGAGAGTTGGGAACAGCTCCCTCAGCTCCAGCGATCAAGCCGGAGGTTGCAGAAGCTGGTTCTGGGGTTCCCAGAACAGCACCGTCTGAAAGACGAAGATAAACCGGAGTGCTGTTGTTGACCATTCCCAAAGCCTCGGCATTAGCTGCCAAGTTCTGTGGTGAAGACAAACGATCCAGATCCTGGTTCATGGTCTGGTAACTGCGTCCAAGTTCCTTGTTTGACTGCTGCATGGCAGCAATTTCATAGGCGCCAGAAGCAACAGCAACAGACAGAAGAAGATTTGAAATGATGATGCCAAAGATCACACCGACGGTGATGATTGCGTAGAACACGCGGGGACGTGCTTTGCGCTGAGCGCGAGTAGCAACAACCTGAATCGAAGGGCGCCACGCTGTTGCCTTGTTCAGCGAGGTGCGTGCCTTGAGGGCGAGATTGCCCTGAATGGTGGGAGCTGATCCTCGCTGAGGTGCAGCTGTTGCAGAGGTACGAGCAGAAGGCTTCGTTGCCATCTGTGGTCGAACCTGGGGGCGAGAGATACGCGATGCGTTCAGAGTGCTCATGCAGCCTCCTTGATTCGTTCGGCTGCGCGCAGTCGAACGGGTGTTGCACGAGGGTTACGTGCCTTTTCTTCGTCACTAGCCAGTTCTGCGCCACGGACGAGAAGTTTGAGTTCGGGCTTGAATTGTTCGAGCTCGACGGGAAGCCCCACAGGAGCAGACGACGCAGCACCGGTCTGCAAGAAGCCTTTGACGATGCGGTCTTCGAGGGACTGGTAGGACATGACCACGATGCGGCCACCCAGAGCGAGCTTGCCCAATGCTGCAGGAATAGCTGTTTCGAGAACTGAAAGCTCTTGGTTCACTTCGATACGAAGTGCCTGGAAGACGCGCTTTGCGGGGTGACCAGAGTGTGACAGTGCTGCTGGTGTTGCCACAGTCAGAATGTGAACCAGCTGGCCGGAGCGGGTGATGGGCTCAAGTTCACGATTGGTGACAATTGCCTTGGCATAGCGAGCTGAAAGCTTTTCATCTCCATATTTGTGGAAGATGTTGCGCAGTTCGTGTTCGCTGTAGGTCGCAATAACGTCAGCTGCGGTGATGCCCTCGGTCTGGTTCATACGCATATCCAGCGGTGCATCCTGCGAGTAAGCAAAACCACGCTCTGCACGATCTAGCTGAAGAGAGGAAACACCGAGGTCAAACAAAATGCCGTCGACCGATGCAATTCCCAATCCATCTAGTGCTTCTGCAATTCCGTCGTAGACGGTGTGCACGAGGTGTACGCGGTCCCCGAAGCGAGCGAGACGCTCACCAGCGATAGCCAAGGCGTCGGTATCGCGATCGAGACCAACCAGAGTGAGTTCGGGGAAACGTGTAAGGAACGCTTCTGAGTGGCCACCCATGCCAAGAGTTGCATCTACGAGAACTGCACCTGGCTTCTCTAGCGCTGGAGCAAGAAGCTCGACACAGCGTTCCAGAAGTACGGGGGTGTGAATGTCGTTGAGTGTCATATTGAATCTGGATTCGGCCTCAGATCCTGATCCCCATCCAGGTCAACCTGCTTCCGGGGAAGTGGAGTCAGGGTGCACAGGCTGGGAGTCAGAACCTCAGGACTAGAAGAGTCCAGGAATCACCTCCTCCGTGGTGTTGGAGAAGGCTTCTTCGTTGGCAGCGAGGTAGGTGTTCCAGGCCTCGGTGTCCCAAATCTCTACGCGGTTACCCGCACCGATAACGGTGAGATCGCGATCCAAACCTGCGTACTGGCGCAGGTTCACCGGAAGAGTGATGCGGTTTTGGCTGTCGGGGGTTTCTGAGCTTGCCCCGGACAGGAATACGCGCAAGAAGTCACGTGCCGACTTGCTCGTGACGGGTGCTTGACGGATTTTCTCGTGGAGGTCGTTGAACTCCGCAGCACTGAAAACGTAAAGGCAGTTCTCTTGACCACGGGTGACCACGATGCCTTCGGCCAGTTCATTGCGGAATTTCGCAGGCAGGATGACGCGTCCCTTGTCATCGAGCTTGGGTGAGTGAGTTCCTAAGAACATCTGCGTCACCCCCTTTCACAACCGGCCTTGTTGGTGATATCTCCACTTTACTCCACTTCCCGCCACAAGTGTTAAAAATTACCCACATTTTTGGCACGGCGTGTCGAGTTATCCGCTAATTTACAGGGTTTAAGTAGGTGGAGGGAAATGGAGCAATGGGGATTAACCTGGATCGGTTTGGGCGCACAAAAAAACCGCCCCGAAAGGCGGTTAGTTGGAGGTGATGTTTAGCTAGAGACGGCCACCATCGCGCTCATCCCAGCGCTGTTCCATGCGTTGCATGAACGAGCTGCCGGTGGAGCGGGTTTTCTTCTGGCTAGGAGTAGCGGGAGCACCTGGCTTTGCTGCAACCAGAACACCAACAAACATGAGAGCAAAGCCTGCAATGCCGATGGCAATCATCTGTGTCATGACCCCAGCTAAGAGGCCGCCTAAACCGGCGAGCGCAAGAATGACACCCAACACGATGGCACGGTAGTTGGGGCGAGGCATACCCACGAATGCAGTCGAGGTGACATCTGCATCGTTTCCATAGAGGTTACGTTCCATCTCATCGAGAAGACGCTGCTCGTGCTCTGACAGTGGCATGTGCTTCCCTTCTGGATATTGATGGCGTGTAGTGCTCGAAGTCTTAGTGTACCTGCGCTGGCCTAGATAGGCTAGGCGCATGCGTGACCAAGACACATGGGTTGAACGAGTAAACACTCGTCTGGACCAGTTCATCACTGACCATGAATCCATTGTGCGTGAGGTTTCCCCCGATTTGGAACCCTTCCTGCAGTTTTCACGGGAGTTTCTCAGCGGTGGAAAACGTTTTCGTGCTCGCTGTGCACTCCTGGGTTATGGAACTCAGCATGAAAACACTCCCGACCACGTCATCGACGTAGCGAGTGCACTTGAGATCTTCCACGCCGCCGCCCTGGTCCATGACGACATCATGGATAAATCAGACACCCGCCGCGGAGCGCCCTCAGCTCACCGTCGCTTTGAGAAGCTGCACCGCGAATCAGGCTGGGCGGGCACGAGCGAAGACTTCGGCACCTCTTCAGCCCTACTTTTCGGTGATCTTCTTCTTGCCTTCAGCGATGAGCTGTTCTCGACCGGTATCGCGGCAGAGACCAACCGGCCTGCAGTTCGTGCCTCACGTATTGAATTCGACCGCATGCGCATTGATGTCACTGCCGGTCAGTATCTCGACATTGTGGAAGAACGTGCGTGGCCTGTCATAGACAAGCTCGATGCACTCACCCGTGCACAGCGCGTTGTTGTCTACAAGTCGGCAAAGTATTCCATCGAGGCTCCCCTGGTTATTGGCGCTGCTCTCGGCGGTGCAACTCCGGAACAACTGGAGTCACTGCGAGCCATCGGTCTACCACTGGGTATTGCTTTCCAACTTCGTGATGACTTGTTGGGTGTTTTTGGTGACCCCGCGGTCACGGGCAAGCCTGCGGGTGATGACTTGCGCGAAGGAAAGCGCACGGTTCTCATTGCTCTGGCTCAACAAGAACTCCCAGCCACTGCCATTCGCTTGATGGATGAACTGCTTGGTGACTCGAGCCTCGATGATGCTCAGATTGGCATGTTGCAGGCAACCCTGACCAATACCGGTGCTGTTGACAAGCTCGAGCAGGTTATTGAAGAACAAGTAGTTCTTGCACAACGAGCAATAGCATCAGCAGGTTTCAGCGATCTCGCCACTCACGGCCTGACGCAGCTTGCTGCGTTGGTTTCCCAGCGCGCTTCGTAATAGCAGTTCTAGAGAAGTGCCTGCGCGATGCGTCGCACTTCTGCTTTGCGGCCTGCTTTGAGTGCGTCAACCGGCGACACGGTCAGGCTTTCTTCTTCAGTGATCAGCCACTGAACCAGCTCATCACCGTCAAAGCCGACGTCTCGCAATAACACGATGGTTCCCTGCAGCGCTGGCAGTGGTTCGCCATCATGGATGAAATCGGCGGGAACTTTGAGTACGCCATCAACACGAGTTGCTGCGAGAACGTTGTCTTCGATGAGTCGACGTACTTGGCTCTGATTGAGTCCGAGGACCTCCATCAGGTCTGGAATCGTCAGCCACTGGGTCTGGGGTGTTTTTGCGTTAGCCACCCCTCAAGCGTGCCACAGGTAGCTCAGTGGCGCGAACACGTGGCTAATCTGCGACACGCCGAATTCACTACACGTTAACCTTCAAGCTGAGGTAGAGACTGAGCCAATCTTTTAATGGGGAGAGGAGTGTGCAGATGTCCGGTCGAACCTATCGATCAACCCATGAGGCACTCTCCTCAGCGACCCCACAAAAACCCCGCAAAATCAAGCGAATAGCGGCACTTCCGGTAGCTCTTGCTGCTGTGACCAGCATGATTTTCACGGCACAATCTGCCTCGGCAGATCAGATCCCGAAGATTGAAAAGCTGCCTAAGGCTAATGCGGAGAACTCCCCCACCCTGTCAGCTTCCTCTCACAACACTTCTGCTGTCCTTCGCGCAGATAAATACACCGTTGTTGCAGGAGACACATTGCGAAGTATTGCCCAACTCCATGGCATCTCTTCAGCGGAGCTTCTTGCAGCTAACGGTTTGAGCTGGAAAACCATGATGTTTGCCGGCCAGCAACTCAACATTCCCGCGTCCACTAGTGGAACTGAATCGGCCGAAGTGGGAGAGAGTATTACCCGCCACAATGTCGCCTCAGGTGAGACCCTGGAAGCGATTGCACGCAGCTACGGCGTTCAGCCCAGAGCAATCATGACTGCCAACGGCCTCGACCGTTCAAGCCGTTTAGTAGTCGGTCAACGACTCGTTATTCCAGACGCAGGTCTGATGAGCAGCATGCCTGCTGTTGCCAGCGCGTAAAACGCCGGTGTTTCTCAGCGTTTTGCCCACTTCTCTTACATAGACTCGCGTTGTGACTACTGCCGCCGAAGACCCCATGATCGGTCGTCTTATCGACGGCAGATATCAGGTCAAGTCACGAATTGCTCGTGGAGGCATGGCGACGGTTTATCTCGCCACTGATTTACGCCTAGAGCGCCGCGTAGCCGTGAAGATTATGCACGGCCACCTCGCCGATGACAGCGCCTTCAAAGCACGCTTCGTGCAGGAGGCCCGTTCTGCAGCCCGTCTGGCACACCCCAACGTGGTCAACGTCTTCGACCAAGGTCAAGACTCTGACATGGCATATCTCGTCATGGAATACCTGCCTGGAATTACCCTGCGTGATCTGCTCAAGGATTACGGCAAGCTCACACCTGAGCAAACCGTGGACATCATGGATGCGGTTCTTCAAGGTCTAGCTGCTGCCCACGAATCAGGGATTGTCCACCGTGACTTGAAGCCTGAGAATGTTCTTCTGGCAGATGATGGGCGCATCAAGCTCGGTGACTTTGGTCTCGCCCGTGCCACCACGGCCAACACGGCATCTGGGCAAGCGCTGCTCGGAACAATTGCCTACCTCTCCCCTGAGCTCTTGACACGTGGCGTTGCCGATGCCCGAAGTGACATCTATGCCATCGGCATCATGATGTATGAAATGCTCACCGGTGAACAGCCATTCAAGGGCGAACAGCCCATGGCCGTTGCCTATCAGCACGCCAATGACAAGGTTCCGGCTCCCTCTGCTTCTAACCCTGCCATCCCCGTTGAACTTGACGAGATCGTCGAATGGGCAACCACGCGTTCCCCCGATGGTCGACCTGAGAATGCAGGGATTCTGCTGGATAAACTCCTCCAGGCAGAGAAGGTCATTCGCTCAGGCTCGAGCTACCAAGATCTCTCCACACAGCAGACCATGGTTATGCCTGCTGGCATGCTCATCGGTTCCGACGACGAGACCAAAGCATTTGGCACCGGGGCACTTGCTGGACTCAACCGCAAGCCCCCCGTCGATAACCCTGTTGCTGCACTGAAGGAAATCTCTTCCAACCGACGCAGCCGAGGTTTCTGGATATTTGGAATCACTATCGTCCTCGCTGTTCTCGGAGCAACCGCAGGCTGGTTCTTTAGCTCGGGTCCAGGATCGCTTGCCACCATTCCTGCAACTGCAGGCATGGCTCCGGCAGATGCTCAAGCCATCATTGAGAAAGCAGGCTTCACTGCCAAGGTTGTGGAGACGAACGATGCCACTGTGGCTGTGGGCAAGGTCATCGAGACCGACCCCAAGGGTGGCAGTTCCGTCACCCGCGGTGCAACGGTCAAGATCCTGGTTTCCCTCGGCCCCAAGATTGTGGATACTCCTGCTTTTGCCGGCATGACCGAAGCAGACGCCAAGAAAAAGGCTCAAGACCTAGGCTTCAAGCTCAAAGATCCCTCGCAACAGTTCTCAGCTGATGTTGCGAAGGGTTCTGTCATTGCAGCCGTTGACGGCAAGGGCGCTCCACTACCCGCAAAGTATCCTGTGGGCGGCGAAGTGCAGTTCGTTGTTTCCCTTGGGGCAATTCCACCCGTTGAGGGTTTGAGCGTTGCAGATGCCACCAAAGCATTGACAGATGCTGGTCTTGTCGTAGGCGCTACCAATGAAGAATTCAGCGACGTTGCCAAGGGAACTGTTCTTTCCCTTGCTGTGCCTGAGGGCGTTGTGACAAAGGGAACTAACGTCACTCTTGTCGTGTCTAAGGGCCCAGACCTCGTAACCGTTCCCAATGTAGTTGGAAAGTCCATTAAGGACGCCATCGCAGTTCTGGAAGCTGCTGGATTCGGGTTCTCAACTGAGGTCGATCAGGAACTGTGGGATGCCAAGGCTGTTCGAAGCCAGAACCCTGCAGGTGACAGCCAAGCGAAGCGTGGCGCCGTCGTCACCATCTCTAACCGCTAAAGCGGCGAAGATTATTCGCTAAGCCGAAGGCTTAGTGGCAATGCTGACGATCTTGGGTGCGCGCACAATCACGTTCACGATCTCGCGACCTTCGAGTGCTCGAACTACACCGGCAAGTTCACGTGCCTGAGCTTCAAGATCTGCCTCGGAAATATCAGGAGCGACGTCAAGACGGTCTCTCACCTTGCCATCAACCTGCACAACGCAAGTAACGGAGTCCTGAACCAGCAGTGCAGGGTCAGCAGCAGGCCACACAGCGTGTGCGACTGCAGGCTGGTGGCCCAGAGCTGACCACATGTCTTCTGCAGTGTAGGGAGCGTAAAGGTCCAGCATCATGGCAATGGTTTCTGCGGATTCGCGCACGGCAGGATCTGCTGCACCCACACCGGAGTCAATTGCCTTACGCGTCACGTTCACGTGTTCCATCAGACGTGCGACGAGAACGTTGAACTTGAAGCTTTCGATAAGTCCAGGGGCCTCGGCAAGGAGATGGTGGGTTGCCTTGCGCAACGCCTTGTCTCCCCCAGCAAAGTCCACTCCAGGTGCACTGGAAACGTCCTGGGCAATACGCCACGCACGAGCCAAGAAGCGGTTGCTGGCAGCTGGCGACACATCTGCCCAGTCAATGTCATCCTCAGGAGGACCAGCAAAGGCCATGGTCAAGCGCACAGCGTCAACACCGTGCTCTTCGAGCTGCTCAGAGAGCTTCACAATGTTGCCCTTGGACTTGCTCATTGCTGAGCCTTCCATGAGCACCATTCCCTGGTTGAGCAGGTTGGTGAAGGGCTCTTCAAAGTCAATGAAGCCAAGGTCGAAGAGGACCTTAGTAATGAATCGGGCATAGAGCAGGTGAAGAATGGCGTGAGTCACACCACCGACATACTGGTCAACCGGAGCCCACTTCTTCGCTTCTGCAGGATCGAAAGCCTGAGTGTCATCATTGGGCGACAGGAAGCGCAGGAAATACCACGAGCTGTCCACGAAGGTGTCCATGGTGTCCGGGTCGCGACGTGCTGGGCTGCCATCAATAGGGTTGGGCACATTGACCCAGTCCTCTGCAGCACCCAGTGGTGACGAACCCTTGGGCTGGAGGTTGAGCCCCTCTGTGGGTGGAAGCACAACAGGAAGCTGGTCTTCAGGGACAGGGATCTCTGTGCCATCTTCGGCGTGGATGATGGGGATGGGTGTTCCCCAGTAACGCTGACGAGAAATCAACCAGTCACGCAGGCGGAAGTTCTTTGCCGCCTTACCGGTGCCGCGTTCAGAGAGAATCTCGATTGCCTTGGCAATCGCATCCTTCTTGGTCAGACCATCGAGTTCACCAGAGTTGATGAGCTTTCCTTCGCCACCGGTGGCAACACCCGTAACGGCAGGGTTGTTATCGAGGACATTGCCATCTTCGTCAACGCCGGCAGGAACATCGACCACAATCTTGATGGGTAGGTCATAGGCACGAGCAAAGTCGAGGTCGCGCTGGTCATGAGCTGGCACTGCCATGACAGCACCGTGTCCGTAGTCTGCGAGAACGTAGTCAGCTGCCCAGATGGGTAGACGCTCCCCGTTGACTGGGTTGATGGCGTAGCGACCGAGGAAGACACCTGTCTTGGGACGATCAGTAGCCTGACGCTCGATTTCGGTGGCCTTCTGAACCTCGGTGAGGTAGTCGGTAAATGCTGCGTGAATCTCAGGAGTAGAACCAGCTGCCAGCTCGGTTGCGAGGTCTGCGTCGGGAGCAACAACCATGAAGGTTGCGCCGTGCAGAGTGTCGGGACGAGTGGTGAACACCGTCACAGGCAGGTCGCGGCCTTCGATGACGAAGTCAACATCTGCACCAATCGAGCGACCAATCCAGTTGCGCTGCATGGTGAGCACCTTGGCAGGCCACTGACCTTCGAGGGTGTCGAGATCATCGAGTAGGCGGTCTGCGTAATCAGTGATGCGGAAGTACCACTGGGTGAGCTTCTTCTTCACCACGATGGCGCCGGAACGCTCCGAGGTGCCATCTGGCATGACCTGCTCGTTGGCAAGAACGGTCTGGTCTACGGGGTCCCAGTTAACCCAGCTGTCCTTGCGATATGCCAAGCCCTTTTTATACATCTGCAGGAACAACCATTGGTTCCACTTGTAATACTCAGGGTCTGAAGTGTGAATGACACGGGACCAGTCAAAGCTGGTGGCATAACGGCGCATGGAGCGCTTCTGCTGGTCAATGTTGTCGTAGGTCCAAGTGACGGGGTTGAGGCCGCGCTTGATAGCTGCATTCTCGGCAGGAAGACCGAAGGAGTCCCAGCCGATGGGGTGCAGCACGTTGTGGTCACGGTGGCGCCAGTAACGCGCAATGACGTCACCCAGGGCGTATGCCTCAGCGTGACCCATGTGTAGGTCACCGGAGGGGTAAGGGAACATGTCGAGGACATACTTGCGTGGGCGCTCATCTGTGGGGTCGTCAGAGCGGAATGGCTGGATCTCATCCCAGATAGGAAGCCATTTTTCTTGAATTTCCGCGAAGTTATAGGTCGCGCCCTCGTTCTCAGACATCCTTCTAAGAATACTCGCTTGATGCGACCCCTAATGCCCGAAGCAGAGGTGCAACCTTCACCCAGGTTTCCTCAAGCTCTGCTCGAGGAACTGAACCGCTCGTAATTCCGCCACCGGTTCCAATTGAGGCGCCTGTAGAGGTAAGCACAATGCTTCTGATCACCATCGCGAGATTGGCAGCTCCATCAATACCGAAATACCCAAAGGCTCCGGAATACAGACCTCGAGGCCCTTGTTCGAGACCATGCAGAATGGTCATCGCACTTATTTTGGGAGCTCCCGTCATGGAACCGGCTGGAAAGCAGGCCTCCACTGCATCGACCGCTGTGAGCCCAGGTGCAAGTTCTGCCGAAACCGTCGAGACCAGTTGGTGAACGTGTTCATATGTTTCCACTTCAAGGAGTGAATCAACTTGCACTGTTCCCAGCTGCGCAACGCGTCCCACGTCATTACGCATGAGATCCACAATCATGAGGTTCTCTGCTCGTTCTTTCTCACTGGCCAGCAGTTCTTCGGCGAGCGCAGAGTCTTCACCAACATCATGTCCCCTGCGCCGTGTTCCCTTAATGGGCTTGGTGGTGAGATGCCCATCCGAATCAACGGTGAGAAAAACTTCGGGGCTACTGGATAACAGAGCAAGATCGTCCACCACGATGAGTCCCCCGTGATGACTGGGGTTTGCTTCTCTCAAGCGCAGGTACACCTCGAGAGGAGTGAAGTTGCCTGATACCTGCACTTCATTGGTGAGACAGAGTTGATATGCATCCCCTGCTGTGATGGCATCAAGACAGCTCTGGACGAGTTCTTGATAGTGCTCGGGGGAATGGCGCCACGAAACAGACGTTGGTTGAGCGTCAGGGGCGTCAAGAACTCGAGGAAGCTCCGCGCCTTCAAGCTGCTTCTCAATGTCAACACGTCGTTGTTCGAGGGCTTGGGCATCTCCCAGAACTAACAGGTCAAGAACGTGTCGTTCATGATCAAACTCCAATGCCCAATCAACAAAGACAAACAGGGCATCCGGTGATGGCGAATCGACAGTGGGCACACCTGCGGTGTGGGCGGCGAGTTCATAGCCCAACCATCCCACCCAGCCCAAGGAGAAACCTCCTTCATGGGCTTCCGTAGTGTCCACAGTGGCATCGTGCTCGAGGGCAGAACGGAGGCGTTCAAAGATGGTCACATCCCCGGCAGAGACACTTTCTCTGAGCTCTCGCTCGCTCGGGATAGAAATATAGGAAAGGCCAGTACTGGCATGGGGACCGGCGTCTAACCACACTGCTCGGGGCTGTGCGGCGGCAAGCGCGACATAGACAGCAGCTGGGTCAACCCACTGCGACATCCTCACGCGCTGAACTTGCCTGGTCACCGTACTAGCCTAGGGCTGTGGATGTCTTACGTTTTCGCTGGAATGGTAGTGAACTAGTTGACGTCACAGGAGCGCCTGAAATCCCTCTCTACGTCGCTGATTCATTTCTCCTCAATGAGGGCAAGGTAGTCGGATATCAGCGCCATCTTGAGCGTTTCACTTCCTCTGCCGAATTTCAGGGCTTAGTTCGCCCAGTGGATGCATTCCTCCAAGCGGTCACTTCTGCCCTCCCCCGCACGGGCAAACTTTTTCCGCGCATAGATCTGACTGAACGAGGCGAGCTGGAGCTCCATATCCGCCCTGCTCCCGAACTTCACGACAGCATCGTGCTGGCAACAGCGACCCACGATCCACGTGTTGAGCCCAGCATTAAGGGTCCAGATATCCCTGCCCTGGCAACACTTCGATCTGCAGCACAGTCATCAGGTGCTGGCGATGCAGTCATTCTTGATGCTCAGGGACGCATTATTGACGGGGCAACCACCTGCCTGATGTGGTTCACCGAGGGCGAGCTGCACGTTCCTCCTGCCGAAGCCATTCGAGTAGACAGCACAACAGTTGCTGCAGCTCGCGAACTGGCCGCTAAGGGTGGGCTCAACGTCTGTGAAATGTGGGCAACACCGCAAGATTTAGAGGGCGTCGAGCTCTATGCCCTCAATGCACTTCACGGCATACGTTCAGTAAATTCGTGGGTAGATGGGCCATCCTTAATCGTGAATCCAGAGCGGCTCATGCACTGGCGTCAGCAATATGACCTTCTTGCTCACGAATTGCCGGAGGCCTGATGAACGAGATCATCAACAACATCCTCTCTGCTGTTGCCTCCGTCGATCCCGTGACGCGAACATTGCTCTCTGCGTTGTTCATCATGTTGGAAACGTCGTTTCTGGTTGGTCTCGTCATCCCCGGTGACACGGTGGTGCTCATTTCCAGCACGGCCATTACCAACCTGCAGGAATATGTCTTCATGGTGGTGATGGTCATCGTGGGATCACTCACGGGTGAAACCATCGGTTTCTTTGTCGGGAAGTATTTCGGTCCACATATTCGCCGTTCTTGGCTTGGTAGAAAACTCGGACCGCATCGCTGGGAGCAAGCAGAAAACTACATTGACCGCCGTGGCGGCATCGCCGTGTTCTTGAGCCGTTTTCTTCCTGTCCTCCACTCGTTGATTCCCTTGACAGTGGGCATGACAAAGATGAAATATCGCACCTTCATTGCCTGGACAGCTGCTGCATGTGTGATTTGGACTTTTGTCTATGTCACCCTGGCCGCAGTCCTCAAAGACCAATACGAAGCATTCGCTGCAAAGTATGAGTGGGCAGGTTTCCTCTTCATCGGGATCGTCATTGCGTTCATCGTGGCTGTATCCCTGATTAAGAAGCGGGTAGAGAAGAGCCAAGAGAAGTTCATGGAAACTCCTGGTGACCACGACTCAAGCACTGTAGAGAACCCTCTGGGTTCCTAATCTCTGACAAACTGAGTGACGTGAAGTCGAGTAAACCTACGAGTGCTGCAGAGCTGACCCAAGATGTCATGCACCGTGCTGCACGCATCGAGGACAGCTTCCACGCATACCGAGAAAAGCGCGCCCGTAAACGCGGTTATGCCGTTACCGTGGTGCCCTATCCCGGATATGGCTCAACTGAGTGGGTTCGAGTACTTTCCCGAGTCTTATTGACACGTAACCCTCGTCCAGGCTCGCGCGCAGCACGCAAAATGAAGAAGCGCTCTGAAAGCGTGCGCGGATGGCGCTCTTTTGTTGCGGTCCCCGTCAACGATGTTTCGGTAACCATCACCATCAACAACATTCATACCGTGGTCAAAGCAGACCGTGGTGGAGTAGTTGATGTCCAAATTCCTATGAAACTCTCACCCGGAATGCACACCGTGCAACTCCAGGCAGAGGGCTCTGAAGTTACCGAGTCAACCATTCATGTCATCTCCCCCAAGGTCACAGTTGGACTGGTCTCTGACGTGGATGACACTGTCATGGTGACTGCTCTTCCTCGCCCGTTCTTGGCCGCCTGGAACTCGTTCGTTCTCGATGAACATGCCCGCGTCCCCACCCCCGGCATGGCAGTGTTCCTTTCACGCATTGCCGCCATCCAAGAAGAGATGCCTGTGATGTATCTCTCCACAGGTGCATGGAATGTCGCACCAACTCTGCGCCGTTTCCTCGGTCGCAATCTGTATCCCAAGGGGACCCTGCTGCTCACGGATTGGGGTCCCACCCACGACCGCATGTTCCGTTCTGGAAGGGCACATAAGGAAACTCAATTACGCCGTTTGGCGTCTGAATTCCCGAAGATTAAGTGGATTTTGGTCGGAGATGACGGCCAGCACGATGAAGCGATCTATGCAGCTTTTGAAAAAGAGCACCCAGAAAGTGTGAAAGCTGTCGCCATCCGTCAGCTCTCCAACGGTGAAGCCGTGCTTGCCGGTGGACGCAAAAAGGCTGAAGAACACATTCAAGCCGGTGATGCCCCGTGGGTTTATGCCCCCGATGGTGCTGGATTGTCAGCACAGCTTTCAGACTTCAACGTTCTCTAACTAGGCAGAGATAAATTCCTCGAACTGGGGAAGATCAGCATGCTTCACGCGCACAATCATGCGCGTTCCGCCCTCTTCATAGTCGGTCGAATCCACAACTGCTTTGGCATGCAGTGCCGAGACAATTTCTCCCCGCTCATAAGGCACTAACAAGTTCAACGGAACATCTGGCGTGGGAATTCGCTCGGCGATGACCTGCAGAACTTCATCGATTCCTTCACCTGTGCGTGCAGAGGCAAAGATGGCGGAGGGTTCTAGGCCTCGAAGAAGCAACCGAGTGTTGTCATCGATGAGATCGCTCTTGTTGAAGACAATCTGCTCAGGAATATCTGACGCTTCAGCTTCACCAATCACGTCACGGACGGTGCGAATCTGGGATGCAGGGTCCGGGTGAGAAGCGTCTACGACGTGAACGATTAAGTCTGCATCTGCGACTTCTTCAATTGTTGAGCGAAACGCTTCAACGAGTTGGTGTGGCAGGTTTCGCACGAAGCCGACTGTGTCAACAAGGGTGTAGTTGCGGCCGTCTTCGGTCTGTGCCTGTCGCACCGTGGCATCCAGGGTGGCAAAAAGTGCGTTCTCAACAAGTACACCTGCACGGGTAATGCGGTTGAGAAGGGATGACTTTCCCGCGTTGGTGTATCCCGTGATGGCGACAGAGGGCACCGAGTTGCGCTTGCGGTTGGCGCGCTTGGTGTCTCGAGCAGGCTTCATGGCTTCGATCTGCTTGCGCAACTTGGCCATACGGGTGTTGATGCGTCGGCGATCGAGTTCAATCTTGGTTTCACCAGGACCACGGGAGCCCATACCGGCGCCGCCACTACCCACCTGGCCACCGGCCTGTCGAGACATGGATTCACCCCAGCCACGCAGACGGGGAAGCATGTATTGCATCTGGGCAAGCTCAACTTGGGCTTTACCCTCGCGGCTCTTGGCGTGCTGGCTGAAAATATCCAAGATAACCGCGGTGCGGTCAATGACCTTGACCTTCACCTCATCCTCAAGCGCACGGCGCTGGGAGGGGGCAAGTTCTGTATCTGCCACGACAGTGTCGGCGCCAAGGGCGGCTACAAGGTCGCGCAGTTCTTGAGTCTTTCCTCGACCAAGATAAGTAGCAGGGTCTGGCATGGGACGCATCTGCATCACACCATCGAGGACCTGAGCGCCCGCTGTTTCACACAGTGCCGCAAGCTCTCGCATCGAGTTCTCGCCATCTTCGACCTGTCCCTTGGGATACACGCCGATGAGGACGACATTCTCAAGTCGAACCTGACGGTATTCGACTTCAGTAACGTCCTCGAGTTCGGTGGATAACCCTTGAACTCGACGCAGGGAAATACGGTCAGCCAGATCCTGCTGCTCACCGTCAAAGCTTCGATCATGATCTGAGGACGAAGAATCATCAAGTGCTTGTGCCCGGCCAGACGAAAACACGGAAACACGTGCCCGGTCCGTTTTCTCCGCAGCACGGGAGAGAACGCGGTCAACGATGTCGTCAGAGGACTCAGTAGTCATTGCTTCAAAGATATCGCTCTTGACTGTGAACCATTCCCAGCTTGAGCACTCTCCAAGATCGTAGTTTCACCATCAGATGAACCGTTACAGCCGTTGAGCTGTCCGTCCGCACCCGATAAACTCTGGATACGGTCTGCGTCACCACGCAGACCATTTCTATGAGGAGTTCCTGTGTCTACGCCAAACCCCACCGCATCTTCATCCAAACTTCCTTGGATTATCGTCAGCGCCCTTGCCGCTGTCATTGTGATTGCATTGGTGACGTTTGTGGTGGTTTCTAACGGCGCACCCAAGCCTGAGCCCACAAACTCAGGCATCCCTACTGTGACACCAACGCCCCACCCCACGGCAACACCTACGAAGACGCCGACTCCCACGGTCACTCCCACACCGACTCCAACGCCCACTAAAACAGCGACTCCCACTCCCACTCCGAGCCCCACAGTTGTTCCTGTAACTGCCTGGGCGGACAAGACCTACGGCACATTCTCACCAGTGAGCCGTACCAACCAAACTGGAACCAAGGTTGTGGACTTTGGCAACAACATCACTGCTGGTGTCGTCAAGGTTGACACCACGAACCTCAATGATGTTCCTTTCGTCGTAGAGGTGCTCGCGACAGACAACGTGACAGTGATCGACACCATTGTGTCTTCCGCGGGAACCTATGACGGAACGGTTGCGTTTGGCCTTGCTGGCTATGGAAGTGACACCGCTGGCGCTCTCAAAATCACTACAGCATCTGATGTGACCTGGTCCATCTTGATCTCCCCTGTTTCCAGCGCAGCACAGGGCCCCTTGTCGGCACCAAGTTCAACCAGTGGTGACCTCGTCTACTTGTATGCAGGTGCTGCAGCAACATTGCACGCACAGACGTTCACTCCGGATCAGGGCATTGTGGTTACCCAGTACTTTGGCCCCACAACCGCTGCTCTGACCCTGGTTAATTCCACAACTATGGTTGACCAGCGCGGCCCCATCTCTGCTGGTCCTTCCGTCGTCACCATCAAGGCAGACGGTTCGTGGAACGTCACCGTCAACTAATCTGAAGATATGACCGAGAAGAAGACCGAGCACTACTTTTCGGCACAGCCAGTAGGCGAATTCCGAAGTACTGAGATTGCTGTGCGCTTGGCGCACGGTGATTACACCGTGGAGACTGCGGGAAGTATTTTCAGCCCAGATCACATCGATGCAGGTACTGAACAGCTGCTCTATAGCGTTCCTACCCCTGACACTTCAGGAAACTTCCTGGATCTTGGCTGTGGCTGGGGCCCCTTGGCACTCACGCTTGCACTCGAGGCTCCAGAAGCTGCAATCTACGCCGTTGACGTGAATGAGCGCGCACTTGAGCTGACCCGAAGGAATGCGGCACGGTTGGGTCTTTCCAACATCACCGTTGGTCTTCCAGATTCTTTCGACACGAACCTGAGCTTTGACCTGATCTGGTCTAACCCTCCCATTCGCGTGGGCAAGGCTGAACTGCACGAGATCATGACCACGTGGCTCCCCCGCCTCACCGTCGATGGTGTGGCATACCTCGTGGTGGCAAAGCATCTCGGTGCTGATTCGTTCGAGAAATGGCTTGGCACACAGTTCGAGGGAACACACGAAGTCACTCGTGAGGACACCCGGAAGGGTTTCCGGATCATCAAGGTAGTTCGAACGAACTAAGGAAGCTTCGGCAATTCCAAGTTCACCGATGCGCCCAAGATGGCGCATCGTGCGGAGATACCCACACCGGAAGCAATAAAACCTGCAACGTCTGGCTGATTACCGTCAACGACAGATTGTGCGTTCTTCTTGAGCTCGGTTACAGCTTCAGTCAGTTGCTTATCGGTAGCTTTGCTCAAGACCGCATCCAGCTGAGTAGGAATGTTGATGAAGGCGGAAGGTAGCCCCGCAATATCACCAGAACTCAGTGCAGTGTTGAGAGTATTCCAGGTGGTCCCGACAGCTTCGCAGGCAGCAGTATTGACTTGCTTATCACTGGCATCCAAGCTGGGAATCTGGTCACACCCCGCAAGAGTGAGCACGGCAAGTGATGCTACTGACAGGCTCCAGATGGCCTTGTGTGATGTTTTCATCGAGATTTAGGCCAGTTCTACTGTTCCGGTGTACACAAGCTCCGCTGGGCCTGACAGAGCGACATGTTCTCCCTCTTCCGTGGGGAACATGCGCACGGCAAGGGTTCCTCCTGGAACGTCAACACGCCAGTTATGGGGAGCACCCTCGCCCGCCCAGTGCCGTGTAGCTAAAGCCGCTGCAACAACACCCGTTCCGCACGACAGCGTCTCACCCGATCCGCGTTCGTGGACACGCATGCGGATGTGTCCCACACCGTCTTTCACGAGAGGGTCATGAGGGACGACGAGCTCAACATTGGCACCTTCGGAGAGCTCAGGTTCCAATCTGGGAGCTGAGCTCAGATCTGCGGCATCAAGTTCCGCATCGTCAGCAAATGCCGCAATGACATGTGGGTTGCCCACGTTAATGCCCACGCCAGGGCGGGCAACAGGAACACCAGCGACCTTCACGACAGGCTCACCGCCGTCAAAGCTCCAACGACCCATATCAACTTGGAACTGCGTTCCCTGTGCGGTGAGGTCACGCACCCCAGCACGAGTACCAATGGCGAGGGTCTCTCCACGGTTGATGGAAGCTAAACCCGTTTCGAGCAAATACTTGGCATACACACGAATACCGTTGCCACACATCTCGGAGAGTGAGCCATCGGAGTTGTAGTAGTCCATGAACCACTCGGCTGCAGAGTCTTCGGCAAGCGCAGCAGCACCTGCAGGATCCATAACGATCTGGCCAGGTTCGTGTTTACGATTGAGCTTGCTGCTCTTCACTGCGCGAATCACACCATCAGCACCAATGCCGAAGTGGCGATCACACAACGCTGCAATCTGACTCGGGGTCAGTGGAAGTTCACCCTCAGGGTCGCTATAGAGAACGAAATCGTTCCCGGTTCCGTGTCCCTTAGTGAAGTGCAACGATATTGCCATGACTCCAGCTTAAAGGCTCAACCGGGAGATCACCTGTGAGACGTTGTCCACGCCACCGGCAGGGAGCCACTCCAGGTCTGCATAACGCTTGAACCAACTGACCTGGCGACGGGCATATCGACGGGTAATGGACTGTGTCTCTTCGATAGCTTCAGATTGCGTCATCTCACCGGCAAGCTCTGCAAGTGCTTGGGCATATCCAATAGCCCTGCGAGCGGTAATGCCTCGTTCGATTCCCAGTGGAATGAGCTTCTGCACCTCATCAAGAAGACCGTCAGCCCACATCTTCTCCACACGGCGATCTAAACGCTCGACGAGAACCTCTCGGTCTTCAGCCAAACCAGCAATCACCGTTGAGCGCCAATAGACGGCCTCTTCGGGCAGAGTTCCTAGTGCCGCAGTGCTTCCCGTCACTTCTAGTACTTCTAGTGCTCTGACTACCCTGCGTGAATTCTGCTGATCTATGCGCTCTGCCGCTTCGGGAGCTAATTCCTTCAAGCGTTGAAACAACGCGCCTGAACCTAGCTCTTCAAGCTCTTGCTCCAGACGCTCCCTGATCACGTCGTCATGGCCTGGAAAGTCAAAATCAAACAGAACACTGCTGACGTAGAGCCCCGAACCACCGACCAAGATTGCCAGATTGCCTCGGGAATTGATGTCCACAATGGCCTCGCGGGCCCGTGCTTGATAATCCGCAACGGCAGCTTCATCCGTGACCTGGAGAACATCGAACATGTGGTGCGCAATTCCGCGACGTTCAGTTACAGGTAATTTGGCGGTGCCAATATCCATGCCGGCATAGAGCTGCATGGCATCCGCATTAACAATCTCAACGCCATGACCTTGTGCAATAAGTGCCTCTGCCACGTCCAAGGACAACTCAGACTTACCTGTCCCGGTAGCTCCCACAATCGCAAGGATCTGGGTTTTCTCGCTCACGCTAGCGTTGTCCGTCGTCGAGGTCGTAGATCGGCGCAGTAGAAACCCGAAGGCTTGGCATTCCTAATCCCACAACGGGAATGGAAGTTGAGCCTAAGTTCTTGGCCCCTCCAGTACTGGGAACACCACAGCTCTCGGCTTGTTCACGGTCCCAGGCATCTCCAGCGATGGTGCGTCGCACCTTCAATGGAGATCCGGTGGGGTCGTCAGCAAGAAGGTGGAAAGGTGCTGCTTCAGTGATTGTCACTGTGACGATATCTCCAGGGCGTGGAACCTCACTACCGGGAGTCACTTCGAAGTGCACAAGGCGAGAATCTTCAGCACGGCCGCTCATGCGCTCTGTGGCACTGTCTTTACGACCTTCACCGTTGGCAACCAAGACATGAACTTCTCGGCCAATTTGTGCCTTGTTTTCTTGCCATGCAATGTCGTTTTGGAACTTGAGCAGACGCTCATAGCGTTCCTGCACAACTGCCTTGGGGATTTGCCCTTCCATCTCCGCTGCCGGAGTCCCCGGACGCTTGGAGTATTGGAAAGTAAAGGCGGTAGCAAAGCGTGCTTCTGCCACGACCCGCATGGTTTCTTCGAAGTCTTCCTCTGTTTCACCAGGGAATCCCACAATGATGTCTGTGCTGATCGCCGCGTGAGGCATTGCCTCTCTCACGCGCTGGAGAATTCCTAAGAACTTCTCACTGCGGTAACTGCGACGCATTGCTTTGAGGACGTTGTCCGAGCCTGACTGCAGTGGCATGTGCAGTTGAGGCATAACGTTATGCGTCTCTGCCATGGCAGCAATCACGTCATCGGTGAAAGCAGCGGGGTGTGGGCTGGTGAAGCGTACGCGCTCCAGCCCCTCAATCTCACCGCATGCTCGCAACAGCTTGGCAAAAGCACCCTTGTCACCAAACTCAACACCGTAGGTGTTCACGTTTTGCCCAAGAAGTGTGACCTCAATGGCACCCTGATCAACGAGTGCCTTGACTTCATTGAGAACTTCCCCTGGACGGCGGTCGCGTTCTTTGCCTCGGAGGCTGGGCACGATGCAGAAGGTGCAGGTGTTGTTACATCCCACTGAAATGGAAACCCACCCCGAATATGTCGAATCGCGCTTAGTAGGAAGGGTTGAGGGGAAAGTTTCGAGAGATTCTAGAATCTCAATCTCAGCTTTGTGATTGTGACGTGAACGCTCGAGAAGACTTGGCAGTGAGCCCATGTTGTGGGTTCCAAACACCACGTCAACCCAGGGTGCTTTCTTCAGAAGCAGTGCTTGATCTTTCTGAGCTAAGCAGCCGCCCACGGCAATCTGCAGGC
>NZ_CAKZII010000159.1 GCF_936931525.1 uncultured Aurantimicrobium sp.
CGCAGTCAGGGTGACATTCAGAGCATTGCTCTGATTCCCGACAGTGTGAAGGCCACCTACAAGACCAGCTTCCAGCTTTCGCCCTACTCGTTCCTCGAGGTGGCGGCGCGTGCGCAGAAGTGGATCGACCAGGCGATCAGCCGCAACATGTACCTCGAAACCCGTGACCTCGACGAGATGATGGACATCTACTCGGGTGCCTGGGAGCGCGGTGTCAAGACCACCTACTACCTACACATGAAGCCTCGTCACACCGCCGAGCAGTCGACCGTCAAGGTCAACAAGTCGGAAGAGATTTCGGGCGGTGGAGCTAAGCGTGGCTTCGGCTTCGGAAGCGGCACCGCTGGTGCATCGACCGAACCTCACGCGGTGTCGGCCGTTGCTGCGGCTGAGCCTTCCGTTCCTGCCCCTGCCCGCAAGGGCTTCGGCTTCGGCGCTGCTGGAGGTGACGCATGAACCCGATGACTCAGGCTGAACTCGTTGACGAGTACTTCGTGCCGGTTGATCCCATGGATCTTCTGCAGTGCGATTCGTGCCAGTAGGCACCCACTAGACACCCCTGCGGAAGGCGCGCCCGCGCATCCGTAAGCACCACAAACATTAGAGACAGAAGGAGAACACAATGGGTATTCTCGGCACCGGAGTCCAGGAAGGACTCCTGCTCAAGCCAGTGACCTACAAGTGGGCCATGGATCTGTACGACCAGGCCGTTGCCAACACGTGGTTCCCCAACGAGATTCAGCTCGGTGAGGACATCGCAGACTTCAAGAAGATGACGGACGAAGAACGTCACGCCATCACCTTCTTGATGAGCTACTTCAACCCCAATGAGGTGTCTACCCCTACGTCAACGCTCCCGAGGCGCACCTGTACCTCGCGAAGCAGATGTGGGAAGAAGCCAACCACTGCATGTCGTTCGAGTACGTTCTCGAGACCTTCCCGATTGACCGCGAAGAGGCTTACTCCTCGCACGTCAAGGTGCCCTCGATGGCCCGCAAGGAGGAGTTCGAGGTCAGCTTCATCAAGCGCATGACCGAGCAGACTCTCGACATCACCACCACCGAGGGCAAGAAAGACTTCGTTCGCAACCTCGTTGCGTACAACGTCATCCTCGAGGGTCTCTGGTTCTACTCGGGCTTCATGGTTGCTCTGAGCTTCCGTCAGCGCAACCTGCTGCGCAACTTCGGTTCGCTCATGGACTGGGTTGTACGCGACGAGTCGCTGCACCTCAAGTTCGGTATCAACCTGATCCTGACGGTGCTCGAAGAGAACCCTGACCTGCAGACTCCTGAGTTCGCAGAAGAAATCAAGGGCATGATCCTCAACGCTGTCGAGATGGAAGAAGAGTACAACCGCGACCTCCTCCCCAACGGCATCCTGGGCCTCAACTCGAACTACATCAACCAGTACGTCAAGTACCTGGCTGACCGTCGTCTCGAGGAGCTAGGCTTCGAGGCCGAGTACAAGGTCTCGAACCCCGCAAAGTGGATGGCAACCGCCAACGACACCTTGCAGTTGGTCAACTTTTTCGAGGCAACCAACACCAGCTACGAGTCGAACGCAGCTGCACACACAGGAAGCAAAGAATAATGTCAGAAGTTGAAGGCTGCTGCGGCGGCGGTTGCTGTGAGCCAATCAAAGAAGCGGCAGGGGTGACTGAACTAACAGAAGAGACATTCAACTCTGATGTTCTCACCAGCTCTGAGCCAGTTCTTGTAGAGTTCTGGGCATCGTGGTGCTCAGCTTGCAAGGCTATGTTCCCCCACCTCGACAAGCTCGCAGAGGACCAGGACAAGCTCAAGATTGCCAAGTTGAGCGTAGAAGATGCTCCAGAGCTCGCTATGAGCTATGGCATTCGTTCTATCCCTGCGATGCTTGTATTCCAGAATGGTGAAGTCATTCAGACAATCAACGGCTCGCGCTCATATGAGAAGTTGTCTGAAGAACTTTCAGACCTGCTGTAAAATAAAATAAGAGTAACAACAGCATCGCCAGCTTCGGCCCGTCATGCACGTTGGACCCCCAGTTTCTCTATGGAGTGCTGGGGGTTTTCTGTATCAGAACTGATACAATTATCTCGGCCACCAATTATTCTAGACAAACGTTGTTGTCCATTTCGCAAACCCCCGCTTTGGATTGGGACTTCT
Source organism: uncultured Aurantimicrobium sp. (assembly GCF_936931525.1). Classification (GTDB taxonomy): domain Bacteria; phylum Actinomycetota; class Actinomycetes; order Actinomycetales; family Microbacteriaceae; genus Aurantimicrobium. The sequence goes on from NZ_CAKZII010000159.1 coordinate 2,148, forward strand.
CGATCGGCGGGGGTTTGGCGTATAATCTAGGCATGGCAAAAATTAAAGTAGAGGCCGACGGTCAATACCCACTAAAAGACGGTGGCTATGTCTACTACTTCAACGTGGGAAACTGGTACAAGGAACTAATCCAAACCAGGAACTATAAAGCAGAAATTGAAGACACTAAACACGCAATCAAAGTACACAAAGCTTGGCTCAAATATCTAAAGAAGATAAACAAGAGATAGAGAAAACCCCCGCCACTAGGACGGGGGCTTTCTTTTGCTAGCTACGGCAATCGAATGATTACCGAGTAGTCATAAGGAGAAGAACCTGCTCCTCCAACTTCAACGGTCGTACCGTTGTACCCACCATGAATAGCTACACCGTCACCAGCGTAAATAGCCACGTGACCCCAGCGCATCATAATGTCACCAGGCTGAGCACCCTCCGCAGGTACGACGATTCCATAAGAACCAAACCCCATTGGTGCAAGATCGCCTACTGAATACCCGAGGGTACGTAGAGACTTCTCAACCAATGCAGTGCAATCCTGCCAAGTCCCAAGCTGTGCTTTTGCAGCAGCAAGTAGGAGTGTCCCAGCTGGAGGGTTGGGAGGGGGTGGTGGGGCAATGGTAACTGTCTCTATCGTAATGCTAGGAGACGACTCAGCAGCAGCCACATCGTAAGGGCCAATCTTGCTGAAGAGAGTTACCTTCTCTTCTGTGTCAGTTTTAGTGATTGCAACTGGCTTACTGACTGCGTGGGAAGATGTTGTAACGCACAAAACAATTGCTAAAGCAACAATGGTTGCTACTATTACTTTCTTCTTGAATCCAAACCACGTATG